>NZ_CP089096.1:1560259-1872311 GCF_021172165.1 Flavobacterium channae | reverse complement strand
AATAAGTTTATTACAGGAAATGATTGCTTTTGCCTTAATTGATGGCGAATTGCACGATAGGGAGTACGATTTTTTAGAAATGGTTGCTATGGAATTGGAAATCGAGAAAGATACTTTTCATCAATTGTTTAAATCGAGAGGTTCTGTTACTGTAATAAAAGATGAGTTTCACCGTATTTGCCAATTTTATCGTTTGGCTTTAATAATGCATTGCGATGGTGTTTTACACGAAGCAGAGCAAATTAAAATCAATGAAATTGGAATTAATATGGGATTGAATCCGTATGCAATGAAACGCGTATTGCATTTAATGAAAAATTCCCCAGATCGAATGGTCGATGGAGAAGTTTTATTGTCGGTATTTACAGAACAACATAATTAAAAAAGAGGGTGATTAAGTAATCACCCTCTTTTTTTTAGTTATAAGTAATGCTAAAATTACCTTGTGAAATTGTCATGGTTTGAGAATTACCATTTGCAGTAAAATTAAAAGTTCCTACAATAGTATTTCCGTTATGAGAGGTAATGTTTATAGTACCTCCAGTTGTTGTGTACGTTATATTGGAATTATTATTAAATCCAGCGTCATAATTATTTCCATCAATTGCGTGTGAACCTACAGTTGCATTTTTAGGAATCATAATAGAATAAATACCATAATCTGCTCCTGGGTTTGTATTGTTTCCGTAAACTACAATTTTGTTTGCTTCATCAACTTGTTGAATTATTAAAAATAAATTATCACTACTATCAGCATCCATATTGAAAACTGTTCCGCTATTTAATTTTAAAGACATATTTCCGTTAGAATATAATTGCTGACTAACTATTGAAATATTGTTAAAAGTACCATTTGTAACAGACATAGGTGTTGGTGAGTCAAAACCAATTAATGTTCCACTAAACGTTCCTGAAATAGTTCCATTGTCACTATTGTATGAACTAATTGTAAAGGTAAATGTTCCATCAGTTTCATCAGAAGAATATAAATCAGTCATGGAAGTGTAGCTCAAACTTCCAGTTGCGTCATATCCATTAAAAGTATATGTTCCAGGAGCTAAATTTTGTAAAGGGATATTAATGGCTAACGTAGAAGAATTTGAAGTAGTACCTAAAATTTGAAGTATACTACCATTAATTCCACTAAAATTTGCAGATTGTATAGCACCAATTGCAATATTTGATCTCCAATTTTGACCATCAATTGTAGCGGTAATAGAACCTGTTAGTGAATCATTAGATTCAGAATCATCAGAACATGATTGTAAAAGTACAAAACATGCGATAAGAGAAAGAATTTTTTTCATATTTGATTTGATTAATTTCTCAAAAATAAAATATTAAAACTTATCTGACAAGTTTTTAACTTTATGTCAATTTCTTATCTTTTTATGTTAAAAAAAATCCCTAGACAATTCATCTAGGGAAGTTTTTGTATTTGTATAACCCGTTGGCGTTGGGTGTAATTGTTTTTTAATTTAATTTTTCGTCTTTTCGAGTGATTTTCGATAGAAAATTGTATCGAGAAATAGAAAAATTGATTTCAAAAACGATTCTCGATACATTTTTTGTTACATTTTATTACACAAAAAACACTCGAATTGACGTTTTTGATAATTACACCACAATTAATTATTTAGGCATTTCGTCAAAATTTACCATCCAATTGATACCAAATTTATCAGTAAACATTCCGAAATAAGCGCCCCAGAATGTTTTTTCCATTGCCATAATTACGTTTCCACCCGCTGAAAGTCCGTTGAACAATTTATCTGCTTCTTCTTTGCTATCCGCATTAATAGAAACTGAAAAGTTATTCCCGAAAGTTACATCGCCACTAAAAGATGTACTATCACTTGCCATTAGAACAGTTTCTTTACTAATTGGTAAACTTACGTGCATAATACGATTGCCTTCTTCTTCACTTGGAGGAGGACAATTTTCATCTGCAGGCATATCTTTGAATTTACCGATGTAGCTAAACTCGCCACCAAAAACCGATTTGTAAAAATTAAAAGCCTCTTCGGTATTACCGTTAAACGTTAAATATACATTTACTGCTGCCATGTTTTTATAGTTTTAAGATTGATTACTAAATGTACGTAATTTTTATTAAAAATTAAGAGCCAAATTGATCTTCATTTGCTTTAATATAGTCTACTATTAAAGTTACAATATCTTCTTCCGTTTCGTTTTCAAAGAATAATTCGTCTAAGTCTTCCCAACCCGAAAGAATGTTTTCATCTGCTTTTGCAATAAAAGCACTTCTTATTTCAGCATCTGGAGAATATTTATTTGCTGGAAATAATTCTAAAGCTTTAGAAATTAATTTTGCTGTTTTCACAGCTTTGATTTCGTTATACGAAGTGATGATTTCTTCTACAAAATCACCTGCATCTGAATTGAAGAAAAATTGAAAACCACCTTCGCCCATAGCACCTTCAAAAAGATCTACAAAAACAAAAACTTTTTCTTCATCAGTTAGTGTAGAAAAGTCTTCGGTTTCTTCTTTTTTTTGCCAAATGATTTCACCAATTGCTTCAATAATTTGGATTTCGTCTTCAAGTTTTAAAATGTTTGCAATATTGCTCATGGTATTTTTATTAATGTTATTTCTGTCATTCTGAACTTGATTAACTTCGTTTAATCTAAAGATTTCAGAATCTAATTTTCATTTGATTGAGAAGTTGAAACAAGTTCAGCTTGACAAAGAGTTTATTATAGTTTGTCTTGTAATACTTTTATCTCGTCTCTTAGTTTAGCTGCTTGCATAAAATCGAGTTCTTTTGCTGCTTTTTCCATCATTTTGCGTAAGTCTCGAATTTTCTTTTCAATTTCAGGTTTTGATAAGTACAAACTTTCAGGTTCAGCTGCTTTTAAAGCTTCTTTTTCAAAATATCCTGTTGAAACCGAATTTCCGCTCAATGCACTTCCTAAACTTTTATTTAAAGCCTTTGGTTGTAAGTTGTTTTCTGTATTGTAGCGTATTTGTTTTTCTCTTCTGTAATTGGTTTCATCTATTGTTTTTTGCATCGATGCCGTAATTTTATCAGCATACATAATCGCTTTTCCATTTACGTTACGAGCAGCACGACCTACAGTTTGTGTTAACGAACGATGGCTTCTTAAAAAACCTTCTTTGTCTGCATCTAAAATAGCTACTAGCGATACTTCGGGTAAATCCAACCCTTCACGAAGTAAGTTAACACCAATTAAAACATCAAAAATTCCTTTACGTAAATCTTGCATGATTTCAACTCGCTCTAAAGTGTCTACATCAGAATGAATATAACGACAACGAATAGCCACTTTTGTTAAGTATTTTGCCAATTCTTCCGCCATACGTTTGGTTAAAGTAGTAACCAAAACACGTTCGTCAGCTTCACATCTAAGTTGAATCTCTTCGATTAAATCGTCAATTTGATTAGCGCTAGGACGAATTTCAATGATTGGATCTAATAATCCAGTTGGACGAATTACTTGTTCTACATAAATTCCTTCCGATTTTTGCAATTCGTAATCGGCAGGAGTTGCAGAAACATAAATAACTTGATTTTGTAAGGCTTCAAACTCCTCAAATTTTAACGGGCGATTGTCCATAGCAGCAGGCAATCGGAAACCATATTCTACTAAGTTCTCTTTTCGACTTCTATCTCCTCCATACATGGCGTGAACCTGTGATATAGTAACGTGACTTTCGTCAACAACCATTAAAAAATCATCTGGAAAATAATCCAATAAACAGAAAGGTCGTGTTCCAGGTTCTCTTCCGTCAAGGTAACGAGAATAATTTTCAATTCCAGAACAATAGCCTAATTCTCGAATCATTTCTAAGTCAAAATTAGTTCTTTCTTCTAGTCTTTTTGCTTCTAAATGTTTTCCGATTTCTTTGAAATAATCCACTTGTTTTACCAAATCTTGTTGGATTGCCCAAATGGCATTTTGCAATACATCTGGAGAAGTAACAAACATATTGGCTGGATAAATTGTCAGTTTTTCATAACGTTCAATAACCTGAGCTGTTCTTGAGTCAAATGCTTCTATTTCTTCGATTTCATCTCCAAAAAAGTGAATTCGGAAAGGTTCGTCTCCATAACTAGGATAAATTTCTACAATATCACCTTTAATTCTGAAATTTCCAGCGGCAAATTCTGCTTCGGTTCTCGAATATAAACTTTGCACCAATTGATGTAATAATTTAGTTCTCGAAATTTGTTGTCCAATTTCTAAATTGATTACGTTTTTTTGAAATTCCACTGGATTTCCGATACCGTACAGACATGAAACAGATGAAATTACAATAATATCTCTTCTTCCTGATAGTAAGGCCGAAGTAGTGCTTAATCGAAGTTTTTCAAGTTCATCATTAATCGATAAATCTTTTTCTATGTAAGTTCCTGTTACAGGAATAAACGCTTCGGGTTGGTAATAATCGTAGTATGATACAAAGTATTGCACCGAATTATTAGGGAAAAACTGTTTAAACTCAGAATACAACTGTGCGGCTAATGTTTTATTGTGCGCCAAAATCAAGGTTGGACGTTGCACTTCTTGCACAACATTAGCTACTGTAAATGTTTTTCCAGATCCTGTAACTCCTAAAAGTGTTTGATACTTTTCACCATTTAAAATACCTTTTGAAAGTTTTTCAATAGCTTGAGGTTGGTCGCCAGTAGGTTTGTAATCGGAAATAACTTGGAGTTTCATTTAATAGACATGTTGTAAAATATGATTACAAAGTTACAAAGTTAATCCCAACATTCCATTAATAATAAATCTCCTTGCTCGTGCGTGATTGTCACTATTCCATCTTTGGTAACATGATTGCTACTTCCTGTTTTGTATCCAATTGTTAAGGAATGGTTGGATAATGGATAAAAAAGATTAGAAGAATGAATTCCGGTAACTTCTCCTATTGGAATGAGTGAAATAGGAGTGTTTTTAGTATACCATTTTTCAAAAGTGTTGGGTAATAAAAATATTTTAGAATGATCGTCAAGTAATACGATTTTCAATTTATTTCTGAATTTAACGATACTTGTAATGTTAGTAATTGTATGATCAGCACGTTTGCCAGTCGCCCAAATTACATTTACCGCTTTATGACCTTTTTCGATGAGGTAATCAAATGCTTTTTCTAAATCAGTTTTATTTTGGTCAGGAGCGTAAACAATTTCTAAAGGATATTGTTTTTCTAAATAATATTCTGGGTCAAATCCACGATCAAAATCACCAAGTAACACATCTACTTTGATTCCTAATTTTAAAACTCTTTCAATAGCAGAGTCTAATACAATTACTAATGGTGACCATTCGAGTAATTGACCTAATAATTCTTCGCTACATTCAGCACCGTTAGCAATTATTAATGCAGGTTCTTGATCATCTCTAACTATATGATGTGAAGACATTTTCTAAATTTAAAGCAGTAAAGATATCGTTTAAAAACAGGAACTGCAATACCTTTTAAAAATCTAAATCGGTAATAAATTACTGAACCAAATATTCAACAGTAGACACTTCGCCAAGTGCAAAATAACCCAAAGGATAATTTGGATTATTTGTAGTATTGCTAATATTTCCTCTTACTGTAGCTGGTGGCGTTGCAAATGGATTTCCAGAACCACTACCAGCAATAGTAATTAATTTATTCATATAATTATAATAACCTTTAGAAACACCTTGAACGCTCAAATCTAAAGTAATTCCAGGTTCGGTTTCGGTACTTCCATAAAATCCAAACATAACATTTCCTTGAAAAAACTCATCGCTAATAACTCCAAATTCTGGGATTTGTTTGTTAGGGTTTTTAACTTGTAGTAAATAGTAGTTTTCCTCTGCACCATTATCTTGATAAAAATATTTAACCTGAATTTGATCGTCACCACCAAAACCTGTTACCGTTTCTTGTTCTACATTAATAATATCCGGAGTAGCATACAAAACGTCTGTTGCAGTATATAATTCTCCTTCATAAAGAACTTCTAAATGATAAGTTTCTCCAATAACAGGTTGAAAGTTATCACAAGCATAATCTTCTGTATTAGGCACTTGAACGAAATTAAAAACAACATTAGCACTATTTGTTATGGTAACTACGGCATCATTTGCTGGTAAAACATCATTGGTATAAAAATCATTTGTTAAACTAAGTTTAATAGTCTGATTTTCTCCGGTTGTTCCTTTTTGCCATTTAATTACAGCTTCGATAACCAATTTTGGTTCCGAATTGTTTAAATTTACATCAACAACTTCTTCACAACTTATTGTAAATAATGATGTCACAAATAGTAATATGTATATAGAAAGGTTTTTCATGATTTTAAAATTTAAAATTATACGACACTGAAGGGACAATACCAAAAATGGATAGTTTTACCGCTTCATTTGTTCCGGTTTCATCATTTTGTCTAAATGTAATTGAAGCCGCATTGTATCTACTGTAAAGGTTGTAAATACCAAAAACCCATTCGGCTTTGAATTTTTTATTTTCGTATTTTTTTGGTGTTAAAGTTGCCGAAATATCCAATCTGTGATAAGCAGGGAGTCTGTCTCTATTTCTCGAATTGTAACTTGGAACGGTTACGCCTTGAAAAACATATTTTCCTGATGGAAATGTAACAGGTTGTCCAGATTGTAAGATGAAATTAGCGCCAAAACTCCATTTTTTACTTAATTTGTAATTTCCTGTTATGGCCAAATTATGGGTTTTATCATAAGCAGAGCGATACCAATCACCATTATTGATGCCTACTTCAGTAGCTGTTCTACCAGGAGTTTGTTGTTCTGATCGTGATAAAGTATAGGCAATCCATCCGTTTAATCTTCCTTCATTTTTACGAATCATCATTTCTAAACCATAAGAACGCATTCTACCATTAAGAATTACTTGTTCAATAGCTTCGTTTGCAATTAAATCAGCGCCATCAATATAATCGATTCTGTTTTTTACTTTTTTGTAATACGTTTCTAGTTCTAAAGTATAATCTCCGTCTTTAAAGTTTTTGAAATAGCCTACTGCAATTTGATCAGCAATTTGAGGTTTAATGTAATTATCGCTTGGTGTCCAAACGTCTAATGGAGTAGGTGAGGCTGTATTTGAAACCAATTGCATGTATTGAACCATTCGATTGTAACCTGCTTTTATTGATTGATCTTTATTCAATTCGTATGAGATTGTAAATCGTGGTTCAAAATTCGAATAGTCTGCTATTTTATCATTTGAACCAAAATATTTGGTACTTGAAGGTGTCGCTTTTTCGTAAATTTTTAAATCTTCATCATATAAAACAGGTTGGTTATTGTCGTAATAATTTATTGTAGATGCACCAACTCTGTAAAACGAACTGAATCGTAATCCATACATGACTGACAACTTTTTAGATAGATTTTGTTCAACTTCAGCATAAAGAGCATTTTCAAAAGCGTATTTTTTATCTAATTGACGGTAATTGATTGAAGAGTTTTCGTCTAAAGGTTCAATAGTTCCTGGATTAATATCAAACTTGGTGATATTGGCTCCAAAATTAAACTTGATTTTATCCGATAAATAGTATTTAAAATCGTATTTCAGGTTATAATTTTGAATGGTTGATTTCCAGTTAAATCCTATGAAATCTAATTCAAGTCCGTAGAAGTAATTACTGTAAATTAAGGATAAGTTAGAAAATAATTTATCAGAAAATAAATGGTTCCATCTCATGTTTAAAGTAGTGTTGCCATAAGTGTTTCGGAACGATTCATTCAAATTGAATATATCTCTACCAAAATACCCTGACAAATACAAGTTATTGTTCTTATTGAGTTTGTAATTCAATTTTGTATTCAAATCATAAAAGTAAGCCGAATTTTCATTGTCGGTCAGTTTTAAAAATAAATGGGCATAAGAACCACGACCAGAAATTAAGAACGAACCTTTGTCTTTTACAATTGGTCCTTCAGCTAATAAACGACTTGAAATTAATCCTATTCCACCATTCATACTGAATTTATTGCTATTTCCGTCTTTCTGATAAACATCTAAAACAGAAGCTGCTCTACCACCAAATCGAGAAGGAATTCCACCTTTGTATAATTTTAAATCTTTAATTGCATCGGCATTAAAAACGGAGAACAAACCAAAAACATGTGAAGTATTGTACAAAGTTGCTTCGTCTAAAAGCACTAAGTTTTGATCGGCACCACCACCACGAACATTAAAACCAGATTGTCCTTCACCAGCATTTGTTACTCCAGGTAAAAGTAAAAGCGATTTGATAATGTCAACTTCACCTAATAAAACAGGCATTTGTTTAATAGTGTTAATTGAAAGTTTGTTAACACTCATTTCAGGTTTTTTAATATTTGTTTTATCGGTGTTCTCCGTTATGACAACTTCTTTAAGTTCTTGATTGCTTTCTTTAAGCCTAATATTCTTATTAGTGTTTTGAAGAATTTCGAGTTCTTCTGAAATGGTTTCAAATCCCAAATAACTTATTTGAATTGTATGATTTCCTTTAGGTAGTGTAATAGAATAAAATCCGTATTCGTTAGTATAAGCTCCAATGTTTAAATCACTTATATAAACTGAAACACCAATTAAAGTTTCATTGTTGTTTGCGTCAGAAATTACCCCGCTAAGCGTTACTTTTTCTTGTCCAAAACCAAGAATTGAGAATAAGAGTAAAAACAAGAAGAGTTTTAGACGATGCTTCATTTCGGTATGGATTTTGTACTACAAATTTCACAAAAAAAAAGTGCAATAATTTAAAACAAATGTTAATTTGTAATCAAAAATCAATTATTGTTTTAATTTTACCAACTAGAATTCAGTACAAATGAAAACAAGATTATTCATATTCGTATTTTTCTTTCAATTTGCGTCGGTTTTGGCTCAGAAAGATTCTCCTTTTAAAACGACTAAGTTAAAGTTGAATTGGGACGAGCCCGCAAAAGTGGATACTGAAGCTAATACTGTAACTTTGAAATACAAAAGTATTTTTGATAAAGATGATAGCTACTTAAAGCGATATTCTATTTTGAATCAGAAAAAAGGGGAAGAAAGTGTTTTGGTTCAAAAAAATGAATTTAAAAATCCAGGCGAAGAAATAAAAAGAAAATTAAATAATCAGGATAAAGAAGTTAAAGCGGAATATCGTTCAAATCAATTTTTAGGAGAATTTAAGGTTAAAACTAAATATTTAAAAGTTGTCTGTAGAGATCACGAATATCCAGACGGAGATAGAGTAACCTTGTATAATAATGATAGAGAAGTTGTCTATAATATTTTGTTGGAAGCAGCTCCAAAAGAATACTATATAGATTTAGGAGACGGATTTAATAGATTGGATTTCGTTGCGCTAAATCAAGGAACTTCAGGACCTAATACTGCAGCTTTTAGTGTGTTTGATGATTCAGGGAAGTTGATAACTTCTAATGAATGGAATCTAACAACAGGGGTAAAAGCTTCAATAGTTATAATAAACGAAAAACAGCCGGAAAAAAAGAGTGAATAAAAAAAGCGACCTAATTTTAGGTCGCTTTTTTTATAAAATATTTAGCTTAGTTTAATTTAGCTAAGATAGTATTTAATGTGTTACTTGGTCGCATTGCTTTGTCTGTTAATTCAAAACTTGGATGATAGTAACCTTTTATTTCTTGCGCTTTTCCTTGAGCAGCGATTAATTCAATATCAATTTTAGATACGTTAGCAATCATCTCTTCTGCAATAGGGCTAAATTTAGCTTTTAATTCAGCGTCTTTAGTTTGATTTGCTAATGCTTCAGCCCAATACAATGCTAAGTAAAAATGCGAACCTCTATTGTCGATTCCACCTACTTTTCTTGCTGGCGATTTGTCTTCTGCTAAGAATTTTGCATTTGCTTCATCTAATGTATCTGCTAAAACTTGTGCTTTAGTATTGTTTAGAGTTTGCGCTAAATGCTCTAAAGATGCTTGTAATGCTAAGAATTCACCTAATGAATCCCAACGTAAGTAGCCTTCTTCTACAAATTGTTCAACGTGTTTTGGAGCAGATCCACCTGCACCAGTTTCAAACAAGCCACCACCATTCATTAATGGAACTATTGATAACATTTTTGCAGACGTTCCTAATTCTAAAATAGGGAATAAGTCTGTTAAGTAATCACGTAATACATTTCCAGAAACAGAAATCACATCTTTACCTGTGCGGATAATTCGTAAAGTTTCTTTCATCGCATCTTTAACATCCATAATACGAATGTCTAAACCTGCAGTATCGTAATCTTTTAGGTATTTTTCAACTTTTTTGATTATTTCTCTATCATGCGCTCTATCTTTATCTAACCAGAAAATAGCTGGGGTATCAGATAATCTTGCTCTATTTACAGCTAATTTTACCCAATCTTGGATAGGAGCATCTTTTGTTTGACACATTCTGAAAATGTCTCCTGCTTCAACTTTTTGAGATAATAAAACATTTCCATTTTCATCTTCTACGTTTACAACTCCATTTTCTTTTAATTGGAATGTTTTATCGTGAGAGCCATATTCTTCTGCTTTTTGAGCCATTAATCCAACGTTTGGAACAGAACCAATAGTTTTTGGGTCTAATGCTCCATTTTGTTTCATTTCATCAATACAAGCTGAGTAAAAACCAGCGTAAGAACGATCTGGAATAATAGCAATTGTGTCTTCTTCTTTTCCTTCAGCATTCCACATTTTACCTCCGCTACGTGCTAAAGCTGCCATCGAAGCATCAACAATAATATCTGAAGAAACATGGAAGTTGGTAATTCCTTTGTCTGAATTTACCATGGCAACACGTGGGCCGTTAGCTAATGCATTAGAAATAGCTTGTTTAATTTCAGCTTCCTGTGCATTTCCAGTAATTTTATTGTATAAATCTTGTAATCCGTTATTTGGATTAATATCTAATGATTTGAATAAATCAGCATATTTATTGTAAACATCAGCGAAGAAAGTTTCAACAATAGCACCAAAGATAATTGGATCAGAAACTTTCATCATTGTTGCTTTCAAGTGGGCTGAAAGCATTACGTTTTTAGCTTTAGCATCAGCAATTGTAGCTGCTGCAAATTGCTTTAAAGCGTTTAAGTTCATAACAGAACTATCAATAACTTCTCCAGCTTTTAAATTAGCGAAATCTTTTAAAACTGAAGTTGTTCCGTTATCTGAATTGAAAACGATTCGGAATTTTCCGTCTTTTTCAACAGTTGTAGAGTTTTCAGTTCCGTAGAAATCACCTGAATTCATGTGAGCTACTTCTGTTTTGCTATCTGCAGCCCAAGTTCCCATTCTGTGAGGATTTGCTTTTGCGTAGTTTTTAACTGCCTTTGGCGCTCTACGATCAGAGTTTCCTTCACGTAATACTGGATTTACTGCTGAACCTAAAACTTTAGCATATTTTGCTTTGATTTCTTTTTCAGTATCGTTTTGAGGTTCTTCAGGATAACTAGGGATATTAAATCCTTGTGATTGTAATTCAGCAATTGCTTCTTTTAATTGAATTACTGAAGCCGAAATGTTTGGTAATTTAATAATGTTAGCTTCTGGAGTATTTGCTAATTGACCTAATTCTGTAAGTGCATCACCAACTTTTTGGTCTTCATTTAAAAATTCAGGAAAATTTGCTAATATTCTTCCAGCTAGTGAAATATCTCTAGTTTCAATTTCAATATTTGCTGGTTTTGTAAAAGCCTTTACAATAGGTAAAAACGAGTGAGTTGCCAACATTGGCGCCTCATCCGTAATCGTATACATTATTTTGGATTGATTGGACATGAAAGTTATTTGTTATATGTTGTATATGTTTTAATAAATCTGCCAAATATAGGAAATTACTAAGAAATAATTAGGTGATTTTACTTAAAAATCGAATAAAATTCAATAAAAAAAGCCACAACATAGTTGCGGCTTTTTTTATGAATAAAAGAAGAATTAGTTTTTGTATCTTCTTTCTTTGATTTTAGCTTTTTTACCAGTAAGATCTCTGAAGTAGTAGATACGAGCTCTACGAACTTTACCTCTTTGGTTAACTTCAACTTTTTGTAAAGCTGGCATGTTAACTGGGAAGATACGCTCTACACCAACAGAACCAGACATTTTACGAATTGTGAAAGTTTCAGTTGCTCCAGCACCTCTTCTTTGGATTACAACTCCTTTGAAGAACTGAGTTCTAGTTTTTTCACCCTCTTTAATTTCATAGTACACAGTGATTGTATCACCAGCACCAAACTCAGGGAAATCTTTTTTTGTAACAAATTCGTTATTAACGAAATCAACTAAATTTGACATAGTCTTAGTATTATAAAAGTTTGATTTAAAGCAACATACACGTCTATCGCCAGAGGTTGGTTCAAAGTGGGTGCAAAATTAAGTTATTTTATTTAAAATCCAAAACTTTTGTACTCATTTTTAATTGTAAAGTACTGTATTTCGGAATGAATTTAAAAATGTTTCTATAAAAGTGGTTATTATTGTATCTATTTTCGAAGTTTTTTGAACTTTAAAAGGATTAATTTCTGGATGTTTTTTCAGAAAATCAGGATTGATAACACTATATCCCATTTTCCATTCTGAAAAGTTTCTCTTCTTAATGGTCTCATTTGAAATCAGTATTATGTTTCTATGTCTTGAGTCGGTTAGGATTTTACTATAAGTGTTTTCAATTGCTTCTTTTTTCCCTTCTAAAATTTGCATGAAATTACCATCTGAATAAAGCAGTAATCCTGTTATACCACTTTTTTGATTATTAACTCTTGAAACATTTAATAGCTCATTGATTTCTTCGTCAGAAAAAATTTTTACTCCTGAGCTTAAATATATTATGCGTTGCATCTTGGTAGAAATTAGTACCTTAAATTTACAAAAAAAATAAAACTAAAAAAATTAGTCTTCTAATAAATCGGGTCTTCTATTTTTGGTATGCTCATAAGCCATGTCCTCACGCCATTTTTCAATTTTTCCAAAATTACCACTCAATAGTACTTCAGGAACTTTCAATCCTTTATATTCAGCAGGACGAGTATAAATAGGAGGAGATAATAAATTATCTTGGAAACTATCTGTTAATGCTGAAGTTTCATCACTCAAAACTCCTGGAATTAACCTAATAATAGCATCGCAGAAAACAATTGCTCCAATTTCTCCACCACTCAATACATAATCACCAATCGAAATTTCTCGTGTTATGTGCATGTCGCGTACACGTTGATCAACACCTTTGTAATGGCCACACAAAATCATTATATTTTCATACATCGAAATTGAGTTCGCCATTTTTTGATTAAGGGTTTCACCATCTGGCGTCATGTATATAATTTCGTCGTAAGTTCTTTCACTTTTTAGTTTCGAAATACAATCGTCTATGGGTTGCACCATCATTACCATACCAGCACCTCCACCAAATTGATAATCATCCACACTTCTTTGTTTATTGGTAGTGTAATCTCTTAAATTGTGAAAATGTACTTCTACCAATTCTTTTTGAATAGCACGTTTCATTATTGAAGCCTCAAATGGACTTCGCATTAATTCTGGTAAAACGGTAATAATATCAATTCGCATGTTGCAAAGATAGGAGTTTATTTTTTAGTTGCCGAAAGCGAATATACCATTGGAATTTTGTTTTCCAAATGCTTGATTCGGAATTTTTTTTCCGAACCTTCGGAATCAAATTCTTCGGTTTGATTGAAACAATTGTAAGGAGAATAATCAAATTCGTTAAAACAATTAATAGCCAATTCATTTGAAATCAAAGCGTTTAAGACTTCTGAAATCGGATGATTCCAAGTAATGGTTGTGGTTTGAAGTGAAGCTTCTTTATCGGCATAAGTTCCCGATTCGTCTTCTAAAATAGGTTCGACATTGAAATAATTATAGAAAACCTCTTTAAAATTATTGTCAAACATCCAAACTACAGGATGGAATTCGGCAAAGACAAATTTTCCATCAGGTTTTAAGAAATGCGAAATTATTTTTCCCCATTTGTCTAAATCGGGAAACCAACCAATTGTGCCATAACTTGTGAAAACAATATCGAATTTTTCGTCTAAATGATTCGGCAAATCATAAATATCGCAACAAATGAAAGTTGCATCTAAATTCAAATTATTGTTGATTTCTCTAGCTTTTTCAATGGCTTTGTCAGACAAATCAATTCCGGTAGCTTTGGCGCCCATTCTAGCTAAAGTCATGGTGTCTTGACCGAAATGACATTGTAAGTGCAACACTTTTTTGTCTGAAACATCTCCAAGTAAATCCAATTCAATCGAATTTAATGTTGATTTTCCTTTCAGAAAACCTTCCATGTCATAGAAATCAGAGTTTATATGAATCTCTACTTTGTTATTCCAAGTCTGTTTGTTGATATTAAGGTAATCATTAGCTTCCATTCGAATCGATATTTGTTTATCAAAACTACCAATTAATTTTGTAATTTTGCACTTTCAAATTTAAAAACAAAAGCATGGAAAACGGAATATACGCTAAATTCAATACTTCAAGAGGTACTATTTTAGTAAAATTAACGCACGATTTAACACCAGGAACGGTTGGGAATTTCGTAGGATTAGCAGAAGGTCAATTAGAAAATTCAGCACGTCCAATGGGAAAACCATATTACGACGGATTAAAATTTCACCGTGTAATTCCTGATTTTATGATACAAGGTGGTTGTCCTCAAGGGCAAGGAACAGGTGGTCCTGGTTACAACTTTGATGATGAGTTTCACCCAACTTTACGTCACGATGGACCTGGAGTTTTATCGATGGCAAACGCTGGACCTGGAACAAATGGTTCTCAATTCTTCATTACACATATTGAAACGGCTTGGTTAGACGGAAAACACACAGTTTTTGGTCACGTTGTCGAAGGACAAGATGTGGTAGATGCAATTGCTCAAGGGGATACGATTGATACGTTAGAAATTGTAAGAGTAGGAGAAGAAGCTCAAAAATGGAATGCTATCGAAGCTTTCAGAACATTTGAAGGTTCAAGAGAAAAAAGAATTGCAGAGCAAAAAAAAATGGCAGAGGAAGCTTTGGAAAAATTAGCTGCTGGTTTTCAAAAGACTGAAAGTGGTTTACGTTACCAAATCATCCAAAAAGGAACTGGTAAACAAGCTGAAAACGGTAAAAAAGTATCAGTTCATTATCAAGGAGCATTAGAAAATGGACAAGTTTTTGATTCTTCCTACAAAAGAAAACAACCAATTGACTTCACTTTAGGTGTTGGACAAGTTATCGAAGGTTGGGACGAAGGTATTGCTTTATTGAAAGTGGGAGACAAAGCTCGTTTTGTAATTCCATCTTATTTAGGATACGGTTCTAGAGGTGCTGGAGGGGTTATTCCACCAGATGCAACTTTAGTATTTGATGTAGAATTAATGGATGTTAAATAATTAAGTCCAAAGTAAAAAGCTAAAAGTAAAAAGTATATTTAAAAGAAATCCTGAGACTTAGTCTTGGGATTTTTTCTTTGGTATCATTTTTGTATTTTTACCCATAATTCCAAGCTATGAAAACCAAAATATTATTTTTCTTTCTTCTTCTTTCTCTGATCTCATTCGGGCAAGTGCCGCATTGTGGGTTTGATTTTACTTCGTATTTGGTTGTAAAAGCCCATGAAGAAGGAAAAACAGATAATATTCCCGATTTAAAAATCACGTTGGTTAACGAAAAAGGAGAAGAAGTCATCAATGAGAATAATAAATACAGTTGGAAATACGGTAATCAAGCTTTGGTTTTTACTCGAAATCATTTAATAAGCAAACCAAACGAACCCGAAAAATGGTTTTTTCCTTATGCTGGAGATACCTACTTACTTTCAGTAACCAATACCTTTCCTGCAGAAGAATTCTATATTAAAATTCAAGATACAAAAGGGAAATACAATGAGCAATTAGTCCAATTGCAAGTTTTTAATATGTATATTTTGTGTTCGAGTGAAAACGAACGCCAAGCCAGAACTTTCGGACCAAGAAGTAATAATCCAATTGAAGTGATTTTAGTTAGAAAGTAGTTTTTTCTGACCACTAAATACTTTTTTACTTCCACTTAATATTACAACCAATACTAGGTTTCTGCTCTGGATTAATTAATCTATTCATAACCACACCATCAATTGCACTTCGTAAATCGGAACCACTTAATGGAATGCCGTTGGCTGGTCGGCTGTCATCTAATTGTCCGCGGTAAACTAGTTTGTTTTGATTGTCAAAAAGATAAAAATCAGGCGTACAAGCCGCATCGTAAGCTTTGGCTACTTCTTGAGTTTCATCATATAAATATGGGAATTCAAATCCGTTTTCAAAGGCAAATTCGGTCATTAATTCGGGTGCATCTTGTGGATATTTTACAACATCATTACTTGAAATCGCCACAAATCCAATGCCTTGCACACGATAATCATTCACCACACGAATTACTTCTTCCATCACATGATGCACAAACGGACAATGATTGCAAATAAACATCACTACTGTTCCTTTTTCACCTTTACAATCAGAAAAAGTTTTAAAATCAGTAGCATTAGTATCTTTCAAATTGAAATCTGGAGCAATAGTGCCTAGTGGTAACATGTTAGAAGGAGTTTGAGCCATTTGAAATTAGAATTTAGAATTTTGAATATGCTTAATTGTATTTTGGAACACAGATGACACAGATTTGAGAAATTTAAACAGATTTTTTTAATTTTTTAATTTCTTCAATAAATGTTCCTAAATAAATTTTTTAAAATTGCACTCGGTAATTATACGTACCTAATCTTTTATTGTTACAAAATGCGTCAATACTTTTTTTTAGAAAGGCATTTTCTTACTTTTGCACTACAACACAACATACTATGTACAAAATCTTCATTCGTCCGTTACTTTTCTGTTTTGATCCAGAAAAAGTGCATTATTTTACTTTTTCATTGATTCGTTTTCTGAATAAAATTCCAGGTTTTTCAAGTTTGTTTCAAGCGCTTTATGAAGTTAAAGATGCTCGTTTAGAAAGAGAAGTTTTCGGAATTAAATTCAAAAATCCGGTTGGATTAGCGGCAGGATTTGATAAAGATGCAAAGTTATATCAAGAGTTATCAAATTTTGGTTTCGGATTTATTGAAATTGGAACATTAACTCCTGTAGGGCAAGAAGGAAATCCAAAAAAACGTTTGTTTCGTTTAAAAGAAGACAATGCCATTATAAACCGAATGGGTTTTAATAATGGTGGTGTAAAAGAAGCGGTAGAACGCTTGAAAAGGAATAAAGGCGTTTTAATTGGTGGAAACATTGGAAAAAATAAAGTCACGCCAAACGAAGAAGCAGTAAAGGATTACGAAATCTGTTTTGAAGCCTTATTTCCGTTCGTAGATTATTTTGTAGTGAATGTGAGTTCGCCAAATACACCCAATCTTCGCGAATTGCAAGATAAAAAACCTTTGACCGAGTTATTGCAAACGCTTCAAGATAAGAACAACTCAAAACCAAAACAAAAACCAATTTTAATAAAAATCGCTCCCGATTTAACCGATGAGCAACTTTTAGACATCATTGATATCGTAAACGAAACTAAAATTGCAGGTGTAATTGCTACCAATACAACAATTTCTCGCGAGGGTTTACAATCGGAAAACAAATCAGAAATGGGTGGTTTATCTGGTAAACCATTAACGAAACGCTCTACAGAAGTGATTCGTTTTCTTTCAGAAAAAAGTAATAAGTCGTTCCCAATCATTGGAGTAGGAGGAATTCACACAGCGGAAGATGCGATTGAAAAACTGAATGCTGGTGCAAGTTTAGTACAATTGTACACAGGATTTATTTACGAAGGTCCGGCTTTAGTGAAGGCAATTAATAAAAAGATTTTGGAAAACAGCTAAAATTTCTATCTTTGAAGCTATGAACGAAATCAAAATTATCGAGTGTCCGCGCGATGCCATGCAAGGTATCAAACCGTTTATTCCTACTGAAAAAAAGGTAAAATACATCCAATCGTTATTGCGTGTAGGCTTTGATACTATTGATTTTGGAAGTTTTGTTTCGCCAAAAGCGATTCCGCAAATGCAAGATACGGTTGAGGTTTTGGCTCAATTGGATTTGTCTGCTACCAACAGCAAATTATTAGCGATTATTGCCAATACACAAGGTGCACAAAATGCTTCTGTTCATAAAGAAATTCAATATTTAGGTTTTCCTTTTTCGATTTCGGAGAACTTTCAAATGCGAAATACGCACAAAACGATTGCTGAAAGTTTGGTGACACTTCAAGAGATTTTAGAAATCGCTGATAAATCGAATAAGGAAGTGGTTACCTATATTTCAATGGGGTTTGGAAATCCGTATGGAGATCCATGGAATGTTGAAATTGTTGGCGAATGGACAGAAAAATTGGCGAATATGGGTGTGAAAATCCTTTCGCTTTCGGATACCGTTGGAAGTTCCACTCCAGAAGTAATTGATTACTTATTTTCTAATTTGATTCCGAAATATCCAAACATCGAATTTGGTGCGCATCTTCATACTACGCCAGACAAATGGTTTGAAAAAATTGATGCGGCTTACAATGCAGGTTGTCGTCGTTATGATGGCGCCATTCAAGGTTTTGGCGGTTGTCCTATGGCAAAAGACGATTTAACAGGAAACATGCCTACGGAGAAATTATTATCGTATTTCACTACCAAAAGAGAAAATACGAATACGAGTCCAATGAGTTTTGAAAGTGCTTATAATGAAGCGACTAAGTTATTTGGTGAATTTCATTAATCAGTTTTTCTTCGTTTAAACGCTTTGTAAATTTCGACCCAAAGTACTGAAATTGTTCCTACTAATACACATAATCCTATTTGGGAACCACTTACCATTTCAAATAAGAAAAAGTTGGAAAATGCAGGAATAAACAGTATTAATCCAGTTAATAATATAGTGATTCCTATAATCAATCCTACCAAATTATTTTTGTACTGAATCGTTTTGAAAATCGAATAATAAAACGAACGATTGGCTAACGTTAATACAATGTTAGAAGTAATTAAAGTTAAAAATATCAACGTTCTAGTTCCATTTTCCGACATTTGCGCTCCAATCGCATATTGATAAATAAATAACAATCCTAATGTAATTACTAATCCTTGAATGATGCTAATGAGTACTTCTTTTAGCTTAAAGAAAGTTGTGCTTAGTGGTCTTGGTTTTTGTAGCATTAAATTGTCTTCCATAGGTTCATTTTCATAAATAATGGAGCAAGTTGGTCCCATAATAATTTCTAAGAAAATAATATGAACGGGTGTGAAAATATTGGGATACATCCAACCTAACGCTAATGGAATAAACACGATTAAAATAATGGGAATATGAATCGAAATTATGTATTGAATCGCTTTTTTTAGGTTGATATAGATTTTTCTACCCATAGCAATCGCATCGGTCATTCTTTCGAAATTATCGTCAACTAGAATTAAATTCGCAGCTTGTTTCGCAATTTCGGTACCTTTTTTACCCATGGCAATTCCGATGTGTGCCGATTTTAAAGCAGGTCCGTCATTTACACCATCGCCTGTCATCGCTACGATTTGATTATTGGCTTTTAAAGCTTTGATGATTCTTAGTTTTGCTTCTGGAAACATTCTGGTGAAAATAGCCGTTTCCATTACTTTCTCTTTCAAAGTGGCTTCATCCATAGCCATTAATTCATCGCCATTCAATACTTTATCGGCGTTTTTAAACCCAACTTGTCTTGCAATAGTTGAAGTGGTTTCAGCATTATCGCCTGTTACTATTTTTACTTGAATTCCTGCTTTGTAAAATGTTTCAAAAACCGCTTGAATGTTATGCTTTGGTGGATCGTAAAACGCTACTAATCCTTTGAAATGAAATTTTAATTCTTGTTGGGTTACTGGATAATCTGTTCCTTCAAAGTCGGATACGCCAACGCCTAAAACTCGGAATCCTTTTTGCATTATGGCTTTCATCGCCTCTAAAATCTGATTTTTTTCTATTTCAGTTAAATGACTGACTGTGATTAAAGCTTCAGGAGCACCTTTAGCGGCGATGATTTTTTTACCCGATTCGTTTTCGAAAACGTGCGTCATCATCGGTGGTTTTCCACTTAACGGATATTCGTGAACCATTTTAAAATGAGGTCGTTCGTCTTCGCTTTCAAAATTAGAATATGCTTCGTGAATCGCAATTTCCATCGCATCAAACGGAATAGGTTCGCTCGACCACATGGCATAATTTATGATTTCTTCGGCTTCAGGATTTGGTTTTTGTGTAGTTGCTACTATCGAATTGGATTTAAAAAGGTACAATTCGGCTAAACTCATTCTGTTTTCGGTAATTGTTCCGGTTTTATCAGTGCAAATTACGGTTGCACTTCCAAGAGTTTCAACGGTTTTGGTTTGTTTAGTAATGATTCCCATTTTCATCAAACGCCAAGCACCAAGAGCCATAAAAGTGGTGAAGGCTACCGGAATTTCCTCTGGAATAACGCTCATGGCTAAGGTTAGCGCTTTCAATAAACTGTCTAAAACCAATCTTGAATTATAGTAATTTATCGCCCAAACAATGGCAAATATGACCAAACCTATAATCGACATTTTGGTGACGAAATTCCCAATTTGAATTTGTAGAGGCGTTTTTTCTTCTTCAATCGCATTCAAACTCGAACCAATTTTTCCTAATTGCGTTTTATTTCCAATTGCGGTTACTTCGCAAATAGCAAGTCCAGAAGCTACAATAGTACCTTGGAAAACTTGTTTATTTTCGGATTCATTCGATTTGAACACGGCTAAAGATTCACCCGTTAAAATAGATTCGTTGACCGAAAAATCGTTGGATGAAAGAATAATTCCGTCTGCGGGAATGAAAGCGCCTTCTTCCAATTGAACACAATCGCCAATTACAATTTCTTCGGTTGGAATTTCAATTAGTTGACTCTTTCTAATGACTTTACATTGTGGTTGGGTTAGTTTTTTTAAGGCTTCAATCGCATTACGACTTCTAGATTCTTGAAAAACCGAAATAGCCATTACAAACACAATTGCAAAAGTCATAAAAATACCATCACCATAATCTCCTGTTATGAAATAAATACTCGTAGCGGTAAAAAGTAAAAGAAACATTGGTTCCTTAACGATATCTAAAATGGAGTTCAGAAAATGGTTTTTTTTCTGATGTTCGATAGAGTTGGTGCCGAATTTTTTTGCGGATTCTATTACTTCTGAATCGGTTAGGCCTGTACTTGTTTTTTTAGAATCGCTCATTGTAGATGAAAAATTATTATGCAAGTTACATAATTTATTCTTAAAAGAAATAGATTATTAGCCTAAGTTTTACTATATTTGCACGCAATTTAACAACAACTACAAATTGCACCATGAAAGCACACACAACTAAAATCGTTGGCGAAGGTCTTACTTACGACGATGTTTTGCTTATTCCAAATTATTCAGAAATTTTACCACGCGAAGTTAGTATTCAATCGAAGTTTTCGAGAAATATTACGTTGAATGTTCCTATCGTTTCCGCAGCAATGGATACGGTTACCGAAAGTTCTATGGCAATTGCTATGGCACAAGAAGGTGGAATTGGCGTTTTACACAAAAACATGACGATTGAGCAACAAGCAGCAAAAGTAAAGAAGGTAAAACGTGCAGAAAGCGGTATGATTATCGATCCAGTAACGTTACCTTTAACTGCAAATGTTGGTGATGCGAAAATGGCAATGAAAGAATTTAGCATTGGCGGAATTCCAGTTGTAGATGATAACGGAATTTTAAAAGGTATTGTTACCAATAGAGATTTACGTTTCGAAAAAGTAAATTCACGCTCGATTTTAGAAGTAATGACTTCTGAAAATTTAGTAACGGCTGCTCAAGGAACCACTTTACATGAAGCAGAAGATATTCTTCAAGAAAATAAAATTGAAAAATTACCTGTAGTTGATAACAATAATAAATTAGTTGGCTTAATTACATTTAGAGATATTACGAAATTAACCCAAAAACCAATTGCTAATAAAGATAAATTTGGTCGTTTACGTGTAGCTGCTGCTTTAGGAGTTACGGCAGACGCGGTTGAAAGAGCTACAGCATTAGTAAACGCTGGAGTTGACGCGGTAATTATTGATACTGCTCACGGACATACAAAAGGAGTAGTAGATGTATTAAAAGCAGTAAAAGCTAAATTCCCAGAATTAGATGTAGTAGTAGGTAACATTGCAACACCAGAAGCTGCGTTATATTTAGCTCAAAATGGAGCTGATGCAGTGAAAGTTGGAATTGGTCCAGGTTCTATTTGTACAACGAGAGTTGTTGCAGGTGTTGGATTTCCGCAATTTTCAGCAGTTTTAGAAGTGGCTACGGCTTTAAGAGGTTCAGGAGTTCCAGTTATTGCCGATGGTGGAATTCGTTACACAGGAGACATTCCAAAAGCGATTGCTGCGGGTGCTGATTGTGTGATGTTAGGTTCACTTTTAGCAGGAACAAAAGAATCACCAGGTGAAACAATTATTTTTGAAGGAAGAAAATTCAAATCATACCGTGGAATGGGTTCTGTTGAGGCCATGCAAGAAGGTTCAAAAGACCGTTATTTCCAAGATGTAGAAGATGATGTGAAGAAATTAGTTCCAGAAGGAATTGTAGGTCGTGTGCCATACAAAGGAGAATTAAACGAAAGCATGCAACAATTCATAGGTGGTTTAAGAGCTGGAATGGGTTATTGTGGTGCAAAAGACATTCCAACCTTACAAGAGACAGGACGTTTCATTAGAATCACGGCAAGTGGTATTGGTGAAAGTCACCCACACAATGTAACTATTACGAAAGAAGCTCCAAATTATTCGAGATAGTTTTAGTGTTCAGTGATCAGTCACAGTGTTCAGTTATAAGCAACGTTTGTTATTCCGTTGTAATTTTATAATGTATTAGTTAATGAGTTTTAAATTTAATATTCAAGAAACCATTGAAAAAGAACTTTCTTATGGTTTTTATAGTGTTTATATTCTAGGCGGTCATCATATTGATGCTAATCCAGATTTTTATATTCAAATTATTAATATTGAGACTAATAAAGAAGTGGATTTAAAAGAGAAAAGTTTAAAATTGCGAGATTTTAAATTTGGAAAAAAAGCAGTTAAATTCTACTCATTTGAAATTAAGAAACATGGTAAGTTTAAAATTTCTGTTCATAATTATTATGATATTATTGTTAAAGATTCAATGTTGGAAGTTTTTCCATTTCCTTTTTTATCAATGTCAAGATTTTTATTTTCAAAAGTCTTAGGAAGAAGTAGAGAAAAATTGACTTTAAATGATATTGAAATAGCAATAGTTTAAATTTTGACAAAATATTTTACAAACCTGACAGGTTTCAAAAAACCTGTCAGGTTTTTTTGTACTTAAAAATGAACACGAATTTCACTAATTTACACCAATTAATTCGTGCTAATTCGTGAATTTTGTGTTTAATTACTTAGCTCCAAACAATTGAACGGCATAAATTTTCTTGTTTTCCCAATCGATGCTAAAACCGATTTCAGTGTAAAAATATTGATGGTCTAAAATATTTTTCAAATGATTGGGTGATTTCTTCCAAAGATTGAACATTTTTAAGGCTAAAGTATCTAAGTCGGCTTCAGAGTAAATTTGGTCTTTAATTCCTGTGAATAACAGATTTTCACCAACTAAAACAAACGAATTTCCGCCATAGAAATAGACACGGTCTTTTGGACTTTGCTTTTTAGCATCCGTTTCTTCGTGAGATAAAGTTTGGGCTTTTGCGATGTATTTGGAATGGTCGTCAGCTGCTTTTTTTAAATGAGCATCCAAACCAAGTACTTTTCTGTCGTTATTGGAACGTTCTTCGTTTACCAATTGATATACTTTTGTTTTCAGTTTTTCTAAATCAATTTTGTTTTGATTTTGACTGAAACTGAATGTAGATACGAATATTAAAAATAGGGTGATTTGGGTTTTCATTTTGTATGTTTTTCAATACTTTATATAACTTAAAAAGAGATTAAAAAGTATTTTATCCTTTCAAAAACTCATTAATCTTTTTTCGATCACCAGCAATCCACAAAATATCATCAGATTCTAAAATCCAATGCGATTCTGGGTTTAAGATACGTTTTCCGTTGCGTTCGATGCCTACGATTATGCCGTGTGTTTTTTCCCTAATCTGCGATTCTCGAATACTTTTTCCTATACAAACTCGGTTTTTTAATTCTAATTGTTGTAAAATAATATCTTCTTTTTCTTCGTCTTCGGGATCATCAATTTCATGTTTGTCCAAATACAGTTTGAAGAGTTTTACTTGTTCATCTGTTCCAATTACGTTGATTTCATCTCCAGGAAATAATCGTTCAGAACGAATAGGAATATTAATTGTAACATCGCCTCTTTTAATCGAAGCAATATTAATTCCGAATTGTTCTCTGATTTTTAGCTCTTCTAATGTTTTTCCTGCCAAATTAGATGCTGTTGCAATTTCAAAATCTGCCATGTGACCATCCCAAGGAGATAATACATTTTGGCGTTTGTTAGCTTGTTTTGTTAATTCTCTATCATTGAAATTCCTTAAAAAATGACTTTCAATTTTATTATAACGAGCATGTAGTCTTTTTGGAAAAAGAATATAGGCAATAATTCCAATTATCAAGGCAATTAAGGCGATAACTGGAGAGAAAAATTCATTCAATACAAATCCCATATAGAAAAGAGAAAGCGCAATTCTAAAGAAAACTAGTACGATAATCGGACCTTGGTATTTTCTGACTTGCATTAATTCTTGCACTTGTTCTACGGCCACTCTTCTAAGCGATAAAGCCCATAAAAATGGAGATAAAATTACAACCGTAATTAATGCTGCAATGGCATTTCCAAAACGTGAATCTTCAACCAAAGGCAGAATATATTTGGATGAAAGTAGAATAATCGCCACAATAATAATCGAGTGAATGATTACCTGAGTTAAATACGCTTTTAATACAATTTGCCAAGTACTAACCGATTTAATAGCTTCGGTATTGGCACTGTAGCGTTCGATTTTTTTAACCCAACGTCTTGGTAATTTTTTTTCTAAATACAATGAAAATGGTGTTGAAAATTTCACCATGAAAGGCGTTGTAAAGGTGGTGATGGCTGAAACTGCTACTACAATTGGATATAAGAAATCGCTTGTTACATTTAACGTCATTCCTAATGTAGCGATGATGAATGAAAACTCTCCAATTTGCGATAAACTCATTCCCGTTTGTATGGATTGTTTCAACGGTTGTCCCGAAAATAATGCGCCAATGGTAGCACTTAATGATTGTCCTAAGATAACCACTAAAGTTAAAATGGCTACAGGAAATCCGTATTTCATTAACATTTCAGGATCAATCAACATTCCGACCGAAACGAAGAAAACCGCACCAAATAAATCTTTTACGGGTTTTACCAAATGTTCAATGTGTTCCGCTTGTGTGGTTTCGGCAATAATAGAACCCATGATAAAAGCACCAAGAGCAGGAGAGAAGCCTACGTTTGCAGCGAATAAAACCATGAGTAAACATAATGCCAATGAAACAATTAGCAACATTTCATCGGTTAATAAGTGCTTAGCTTTTTTAAGGAATGTTGGGATAAAGAAAATTCCTGCTACAAACCAAATCGTCAAAAAGAAAACTAGTTTTAATACTGATTGTAACAATTCAGTTCCCGAAAATTGCTGACTTACGGCTACAGTAGATAACAATACCATCATTAAAATGGCTAAAATATCTTGTACAATTAAGGCGCCAATTACATTTCCAGCAAATTTTTGTGCTTTAACACCTAGTTCGTCAAAGGTTTTTAAAATAATAGTAGTGGATGAAATCGATAAAATTACACCTAAAAATAAGCTGTTCATTTTTCCCCAATCCATAAGTTGACCGACAAAATATCCAATTGCCACCATACTTATAATTTGGGTTAAGGCTGTGATAGAAGCCGTTCCGCCTACTTTCATCAGTTTTTTAAAGCTGAATTCGAGACCTAAACTAAATAAGAGGAAAATAACGCCTATTTCTGCCCAAACTTTTACACTGTTCATATCTTGAACCGTTGGGAAGAAATCTGATTCGCTACCAGCTAGAAAACCGGCTACTAAATATCCAAGAACTAAAGGTTGTTTTAATAATCTGAAAATAAGAACTGCAATAGCAGCCGTAACTAAAATTAAACCAAGATCGCTTATTAAATCTGGTATGTGAAGAGTAGTAGCAGTTAAGTGTATTGGCATATAATTGATTTTTGACTAAAAATAGTTAAAATCAATTTCTTATCAAAACAGTTCTAATTTAGGAAGCGTTTTTTATCTTTTTTTTAACGAATTCAGGTCGTTCAATGTGTAGAATTGCATTTGATTATTTCGTACATATTGGCAAATGAATTCTAAAGTTTTCATCTCTACTTCGTAATTAGCAGTAGCTTTATTCACAGGTTTGTGAGCGTAAAAAATAACCACTTTGTTGTTTCTTTTCGCGTAATTTAAAACTTTGGTGATGTATTTGATACTAAAGTGTTTGTATCTAGTGTCAATTCCAATTCCGTTTAAAATAGGTTTACCATTGTAAAAATTAGAATTGTTTCGCACTTTTTTATAACCACCAGCAGTTGCTCTAATGATTTTGAAATGTTTTTTTAATTCGGAATCAAGTGTTTGTGTTTTTGCTCCAAAAGGATAAGCAAATGAATTCAAAGTGATTCCTTGGTGTTGAAAAGCCTGAATTAAAGGCGTGATTTCGGTTTCAATGTATTTCTTTTTGCCGTATTTTTTAGAAAAATCTTTAGCATTTATGTGGTTGTAACCATGCCCAGCAATTTCATGACCTTTTAATTGGAAGTTTTTTAAAGTCCCAAAATCGTTTTTAGTAATTTGAGGAACATTACTCACACAAAAGGTTGCTTTCCATTTGTATTTTGCTAATTGCATATCTGCATCATTCCATTCTTTTATAAAACAATCGTCAAACGTAATAACAACACCAGCGTTGGTTTTTTGTTGTTGTATTGATTTTACTGAGTTACAAGAAAAGAAAAAACCTATCAGTAAACTAATTAGAAAAAGTTTTAAAATGATAGGTTTTTGCATATTTGAAATTTATATACCTAAATAGTTACTTGGTGTAATTTGCATTAATTCAGTTCTTACTTCTTCAGAAACGTTTAAAGTACCAATAAAATTGTGAATCGCTTCTTTATTAATTACAGTATTTGTTCTTGTTAAGTCTTTTAAAGCTTCATATGGATTTGGATAAGCTTCTCTTCTTAGAATCGTTTGAATCGCTTCTGCAACAACTGCCCAGTTTTTCTCTAAATCTTCTGCGAATTTATCTTCGTTTAGTAATAATTTGTTTAATCCTTTTAAAGTTGCTTCAAAAGCAATTAAAGTGTGTCCCATTGGCACACCAATATTACGTAAAACAGTACTGTCTGTTAAATCACGTTGTAAACGAGAAATAGGTAGTTTAGCCGATATATGTTCGAAAATAGCATTAGCAATTCCTAAGTTTCCTTCCGAATTTTCAAAATCAATTGGATTTACTTTGTGAGGCATTGCTGAAGAACCAATTTCTCCTGCTTTGATTTTTTGTTTGAAATAATCCATTGAAACATATGTCCAAATGTCTCTATCTAAATCAATTAATATCGTATTGATACGTTTTAAAGCATCGAAAAATGCTGCAAAATGATCGTAATGTTCAATTTGAGTTGTAGGGAAAGAATGGTGTAAACCTAAACTGTTTTCAACAAAATCAGTTCCAAATTTTTTCCAATCCGTATTCGGATACGCTACTTTGTGAGCATTGTAATTTCCAGTAGCACCACCAAATTTAGCTGCAAAAGGAACATTGAATAACAAACGCATTTGTTCTTCTAAACGTTCTACGAACACTAAAATTTCTTTTCCTAAACGGGTAGGAGAGGCCGGTTGTCCGTGAGTTCTGGCTAACATTGGAACGTTTTGCCATTCCATTGCTAGTTCTTTTAATTTAGCAATAACACTTACTAAGCTTGGTAAATATACATTTTCAAAAGCTTCTTTTGTAGAAAGCGGAATTGCAGTATTGTTGATATCTTGAGAAGTCAAACCAAAATGGATGAACTCTTTATATTCTTGTAATCCTAAACCATCAAACTTTGATTTGATGAAATATTCCACAGCTTTAACATCGTGGTTGGTTGTTTTTTCAGTTTCTTTAATCCAAAGCGCATCTTCAGTAGAGAAGTTTTTATAGATTGCTCTTAATGAATCATAAATCGATTTGTCAATTTTAGCTAATTGTGGTACATCAGCTTCGCGCAAAGCAATAAAATATTCAACCTCAATTAATACACGGTATTTAATTAGGGCTTCTTCTGAAAAATAAGGAGATAATGAAATAGTTTTGCTTCTATAACGACCATCAATTGGCGAAATAGCATTTAATTCTGTTAATTGCATTTTGTTGTGTGTTGTTTAAAGAAGTGCAAATTTAGTAATTAGTGATTAGTAATCAGTAATTAGTTGGGAGTTTTTTTATTCCAAAGACAAAAGTTCTGCTTTAATAATTTTCATTCCTTCAACTGCGGTTAATGGCAACACTTTCAACTCATTTGGTAAATCGTAAATGGTTGCCGGATTTGGATCAATATAATAAACAGGAACACTTTCATCTACATAATTCATTAATCCAGCCGCGGGATATACTTGTAATGATGTTCCGATAATGATAAAAATATCGGCAGTTTCAACTATATCAATTGCGTTTTCAATCATAGGAACGTCTTCTCCAAACCAAACAATATGTGGTCTTAATTGGTTGCCTTCTAAGTCAAAATCGCCTAAGTTTAAATCGTGTTTCCAATCGATAACAAAGTTTTCATCGACAACACTTCGTACTTTTAGCAATTCACCATGAAGATGGATTACTTTATTACTTCCAGCTCTTTCGTGTAAATCGTCTACGTTTTGAGTTATGATATGCATATCAAAAGCATTCTCTAATTCGGCTAATATTTCATGCGCTTTATTTGGCCTTACCGTTTGTAATTGCGCACGTCTTTTGTTGTAGAAGTCCAAAACCAATTCAGCATTATTTTTCCAGCCAATAGGCGAGGCTACTTCCATAATATCATGACCTTCCCATAAACCATCAGCATCTCTGAAGGTTTTAATGCCACTTTCAGCACTAATTCCGGCTCCAGTTAATACTACAATTTTTTTCATTTTCTAATTCTTTCGCAATTTTAAAATCAAATGCGTCTAAAAAAGACGCATTTTGAGTATTATACTTTTCCTAAAGTGTAGAGTTGTTCTAATGTTGGACTAGCACTTCCACCAGCTGGTTCAAGAGTAATTCCAAACGCTTGAGGTGCTTCTGCATTTTCAACTTTTATTACTTTTGTTGTGCTTGTGGCATAAGTATCTAATAAACCAATGCTTGTAGGAGTTAATACAGGTTCTAGTTTTAATGCCCAAACCTGATAAACCATTCCTTTAGGGGGCGTTGGTAAACCAGAAGCATCAATATAAACAGCCTTAGTAGCTTTGTTATAATAAGCTTTTGCAAATGCTTTTGGAGCTACTTGTTGTCCTGTTAATGCTACTGCAACATTGCTTGTATCTCTTAAAATAGCTAAAACTTCGTCTGATTCTTTTTTCTTCAATTCTAAATCTACTACTGATTCTTGTAAAAGATTTTTCTCAGTTGAAACATTATTCAATATTTCATTCGTTTGATTTAATTTATAAAATTGAAGACCAAAACCTATAACTAAAATTGCAGCTGCTGCCCAACCAGTATATTGCGCCCAGTTTGATTTAGATTTCATAGTTACAACTTTGTGTTTTCCTAATAATTCGGTTCGAATTTTTTCGTAATTCGTTGCCGATAAATGAGGAGCTACACTATGTGATAAATTGATTACCGCTAATTCAATTGCTTTGATTTCTTCTCTTACATCAGAGTGCTGTTCAGCCATTTGATTTACTTCCGCAATTTCTTCATCGGAAAGTTTTCCAAATACATACAGTTCTAAAATCCCAGATTCTATATATTCTCTACTATTCATTGATCATTAATCTTAATTCATTCATACAATTTCTATTCTGCGTTTTAACCGTTCCTAATGGGATTTCAAGTTCATCTGACGCTTCTTGCTGAGTGTATCCTTTAAAAAATAAAAGATCTATTAATTGGATACATTTTGGCTTTAATTTTTTTATAAACTCTTTAATTCCTATAGCATCTATTTTGTTGATTGTTTTTGAGTTATCATCAAGTATATGTACGAAATTATCGGTTGATAAGTTTTTTTGATTGTTGTTAAAGTTTTTAGAACGCAATTTATCAATAGATGTGTTACGAGCAATGTTTAACATCCAAGTGTACAATCTTCCTTTAGAAGTGTTGTAAGTGTCTATGTTTTTCCAAATTTTAACAAAAACTTCTTGAAGCACATCTTCAGCTTCTTCTTTGTCTTTAATTAAATTGAAAATAATTCCATATAAACTTTTGGAATAGTTGTCATAGAGTAGTGTAAACGACCTATCATCTTTTTTTAAGAGTAGGGGTAGAAGTTCTTCTTGTGTCATGCAATTTTATTTTTGTCTAAAATAATAAAAAAAGTAGTATTATTTTTGCTGAATGGAAAATAAAGATCAAGACTTACTAAAATATTTAGAAGGATTTATTACAGAAAGCCGAAAAGAGGGTTTTTTACGTGTATTAAAAAATAGAACAAAACATTTTACTGTAGCTATCGAAGATGTTTATCAATTGCACAATACAAGCGCGGTTATGAGAAGTTGTGAAGTTTTTGGAATACAGGAATTAAACGTTATCGAACAAAAATTTGGTAAACGAATTGATAAAGAAATTGCACTTGGTGCTGAAAAATGGGTTGATATTAATCGTTTTTCAACAATACAGGATTGTATAACAAACTTAAAAAGTAAAGGTTATCAAATTATTGCCACAACACCACATAACGATTCATGTATGTTACATGAGTTTGATATTACAAAACCTTCTGCTTTGTTTTTTGGAACCGAAAAATTAGGATTGTCAGAAGAAGTAATGCAACAAGCGGATGGCTTTTTAAAAATTCCAATGGTAGGTTATACAGAAAGTTTGAATATTTCAGTTTCTGCGGCAATTATCATTCAAGATGTTACAAACCGTTTGCGTCAATCAAATATCAATTGGCAATTAACTCCAGAAGAAGTTTTAGAAAAACGTTTGGATTGGACTCGAAAGTCGATAAAAGATATTGAGTTTATTGAGAAAAAATTCGCAGAAATTAAGTCGAATACGGAAAGCTGATTACCTGTTTTTCCTTAATATTTTGTAATCTTCATAGCAAGCACTTATCGCATCCATAATTTGTAAATCGTTTGCGGTTTGGATGAAATATTCTGAATAATTACAGTTTTGAAGAATTAATGGAATATCGTCTTTGCTTATTTCAAGTAAAGCAGCTAGTGTTTCTCTATCAAATTTTGTTGCTAAAAGATTTCTAACGGTATCGTCTTTTTTCATTTCTTTTAGCTTTTTCATTTCTTTAGGTCGCTTTCCAAATACATTATATAAGAAATCAGCTGGATTTGAAATGGAACCTAAAACTTTAGCAATAGCTCCTGGTTTGTATTCGCCTCCTTCATAACCCGCTTTTAATCCCGAAATGCTGTAACGATAACCATCATCGGCAACAGGAATTAATTTGGTGTCAACTTCAACATAACCTGTAAGGTTGTATTTTGCAACTACTACTTCATCAAGAACATAAGCTTTTTCGCTTAAGTAAATTTTGGTAGGATTTTGTTTTATCCAGTCGTTTGTTACTTTAACTTTAATAGTTTCGTAACCTAAATAAGAAAATAATAAAGTGTCGTTTACCTTGGCATCAATTTCAAATGTTCCGCTAGGAGAAGTAACTGTTCCTTTTACGCGTGAAGCATTAATAACGTGAACATTGCTCATTGGAAGCTTTGTTTCGTTTTGAATAACAGTACCTTTAATGTTTGTCACAAGCGTATCGTTTTGTGAAAAACAAAAATTTGAAACTAGTACAAAAAGAAAAACTACAAAATATCTCATTCCTTAATTATTGATTCAAAAATACGAATCTCAAGGTGATATTTTGTAGTTTTTTATAAATTTATAAGAAAATTAACGAAAATTGTTAGCTTCTTCTTGGTCTTCTTGGTCTTGAAGCATCTCCAGAACTTTCTGTTCTTCTAGAAGATCTGTCAGAACTACCTTCTCTTCTTGGAGCTGAGCTACTTCTTTCGCCTCTAAAACCACCTTCTCTTCTTGGAGCAGAACTGTTTCTTTCACCTCTAAAGCCGCCTTCTCTTCTTGGTGCACCGCTTCTTTCACCTCTAAAACCGCCTTCTCTTCTTCCACCACCAGAATTTCTTCCATTATGATCGCGTCTAGAACTGCTTCCTCCGTCGTTTTTAGAGATTTCAACGTTGATTCTTCTTCCGTTTAAATCAAAACCATTTAAAGTTTCCATTACTTTTTCAGTATGTTCACCATCGGTATTGAAGAAAGAGAAACCTTCTTTAACATCTACTTTAAATACGTCATCACGACCTAATTCTAAAGTTTCTTTTAGGAAGTCTTTTAATTGCATCCAATCGAAATCGTCTCTTGCACCAATATTAATGAAATAACGAACTGGATCTCCAGCTCTAATTTCTCTTGGTTCAGAACTTCTTTCACTTCTTTCAGAAGCAATATCACGTTTCTTTTTGTAGTAGTTTAAGAATCTATTAAATTCTACAGAAACCATTCTTTTAATCAATTCTTCTTTAGATAAATCTTGGAAAACTTCATAAATAGCTGGTAAGTAGTTGTCAATTTCGTGATCAACTTCTGTATCGTGAATTTTATTAGCTAAATGTAATAACTGAATTTCGCAGATTTCAATTCCAGAAGGAATTGTTTTTTCTTCGAATTTTTGTTTGATGATACGTTCAATAGAGTGGATTTTTCTTAATTCACTTTTTGTAACGATTACAATAGAAGTTCCTAATTTTCCAGCTCTACCTGTTCTTCCTGAACGGTGGTTGTATGTTTCAATTTCGTCTGGTAATTGATAGTTTACTACGTGAGTAACATTATCAACATCAATTCCACGAGCAGCAACGTCTGTTGCAACCAACATTTGAATTTGACGCCCTCTGAATGATTTCATTACACCATCACGTTGTGCTTGCGATAAGTCACCGTGTAATGCTGCTGCGTTATACCCGTCTTCGATTAATTTTTCGGCAACCGCTTGTGTATCACGTTTTGTTCTACAAAAAACAACTGAAAAAATATCTGGATTAGCATCTGCTAAACGTTTTAATGCTTCATAACGGTCTCTAGCGTTTACTACGTAATATTCGTGAGAAACTGTAGCAGAACCTGAATTTTTATGTCCAACCGTAATTTCTTCTGGGTTCGACATGAATTGTTTTGCAATACGCGCAACTTCTTGTGGCATAGTTGCAGAGAATAACCAAGTGTTTTTTTCGTCTGGTGTGTCCGATAAGATGGAACAAATGTCTTCGTAGAATCCCATGTTTAACATTTCATCTGCCTCATCTAAGACACAGAAATCAATGTTTTTAATGTTTACAAGACCTCTGTTAATCATGTCTTGCATTCTACCAGGTGTAGCTACAATAATTTGAGCTCCACGTTTTACTTCTCTAGCTTGTTCTGTAATGCTTGCACCACCATAAACAGCCACAGTGTGTAACCCTTTTATGTACTTTGAATAAAGTTTAATTTCGTTGGTGATTTGTAAGCATAACTCACGTGTTGGCGATAAAATTAATGCTTGCGTGTTTCTGTTTTCAGCATCAATTTTTTGAATTAAAGGAAAACCAAAAGCTGCGGTTTTTCCTGTTCCTGTTTGCGCTAAGGCTACTAAGTCTGTGTTTTGTTCCAATAGTACTGGAATCGCTTTTTCTTGGACTTCTGACGGATTCTCAAATCCTAGATCTTTAATCGCCAGCAGTAGCGACTCATTCAATCCTAATTGTTCAAATTTATTCATAAAATATTTTAAATTGGGTGCAAAGGTACGCTTAAAAAACTAGATTAGCTAATTTGTTATTAACTGATTTTCAATTTGTTATATTTTAATGGTTTTAAATGTCTTTTATAAAAATGAAACGCGATAAAAAATTGGTTATAAAAAACTGAAAAATGAAGTACTTTTGTAAGAAATGATATAAGATGTTTGAATTGTTAGATATTATCGGAACTTTAGTATTTGCTATTTCGGGTGCATTGACTGCTATTTACAAGAAATTAGATTTATTTGGTGTGTATTGTATTGCTTTTGTAACGGCTTTAGGAGGCGGAACAGTTCGCGATGTCATGATAGGAAGAACGCCAGTAGGATGGATGTTAGATATCGATTATGTTTACATTATTACCCTTGGATTTTTTCTTTCAGTTGTTTTCAATCGCTATTTAGAGCGTTTGCGTATCTCGATGTTCTTATTTGATACGATTGGATTAGGGGTTTTTACCTTAATAGGTTTAGAAAAAGGTTTGGAATTTGGTTTGAGTCCAGTGATTTGTGTAATCTTAGGAACTATTACGGCTACTTTTGGTGGAGTAATTCGCGATATTTTGTGTAATGAAATTCCGGTTTTATTCCGAAAGGAAATTTATGCTACGCTTTGTATTGCAGGTGGAATTTTGTTTTTTCTTTTGCAAGATTTACAAATACAAAGCGATATTATTTCATTAATAGTCGCGGTTTTTATTATTACATTCCGATTAATTGCTTTTAAATACAACTGGAGTTTGCCTATAGGTTCTGTTTTTGCAAAAAAAGAATAAGTTCTTTAACTGCAATTCCTCTGTGACTAATAGTTGATTTTTCTTCCATTGTCAATTCAGCAAAGGTTTTTTCATATCCATCTGCTACAAAAATTGGGTCATAGCCAAAACCGTTAGTTCCAATTTTTTCTTCAATGATTTTTCCATTGATGATTCCGGTAAATAAGTTTTGCTTCCCGTTAAGGTTTAAAGCAATAACGGTTTTAAAATTAGCTTTTCGATTCGATTTATCTTTTAATTCATCTAAAAGTTTATCCATATTATCGTTGGCATCTTTTTGTTCGCCTGCATAACGAGCAGAATACACTCCAGGAGCACCATTTAAAGCATAAACTTCTAAACCAGTGTCATCTGCAAAACAATTGTAACCATATTTCTCGGTAACGTAATTTGCTTTTAAAATAGCATTTCCTTCAATGGTATCAGCGGTTTCTGGAATATCTTCTGTACATCCAATTTCTTCTAAACTAAGAATTTGAATAGAATTTGAAACTAAAGCCTGAATTTCCTGAATTTTATTTTTGTTGTTGGATGCGAATACGAGTTTCATGAAAAATGATTTAAAAAAACAAAGATACGAAATGTATAAAAAGCAAAAAGTCGAGGTGGAGCCCCCGACTTTTAAGGTAAACGTGTAACCACATTTCTGTGTCGTTCGGTGCAAAGGTAATTGCATTTATTGATTTACCAAGCTTTTTTGAATTTTTATTTTATCAGTGAATTTTTTTAGGCTTAAAATTTATAATAAAAACTTTTTTCTTTATACTTTTGCTTCGTTTTTAACACCTATTATATATCATGGTAAAAGATTTATTCGAAAGAATTCAAAACAATAAAGGTCCGTTAGGAAAATGGGCTTCACAAGCAGAAGGATATTATGTATTTCCTAAATTAGAAGGTGAATTAGGTCCAAGAATGATGTTCCATGGAAAGAAAATCTTAAACTGGAGTATCAACGATTATTTAGGTTTAGCAAATCATCCAGAAGTGAGAAAAGCTGACGAAGAAGCAGCAAAACAATATGGAGCAGCTTACCCAATGGGTGCTCGTATGATGAGTGGTCATACAAATTATCACGAACAATTAGAAAAAGAATTGGCTGCTTTTGTAATGAAAGAATCAGCTTATTTATTAAATTTTGGTTACCAAGGAATGGTGTCTATTATTGATGCTTTAGTAACTAAAAACGATATCATTGTATACGATGTAGATTCTCATGCTTGTATTATTGATGGTGTACGTTTACACATGGGAAAACGTTTCACTTACAAGCATAATGATTTAGAAAGTATGGAGAAAAACCTGCAACGTGCTACTAAAATGGCTACGGAAACAGGAGGTGGAATCTTATTCATTACTGAAGGTGTTTTCGGAATGCGAGGTCAACAAGGTAAATTGAAAGAAATTGTAGCAATGAAAGAAAAATACAATTTCCGTTTGTTAGTTGACGATGCTCATGGTTTTGGTACATTAGGTAAAACAGGTGCTGGAGCAGGAGAAGAGCAAGGCTGTCAAGACGGAATCGATGTGTATTTCTCAACTTTTGCTAAATCAATGGCAAATATTGGAGCATTCGTTGCTGCTGATAAAGACATTATCGATTATTTAAAATATAATTTACGTTCGCAAATGTTTGCTAAAGCGTTGCCAATGATTCAAACTATTGGTTCGTTAAAACGTTTAGAGCTTTTACGTAATTCTTCTGAAATTAAAGATAAATTATGGGAGAATGTAAATGCGTTACAAAATGGATTGAAAGATAGAGGTTTCAACATTGGTGATACCAATACTTGTATTACTCCTGTTTACTTAGAAGGTTCAATTCCAGAAGCAATGGTTATGGTAAACGATTTACGTGAAAATTATGGAATTTTCTTATCGATTGTTGTTTATCCAGTAATTCCTAAAGGTATTATTTTATTGAGAATGATTCCTACAGCTTCTCATACAATGGAAGATATTAGTGAAACTTTAGCTGCTTTTGAAGCTATCCGTGAAAAATTAGTAAACGGAACTTATGCAAAAATTGCAGAAGCAAATGTTCAAAATGTAGAATAAACTTTTTAGTTTAAGATATAAAAAAAGGGATTCAATTTGAATCCCTTTTTGTTTTATAATAATTCCTTTTTATAGGTTCTTCTTCGTTTGTTTATTTTCGAATTAAAGTGCTTCCATAAGTTGTGAATAGCATGATTTTCTTCTAACTCTGGTGTTCTGATACAAGTTTCAATGCCTTTTGCTTCACAAACTTTATAATATTCTTCAAAAACAATTGCCGTTACACCTTTGCTTTGATATTCAGGCGTTACGCCAATTAAGTAAAAAACAACTTCTTTTGAATGTTTACGCGCTTGTAACAAATGATAAAATCCAAAAGGAAAAAGTTTACCATTCGCTTTTTTTAAAGCCTGAGCAAAACCTGGCATTACAATAGCAAAAGCAATCATGTTGTCGTTTTTGTCAACGATGAATTTGATAAACTCAGGGTTGATAAATCCAATATATTTCTTTTTAAAATAAGCTTTTTGAATATCGTTTATTGGAACAAAAGATTGCAGTTTTGAATATGTTTCATTGAACAAATCAAACATTTTGTCCACATAAGGCATTATGTCTTTTGTTTTAGTGAAGTTCAAACAACGCAATTCGTAACGTTTCTTAATCAGCTCGCTAGCCTTCTGAAAAGGCTCAGGATTAATCCCATTGAAAGAAAAGTCGCTTTCTATGTATTCTTTCTCTTTTATATAGCCAAGCTGTTCTAAATGCGTAATGTAATAAGGTTGACTGTACCAAGTAATCATATTGCCTAATTGATCAAAACCTTCGCTTAATATCCCAACTTTATCAAGATTTGAGAAACCCATTGGACCTTCAATATGGTCCATGTTGTGTTTTCTACCTAATTCTTCAACTTTATTTAACAACGCTTTTGTTACTTCAATATCATCAATTGCATCAAACCATCCAAAACGAGTTTTTCTTTTATGTAAGATGTTAACTTCGTCCCAATTGATAATGGCTGCTACTTTACCAACAATTTTACCGTCTTTGTATGCTAAATAAAAATGTGCTTCTGCAGTTAAAAGTGCAGGATTTTTTGTTTTGTCAAAGGTTTCTAATTCTTCCGCTATAATTGGCGGAATCCAGTTCGGATTGTTTTTGTATAATTCGAAAGAAAACATAACGTAATCTTTCATTTCTTTTTTTGTGAGTGCTTCCTTAATTGTTATCATTTTATTCTACTGCATCTTTTCTTTTCTTAGCTTCTTTTTCAGCTTTTTTCTTCACTTTTTTATCGGTTTTGCTTTCAGTTCCCGGTTTTGCCATTTGAACTTCTTGGTATTGATCTGCAAAACGCCAAGAAAAACCAATTCCGGCATTAAAAAGGCCAGGTGTGTTTTTTAAGTTTTTTCCAATAGAAGCATCTACTTGCATGTTTTTGTCAAACAAAAATGCTGCTCCTAATCTTAAAACACCATCGCTATAATAGTCGCCCATATAACCTTGATTTTCAATAAATCCCGACCATTGTGCATTGAATCCTCTTGTTAAAGTTAAAATGTAATTGATTGATGCAAAATCAGTTCCTATTTTATCATAAGTTAAATTAGTAACTAAAACCCATCTTCCACCAAAGTGATTTTGAGCAATTGCAGTTACTTTAGGGCTAAAGCTTGGTTCTTCAATATTTGCAGGAGCATAATTAAATGGAGTTTCGCCTACGCTGAAGTTAGCACCTGCATACATAGCAAAAGCAGGAATAAATTGTCTCCATTTGAATTTTTTGTTTGCTTTCCAGCTGTATATATTTACTTTTTCCTCGTAGTTTTTAAAAGGATCGTAGATTAAATATTTTGCTCCAAGAGTCAATTGTTTAAATCCACTTCTACTTTCTTCAAAAGCTCCAGAAGTAAGTTTGTCATTCTGATACTGGATTTCTCCAATTACTTCTAATTCTTCTTTCCAAACACCATAGCGTAAAACCAATTCACCAATAAAACCTTTTGCTTCATAGTTTAATAAGTTGTGGTCTTCTGAAACATAGGTTACTCCAGTTTCAGCTTGTATGATTTTTTTTCCAACAGCATATGCCATCATCGATTTTCCAGGGCGATTTGAATTAATTTCATCTGTAAATTGTGCAAATGAAACTTGAGACATAATGCCAAAAATTAGAACAGAAAGTGTTTGAATTGATTTCATAAAAAATGATTTATGTCCAAAAATAGTTATTTTATCATAATTTTATGAAACAATTTTGAAGTTTTACCAACCAATATCTGTATTTTTGAATTTTAAAATGTTTATCAATGGAAATGGCTTCTTTTTCAGGTTTTTTAAGAACCTTAGGAATTATAGTTTTATTTTATTACTTGTTTAAGTTTGCAGTGCGATTATTTGCACCAATTTTGGTTCAAAAGGCTGTAAACAAGATGCAAGATAAAATGCAAGAACAATACAGACAACAACAAGATCAACAATACAATGCTTCTCAAGCTACGAAAGCAACTCCGAAACCAAAGAAAGAAGTAGGAGAATACATCGATTATGAAGAAGTAAAATAATTTTTTGTTTATCAACTTACTTAAAAGGATATTGTAACAATATCCTTTTTTTAATTACTTTAGCACCTTATATTCATCATTTACTACATATGAAAAATATCAAAGCATTATATCCTCATTTATTAGTTTTAGTAGGATTTGTTTTAGTTTCCCTAATTTACTTTTACCCAGTATTACAAGGTAATAAAATTTTCCAATCGGATATTGTTCAATATACCGGAATGGCAAAAGAACAAATAGAATTTAGAAAAGAAACAGGTGAGGAGCCATATTGGACAAATAGTGCTTTTGGAGGAATGCCTACTTATCAGTTAGGGGCAAAATATCCAAACGATGTAATTGGTATGTTAGATGATGCTTTACGTTTTTTACCTCGTCCGGCGGATTATTTATTCCTTTATTTTTTAGGGTTTTATGTGTTATTGATGGTGTTGAAAGTAGATCCATTAAAAGCTTTTTTTGGAGCTTTAGCCTTCGGATTTTCAACCTATTTAATTATAATTTTAGGTGTAGGTCATAATGCTAAAGCACACGCTATTGCCTATATGCCTATGGTAGTTGCGGGAGTTTTATTGGTTTTTCAAAGAAAATATATTATTGGAGGTTTGCTAACTATGGTAGCAGCTGCATTGGAAATCAATGCAAATCACTTCCAAATGACTTATTATTTATTATTGTTGTTAGCCATTATTGCAGTTTACTATATTGTTATTGCAGCTAAGAATAAAGAATTTAAAGAATTAGGTAAAATAGTAGGTGTTTTTGCAATTGCTGGAGTTTTAGCACTTGGAGCTAATGCTACTAATTTAATGGCAACTTCAGAATATGCAAGCCACAGTATTCGTGGTAAAAGTGAATTGACTTTTAATGCGGATGGTTCAAAAAATACTGAGGATTCTTCAATGAAGTATGAATATATTACTGAGTATAGTTATGGTGTTGCAGAAAGTTTTAATCTTATAGCACCGAGACTTTTTGGTGGTGGAAATGGAGAAGAATTAGATGAAAAATCAGCTTTATATGAATTTCTATTAAATTACGGTGCTACACCTTCTGAAGCATTGCAAACAGTTCAATATTATGGAAAAACATATTGGGGTGAACAACCTATTGTAGAAGCGCCAGCCTATATTGGAGCTATTGTGTTTTTCTTGGCCGTTTTAGGATTATATCACGACAAACGTAAAGTAAAATATTTATTCTTAGCAGGAGCTATTCTTTCTTTATTGCTTTCTTGGGGTAAAAATTTCGATGCTTTAACTCGATTTTTTGTTGATTTTGTCCCTTTATACGATAAGTTTCGTGCGGTTTCTTCTATTCAGGTTGTATTAGAATTGTGTTTCCCAGTTTTAGCAATTATGGGACTTCAATCGTTTTTTACCTCAGAAAAAGAAGCGCAATGGACAAGTTTATGGAAAGCAGCTGCTACAAGTTTAGGATTGGTAGTTGTATTATTTTTAGCAAAAGGATTCTTTAATTTTTCGGCTCCAATTGACCAACAATTAATGCAAATGTTTGGCGAAAGTCAAGATAAATCTTTTGGAATCAGTTTTATAAACGCTTTAAAAGAAGATAGAATGAATTTCTATACTAGCGATTTAATGCGTTCAGGCTTATTCATGTTAGCTGCAGCAGTTATTTTATGGTTATATATCCAAAACAAATTGGCTCAAACTACTGCAATTGTTTTAGTAGGATTCTTTATGGTTTCGGACTTGTTTATGGTTGACAAACGTTATTTGAATAACAATCCAAGCCAATTTAGAAGTGCTCGCGAAGTAGATATGCCTTTTGAAGCAACCGAAGCTGATATGCAAATTTTAAAAGACACATCGAATTATAGAGTTTACGAAATTCAAGGAAGATTACAAGGAAGAACATCTTATTTCCACAAAGCTGTTGGAGGTTATAGTGCGGTTCGTCCAAGAAGAGTAGATCAGTTATTTGAATATAATGTTGAAAAAAACATTTCTCAATTGGCCAATTCAATAGATTCAGAAACCTTTAGTTTTACAAAAAGTAATCCTGTTTTGGATATGTTAAACGTAAAATATGTTCTAGTTCCTGGAAGAGATGGTGATATTCCAGTTATCAATCCTTTCGCAAATGGAAGTGCATGGTTTGTAGAAAAAATTAAGTTTGTGAATTCAGCCGATGAAGAAATGAAAGCTTTGGATAATTTAGATTCGAAGAAGGTTGCTGTTGTAAACTCGGTTATAAATGATTTTAAAGGAGCAGAAAACATTGCAAAAGATTCTACATCAACTATTCAACTAATTTCTTACAAACCAAACCATTTGAAATATGTTTCAAACAATTCTAAAAATGGGTTCGCAGTTTTCTCAGAAATGTATTACAAGAATGGTTGGAAAGCTACAATAGACGGGAAAGAATCGGAAATTTTAAATGTTAATTACGTTTTAAGAGGATTACAAATTCCAGCAGGAAAACACACTATTGAATTCAAATTTGAACCTGAAGTTGTAAAAATAGGAAGTACGATTGCATTAATCAGTTCTATCGGAATGTTATTATTGATAGGAGCTGGCGTATATTTTGAAAACAAGAAAAAACAATCTGTAGCATAATTGTAAGCTGAAACCAACCAAAAAAATACTCATTATTTCGTATTACTGGCCACCAGCAGGAGGTCCGGGTGTGCAACGTTGGTTGAAATTTGTCAAATATTTACCCGATTTTAATATTGAGCCTCATGTTTATATACCTGAAAATCCAACTTATCCTTTAATTGATGAGAAATTATTAAGTGAAGTTTCAGATAAAGCGATAATTGTTAAAAAGAAGATTTTTGAACCTTATGGTTTGGCTTCGGTTTTTTCGAAAAATAAGACTAAAAAAATCAGTTCAGGAATTATTCCAAATAAAAAAAAGCAATCGTTTGTTGAAAAAGCAATGCTTTGGATTCGTGGTAACGTTTTTATTCCAGATGCAAGAGTATTTTGGGTAAAACCTTCGGTTAAGTTTCTGAAAAAATATCTTCAAGAACATCAAATCGATACTATCATTACAACAGGTCCGCCACATAGTTTGCATTTGATAGGTTTACAATTGAAAAAAGAATTGAATATTACTTGGTTGGCCGATTTTCGTGATCCTTGGACAACTATTGGCTATCACAAACAGTTAAAATTAAGTTCGTGGGCGGCAAATAAACATAAAATGTTAGAAAAAGAAGTTATGAACACTTGTGATCAGCTTCTTGTAACGTCTCCAACTACAAAAGTCGAATTTGAAGCCATTACTTCAAAACCAATTGAAGTGATTACGAATGGTTATGATGTAGAAAAAGTAATTAAAAAGCCTTTGGACGAAAAATTTACTTTGGCACACATTGGTTCGTTTTTATCAGCTCGAAATCCAAGAATTTTATGGAAAGCTTTAAAGGAATTAGCCAAAGAAAATCCAGAATTCAAGAAGCATTTTCAATTAAAATTGATAGGAGCGGTTAGTGCTGATGTGTTTCAAACGATAAAAGAATTCAAACTGGATAAATATGTTAATCATTTGGGTTATTTGCCACATGATGAAGCGATAATCGAGCAAAGAAGTTCACAGATTTTGTTGCTAATTGAAATTGACTCTGAAGAAACCAAGTGTATTATTCCTGGAAAATTATTCGAATATATGGTTTCGGAACGACCAATCATCGCTATCGGACCAGAACATGCCGATTTTGCTAAAATCATTAAGGAAACCAATACAGGAACTTTCTTTAAATATGACGAATTAGAAGCTTTAAAAACACAAATTCTAACTTGTTTCGAGCAATTTCAGCAAAATAATTTAAAAGTACATCCTGTTGGTTTACAACAATACAGCAGAAAATCATTGACAGAGAAATTAGCCAAATTGCTAATCACTAATCACTAATTACTATTCACTCAAAATATGGGAATTGTCATTAAACAATCGATTAAAAACACCATCATTACCTATATTGGGTTCGGAATTGGTGCGATTAACACATTGTTTATGTATGCTCAATTTCTTGGTGATACATTTTATGGTTTAGTTGGGTTTATTTTATCAGCCGCTAATATTATGATGCCATTAATGGCGTTTGGAGTTCATAATACGTTGGTAAAATTCTATAACGAATACGAAACCGAGGAAAAAAAATCGCAATTTCTAACGTTTGTATTGGTTTTGCCTTTGCTGATAATTCTTCCGATAAGTTTAATGGGCTTTTTTGGTTATCATCAAATAGCGAGTTTATTATCTCAAAAAAATCAAATTGTATATGATTATGTGTGGCAAATTCCTGTAATAGGGCTTTGTATGGGTTATTTTGAGATTTTCTATGCTTGGGTAAAAGTACATATGCAATCGGTTTATGGAAGTTTTGTAAAAGAAGTGCTGTTGCGTGTTTTAATTTCGATTTTCCTATTCGCTGTTTATTTCGATTATATTTCACCAAAGCAATTTGTTTTCGCATTGATGGGAATTTACTTTGCAACACTAGTTGTGATGTTTATTTATGCAATGCGAGTAAAAAAACCGAGCTTTAATTTAGTTTTTCCAGATAATATCAAAGCGATTTTTACTTATTGTTTTTTCATTATTTTATCAGGTAGTGTGGCTACTTTATTATTGGATGTAGATAAATTCATGCTTAACTTTTATATCGACATCAATAATATTGCTTTTTATTCTGTCGCTATCTTTATTGCGACAGTTATTGCAGTTCCAAGTCGCGCAATGCATCAAATAACATATCCAATTACTGCAAAATTGATGAGCGAAAAGAAACACGATGAGCTAAATGAATTGTATAAAAAATCGTCAATTACGCTTCAGGTTATTGGTGGTTTAATTTTGATTGGAATTTTAGTTAATATCAACCAATTATATACTGTAATGCCAGCTGGTTATAGCGATGGAGTAGCAGTTGTTTTCTTAATTGGGGTTTCAAAATATTTCGATTTGATTTTAGGAAATAATAATTCCATAATTTTTAATTCAAAGTACTACAGAGCAGTTTTATTTTTAGGGTTGTTCTTGGTTTTTTTAACTGTTTCGTTAAATATGATCTTCATTCCGCTTTACGGCTTAAATGGAGCAGCGATAGCAACTTTAATTTCAATTACGCTATATAGTTTAGCTAAATTGCTTTTTGTAGTGCTTAAAATGGATTTATTTCCGTTTACAAAGAATACAATTACGGCTTTGGGAGTTACATTGTTGAGCTTTGTTGTATTCTATTATTGGGATTTTTCATTTCATCCTTTCGTGAATATTATCTTGAAATCTATTTTAGTAACTATTTTCTACTTGGGATTAAGCTATTATTTGAAAATCTCTTCAGATATTAATTTTGTGATGAATTCGGTTTTGAAAAAAAATTTCAAGAAATAAACAGTTGTTTTTTTAGATTAATACAATAAAAAATCCTGCTTCATCTTCCCAGAATCCGCAGGATTTAAAAAACAAACTAACCAACCAATTTTTATTTATCTTTTTTTACTTCTAAAGTTTCTCTTTTGATTTCTTTTACGTCATCATCAGTCATTTTAGCTTTAGAACCATCTTTTCTATAGTAGTAATAGTCATCGTCGTTTCCATAATCATCATCATAGTCATCATCTCCGTAACCATAACCTCCATTTCCACCAGAATAATGAGCTCCTCTTGGGTTGTAAGTGTAACCGCTGTTAGAATAGTTGATAAAGCCATAAACGTCTACAATTCGTCCTCTTCTGTCGTAAACAATTCTCATGTTTCCAACTCTTGTTACAGCAAAGCTGTTATAGCTCATGTATATAGTTCCAATTCTTTTAACTCTACCAAAAGCATCGTAGTTGATGTAAACATTTTCAACTCGTCTTACTCTACCATAGTTATCGTGTTCTACTCTAACACCTCTTTCAGAAGTTCCATAATAACCACCTCTTGTTCCAGGAGCTCCACTTGTTCTATTTGGAGTATATCTTGGCCCTGAAGGTCTAGTATTGAAATCAAATTCTCCATTTGGAAACAACATAAACTCAATTCCTCTTTCTCTAAAGATGATAGGTTCTGCATCTCTATAATCGATGTAATAACCTCTTCTGTCTCTGTTGTCAGAAAAAACAGGGTTTTCTGACGCATAAGCCATACTTCCTACCAGTATGAAGCTGGCTACTACTAAAAGTGTAATTTTTTTCATGATACAACAATTTAAAAGTTTGGCAACTTCATTTTAAAACTCGTTTCTAAAACGGTTGCTTGATTAGGTATTTTCAATTGCTGTGCCAAACTCTAAAAAAAGGTTGTAAACGATTTGTTAATGAGTTGTTATTAAATAAAAAAAGAACGCTAACTTATTGATAGCGTTCTTTTTATAAATGTATTTATTTTGTTGATTTATCTACTTCCGTATCTTCTCATCATTTCTTGTTGCATTTGTTCAATACCTTCCATTCCTAATGTAGAGAATAAGAAAATTACATAGATTAAATAGATAACCCCTAATACAATTCCAATAATGTTTAAAATTTTACCAATCTTTAAATTATTGTAATTGGTATATAAGTTTGGGTTTTCGGCATATAATTTAGCGTCTTTATTGGCTAATACTAATCCTACGATTCCTAGAATAATACTGATTATTCCATAACAACAACAAGTTAAAATTGAAAAGATTCCTAAAATAAGGACTGCCGTAGTATTAGGTAATTTTTGATTTTCCATAGAGTATAAAGTTTTAATTGGTTACAGTGTTGAAATAAATTTTTATGAAATAGGCGATAAGAATTACAGCGCCATTTAAAATTGCACTTGCAATAACAAGCTTGCTGTAATTTCTTTTTTTATCGATTAGATGTAAGCCTAAAAGAACAAAAAATAGAGCCAAGGTATAAATAGCAGGAAACATTTTGAACGCTTCATAAAATTCTCCTTCGAGTAAAAAAGCAATTGCTCTTTGTGTTCCACAACCTGGACATTCAACTCCAAAAAGTTGTTTGTTCATACATGGCAACATGTGTTCTTCCATAGTGCTTTTTTAAGTTTAATTTTTGCATCACAAGTTTACAAAAAAAAGTTCAAAAACAAATACTAATTTTAAAAACACTACTTTTGAAAACTTTATTTAAAGAAAAAATTATGAAACAATTTTTATACATTTTGTTGTTTGCCGCAGTCGGAATTTTAGGCATGATTGAGCAATCAAAACCAGCTCCAAATCGATTTATTATGATAGGAGCAATGGCCGTTTTTATGTTCGGATTATTTCAATTAATGAAAAAAATTCCATCTAAAAATGATGGAGAAAATGAAGAAGAAGATGATGCAGAAATTTGAAATAGGAGATAAGGTTGCAGTTTTAGATGAGGATATTTCAGGAGTGGTAATTAAGGTCGAAAATGATAAAATTTCAGTGGAAACCACTGATAATTTTGTGATGACATTTTTTGTCAACGAATTAATTAAAATAAACAATTCCAATGAGTTAAGTTGTTTTTTTTCAACTCAAAGTTTAGGTTCTGTTTTAAAAGACAAAGAAGAGCCAAAAAAACGCAATTTTGTCAAAGAAAAGCGTTCTAGAAAAGACGAATTTGTTCTTGAGGTTGATTTACACATCGAAAAATTAGTACCTTCAAAACGAGGAATGAGCAACTATGATATTCTAACATTGCAAATGGAAACTGCAAAACGTCAACTCGATTTTGCTATCAAAAATCGAATGCCAAAAGTGGTGTTTATTCATGGTGTTGGTGAAGGTGTTTTGAAAGCAGAATTAGACTTTATGTTGGGTCGATATGATAACATTTCTTTCCAAGATGCGAGCTATCAAAAATATGGTTTAGGTGCAACTGAAGTTTATATAAAACAAAATCCAAAGTAGATTTTAAGTTGAAAATTTGGACTAAATTTTACATGCTTATTTGATCATAAAAACAAAAAAAAAGGACTGCTAAATGAGCAGTCCTTTTTAAATTTTTAATGTCGTATTTTATAAATCGGTTTCGTGATTTCCGAAAAGATATTCGGTAAAACTAAACGAATTTGATGGACCTGAAAAATTCACATTTACAAATTTGATATTATGTGTGTAACCTATCACAGTTGTTCCATCAGTATCGTAAAGTGCATCTGTAATAATTTCAATTGTTCCTCCAGTAGCATTCCATTCTTGTTCTACAACTGGAGTAGCTGGTGGAACTAAATCACAAATATTGTCATCTGTTATGTTTCCAGAATAAATTCTATAAATAATTTGATTTGATGCGCTAACATTTACAATTCTTGGACTTCCATCAGGTGTTTCCACATTTGCAAAACTTGAAGCAGGAATGTTTAAAAGCAATAGTTCTTTTCCATTAATTTTGAAAACCAAATCATTTGTAGGACATTCTTGAACATCAACAGTATCAAAATTAAACGATTCTAATGTAATATCTCCATCATCACAAGCTTGTAAAAAAAATACAGAAGCTGCTAAAACTAATAGTTTTTTCATTTATTGATCAAATTTAAGCAACAAAAATAAAGGTTTTAATTTATTAATTTGCTAAAGTTTGTTAATTTCAATACGAATTGATTTTAAGATTTCTAAAATAAAATGATTTGTATCTTTGCTAAATGAAATGAGCACTTCCATTTTTTTTGATTTCTCACTATTTTATATGTGTGAATTCCATTTGTCCTAAAAAAACAATTAAAAGCCTCAAATGAAAAAAGTATATTTAGATAACGCCGCAACAACTGCTGTTCATCCAGAAGTCATTACTGCTATGATGAATGTTTTACAAAATGATTTTGGAAATCCTTCTTCAACGCATAGTTTTGGTAGAAGTGCAAAAACGTTATTAGAATCTTCTCGTAAATCAATTGCTAAATTGATAAATGCACAAGCATCTGAAGTTATTTTTACGTCAAGCGCTACAGAAGCAACGAATTGGATTCTAACAAGCGCTGTTAAAGATTTAGGAATTAAACGCATTATAACAACTAAAATTGAACATCACGCCACTTTGTATACAGTTGAGCATTTGGCTAAAGAATATGGAATTCAAGTTGAATATATTGCTGTTTTGCCTAATGGAAATATCGATTATCATGATTTAGCGGCTAAATTGCATTCTGAAGTTTCAACAATGGTTTCATTAATTCATGTAAATAACGAAATAGGGACGATTTTAGACATTAAACGTGTTTCAGAGTTGTGTAAGTATGCAAAAGCAATTTTCCATTGTGATACGGTACAATCTGTAGGAAAAACAAATTTAGACGTTGTAGATTTAGGAATTGACTTTTTAGTAGCGAGTGCTCATAAATTTCATGGACCAAAAGGAGTAGGGTTTGCATACATTAAAAAGAATTCGATGCTGCAACCGATGATTTTTGGTGGCGAGCAAGAAAAAGGGATGCGCGCCGGAACCGAAGCCGTACATCAAGTCGTAGGAATGGCAAAAGCTTTAGAATTAGCTTACGCGAATTTAGAAAGAGATACACAATATATTTCTAATTTAAAGAATTATTGCTTTTCAGAATTAAAAAAGATATTTCCTGAAGTAAAAATAAACGGAGAAGACACGTTTTATAATCTTTTGAATGTACAATTACCATTATCAGAAGAAAAGACGTCGATGTTATTATTTACTTTGGATATGAAAGGAATTGCCGTTTCTCGCGGAAGTGCTTGCCAAAGCGGAAGTGTAAAACCTTCTCATGTTTTGGCTGAGTTTTTATCACCTGAGGAAGCTAAAAAACCAAGTTTACGAATTTCATTCAGCCATTTTAATACGAAAGAAGATATTGATTTGTTGGTGGAAGCTTTGAAAACAGCATAAATAAAACTTTTGTCATGCTGAACTTGTTTCAGCATCTCAAAAATATAAGAAAAGATCCTGAAACAAGTTCAGGATGACAAGAATTAATATAAAAAAACACGAATTACATAAACATGCAATTCGTGTTTTTTTTAACTTATTTAAGAAACTACAATTTTCCCATATTTTGAGCCAATGTTTCAATGAATTTAGTGATTGGTCCTTTAATCATCATGGCCATCATTGGATTAAAATCGCCTTCAAAAGCCAATTGAACTTCAGTGTTGTCAGTGTCAATTGCGTTTAAATTTCCAGTTAATGTGAAAGGTAATTTGCTAGATGCAGCTCCTAAAACTACTTGCGAGTTTGGAGTTCCACCTTTTTTAACCAATTTAATTTCTGGCATTCCTTTTAAACCAAATTCAAAGCAATTTTCATCAATTACTTCAAACTTTGCAATGTTTTCAGGCATTAATTTCTCGAAATTCTTCACGTCATTTAAAGCGTTGAATAAATATTCAGCCGATTTTGCTACTTTTACTTTTGGACTTTCTAAGTTCATATTTTTTTGTTTATTATTGATCGTTTCTTGTTTAAACTTCTACGTTCCATTCTGCTGGATTGGCATTCCAAGCGCTTAATGTTTCTAATTCGTTTTCTGAAACATATTGTTTATCTACTGCTTTTTGTAATAAATTTTCATAATTACTTAGCGTGAAAACATCCAAATTAGCTGCTTCAAAACGCTCTTTTGAAACTGGAAAGCCATACGTAAAAATTGCTGCCATTCCTTTTACATTAGCACCTTCGTTGCGTAAAGCTTCAACAGCTAATAAGCTACTTCCACCCGTTGAAATTAAATCTTCAACGACTACAACATTTTGTCCCTTTTGTAAAAAACCTTCAACTTGATTTTGTCTACCGTGTTTTTTTGGTTCTGGTCTAACATATACAAATGGAAGTCCCATTGCTTCTGCAACAAGTATACCAATTCCAATTGCTCCGGTAGCAACGCCTGCAATAACATCTGGTTTACCAAATTTTTCCTCTATATGTTTCGCAAATTCATCACGAACATAATTTCTAACCGCTGGAAATGAAAGGATTATGCGGTTATCACAATAAATCGGAGACTTCCAGCCTGAAGCCCATGTAAAAGGATTTTTAGAATTTAATTTAATTGCGTTTATTTGTAAAAGCAATTCGGCTGTTTGTTGAGCTGTGTTGTTATTAAAAATCATATTGCAAATGTATAAAGTTTTTGTGAACGATAAGCCACTTTTTTTAACAAATCAGGTTCAAAAAGAAACTGATTTTAAACTTTTTTTGTTGGAAAGTGTTGATATTAAAAAGCTGATTGTAAAAATATTTCAGAATAAAATTCAGAAAGCATTTTTATATCATCCAGATGAAAAGCTAATAATGAAGACGCTTAGAGCAAAACTTCCGGTTGAAAAAGCGGGAGGAGGATTGGTTTTTAATAAGAATGGTGATGTACTTTTTATTTTCAGAAATGGAAAATGGGATTTACCAAAAGGCGGAACCGAAAAAAATGAAACTATAGAAGAAACAGCTATTCGAGAAGTTGAAGAAGAAACAGGAGTAAACGGATTAGTTATTACCGAAAAATTGCAAAGAACGTATCATATTTTCAAAAGAAACGGTCGTTATAAGCTAAAAATTACCCAATGGTTTGAAATGCGAACTAAATTTGAAGGTATTCCACAAGGACAACTTGACGAAGGAATAGAGTGCGTAGAATGGGTGAAACCGAAGGATATTAAGTTTTTATTAGAGAACTCTTATGAGAATATTAAACTGTTGTTTGAGAACGAATTAATCCATAATAGTTTTTAAGTAAAATTTAAGATGTGTAATTCAAATGTTTTTATACATTTGTACCGAAATGAAGAAAGATCTGTTTAAATATTTTTACTTTATAATATTTAGTATTATTGGAAATATTGCTTTTGCAAATTCCAACGATTTTTCACACACTGATTTTTCTACATCTGAAAACAGTTCTATTTTATCTGAAAACAGTTCTATTTTTCAACAAGATTATGATTTCCCTCTGTTTTATAAAAAATCAGAGAATAATTTTGAAATCAATCAAGGGAAAATTGAAGTTATCGAGTATGAATTAGAAGAAGAAAAAGGTACGTATTCAAAGTACACTACTAATTTTGATTTTTTCACAAATTTCTTCGATACTAAAGTTTCAGTAAATAATTCACAATTTATTCAAAATAGACTTGCGCCTTGCAAGTACATCGAATATTTATCTACACTTACACCACTCAATATTTACTATTGCGTTTACAGGATTTGATTTAAAATTTATTTTCAGGTTGTTACAGAATTTCAATAAATGATATTCTGTGTTTTTTACAATTCATTACAAAATAAATATTAATTCAAATTATTAAAATAAAATGGCTAAAAGAATTTTTATGCTTTTAAGCTTAGGTAGTATCTTATTATTATCTAGTTGTGGACACAAAGAAGAAGTAAAGGAAGAGGAAGCAAAATTTTTAGTTTCAAATCCGCTTGAAAAAGATACAATTGTTGATCGAAAATATGTTGCCCAAATTCACTCAATTCGTCATATCGAATTAAGAGCTTTAGAAAGAGGTTATTTACAAAACATTTTTGTAGACGAAGGACAATTTGTTGCAAAGGGTCAAAAAATGTTTAGAATTATGCCAAATGTTTATGAGGCAGAATTAGCTAAATCAAAAGCAGAAGCAGAATCTGCACTTATAGAATATCAAAATACAAAAACTTTAGCAGAAAAAAATGTCGTTTCTAAAAACGAATTGGCTTTAGCTAAAGCTAGATTATCAAAAGCAAATGCCGAAGTTAGTTTGGCACAAACTCATTTAGGTTTTACAGATATTAGAGCTCCTTTCTCAGGAATTATGAATCATTTAGAGGCTAGAGAAGGTAGTTTGTTAGATGAAGGAGATTTATTAACTACACTTTCTGACAACAGTAAAATGTGGGTTTATTTTAATGTTCCAGAGGCTGAATACTTGAACTATGTTACTAAGAAGTCAAAAGGAGAAATGATTAAAGTAAACTTAGAAATGGCTAATGGTGCTGTTTTTAACCAAGAAGGAGTTGTTGAAACTATCGAAGGTGAATTTAATAATGAAACAGGAAATATTGCTTTTAGAGCAACATTTAACAATCCAAACAAAATTTTAAGACACGGTGAAACAGGTAATATTATTGTTAGAAATGACTATAAAAAAGCATTGTTAATACCACAAAAAGCAACTTTTGAAGTTTTAGATAAAAAGTTTGTTTTTGTTATCGATAAAAATAATACAGTTGTTCAAAGAGAAATAACAGTTTCTGAGGAAGAAATTCCATACTTGTTTATTGTTAAAAGCGGACTTACCGTAGGTGATAAGATTCTTTTAGATGGATTACGAAAAGTGAAGAATGGTCAAAAAATTCATGTCGACTATCAAACACCTAATAAAGTGTTTTCTTCATTACATCTTTATGCTGAATAATCTCTAAAAAAGAACTATCATGTTTAAGAATTTTATCAAACGACCTGTTATGGCGATCGTTGTATCGCTCATAATAATATTTTTAGGGTTATTGTCAATTAAAACATTGCCAATTTCTCAATTCCCTGAAATTGCACCTCCAAGGGTTTTAATTACATTAGCTTATCCAGGAGCAAGTGCCGAAGTATTAGAAAAATCGTCATTAATTCCATTAGAAAGAGCAATTAATGGTGTACCAGGAATGCGTTATATTGTTTCTGATGCAACTAGTGCCGGTGAAGCTACAATCCAAATTTTATTTGATTTAGGAACAGATCCTAATGAAGCGGTTGTTAACGTTAAAAACCGTGTAGACAAAGTAATCAATACTTTACCAGAACTTGTTCAGCTTGAAGGGGTTATTGTACAAGTTGTACAGCCTAGTATGTTGATGTACATCAACTTATATAGTGAAGATAAGCATGCTGACGAGAAGTTTTTGTATAACTATGCCAATGTTAATATTATTCCTGAAATCCAACGTATTAAAGGGATTTCTACTGCTCAAATCTTAGGTAACCGTAATTACGCAATGCGTATTTGGTTAAATCCTGATAGAATGCGTGCTTATAATGTTTCTACTGACGAAGTTATGAAAGCGATGGCTGAGCAAAGTCTTATTGGTAGACCAGGACGTTTAGGTCAGGCTACCGGTATAAAAGCGCAGTCATTAGAATATGTATTGGTATACAAAGGAAGGTTTAATAAACCAGAAGAATATGAGAATATAATTGTTAGAGCTAATGCTGAAGGGGAAATTATCAAGATTAAGGATATTGGAAAAGTTCAATTTGGAAGTGAATTTTTCGATATTTACTCTAACAAAGACGGACACCCTTCTGCGGCTATTCAATTAAAACAAGTATACGGTAGTAACGCATCTGAAGTAATTGAAGGTGTTAAACACAAATTAGAAGAATTAAAAGGAGCTTTCCCTCCTGGAATGAAATACGAGGTTAGTTATGACGTTTCGAGCTTCTTAGACGCTTCTATTGAAAAGGTAATCCATACTTTAGGTGAAGCCTTTGTATTAGTAGCAATCGTAGTATTTATTTTCTTGGGAGATTGGCGTTCAACGCTTATTCCAATTATTGCTGTACCAATTTCATTAATTGGAGCCTTTATCTTTATGAAGATGTTTGGGTTAACCATCAACTTAATTACATTATTTGCCTTAGTACTTGCAATTGGGGTCGTAGTAGATGATGCGATAGTCGTCGTCGAGGCCGTCCACCTCAAGATGGAGGAAGACCATATTGGACCATTTAAAGCTGTACAAAGAGTATTGGGAGAAATTGGTGGAGCCGTTGTAGCGATTACGTTATTAATGACTTCCGTATTTATTCCAGTAGCCTTTATGTCGGGACCTGTTGGGGTATTTTATCGACAGTTTGCTATTACAATGGCCTCGTCTATTGTACTTTCAGGAGTTGTTGCACTTACTTTAACTCCGGTTTTATGTGCAATGATTCTTAAAAATAACCATGGTAAACCTAGAAAGAAAACACCTATTAACATGTTTATTGATGCATTTAATAGAATGTTTGAAAAACTAACAGGAAAATATACTAACATTCTGACTAAGATTGTTGATAGAAGACTTGTAACATTTTTAGCATTAGGAGGATTTGCCGTTTCTACAATTTTTGTGAGTGAGACATTACCTTCAGGGTTTATTCCAGGTGAAGATCAAGGTATGATTTATGCCATTATTCAAACACCTCCAGGTTCAACTTTAGAAACTACCAATGCGGTTTCAAGAAAATTACAATCTATCGCTGAGCATGTAGAAGGTGTACAATCGGTTTCTTCGTTAGCGGGTTATGAAATTCTTACGGAAGGTAGGGGTTCTAATGCTGGTACATGTATCATCAACTTAAAACCATGGTCTGAAAGAAAGAATTCGGTTCATGAAGTTATTGAAGAATTAGAAAAAGAAACTAAAGACTTTGGTGCTGTAATTGAATATTTTGAACCACCAGCGGTTCCAGGATATGGTGCAGCAGGAGGATTATCTTTCCGTTTATTAGATAAAACGAATAGTGGCGATTATTATTCATTTGATAAAATCAATAAACAATTCATGGATGATTTAGGAAAACGTAAAGAGTTAACAGGATTGTTTACTTTTTATGCTGCAAATTATCCTCAATACGAAATTATTATTGATAACCAAAAAGCAATGCAAAAAGGGGTTTCTATTGGAACAGCAATGGAAAACTTAAATATCTTAATTGGTAGTACATTTGAGCAAGGTTTTATTCGTTTTAATAATTATTTCAGGGTATATACTCAGGCAGATCCTTCATTCAGAAGAAATCCAAATGATTTGTTACAATACTATGTAAAAAACGATAAAGGAGAAATGGTTCCGTATTCTGCATTTATGACTTTGAAAAAACGTCAAGGACCAAATGAGATTACACGTTATAATTTATACAATTCGGCAACAATTAGAGCCGTTCCTGCAAAAGGATATACAACAGGAGAATCAATCAAAGTAATTAATGAAGTAGCCAAACAAACACTTCCAAATGGATATGATGTAGCTTGGGAAGGATTAACTTTTGATGAGGCTCAAAGAGGAAATGAAGCAATTCTTATTTTCGGAATCGTATTAATCTTCGTTTACTTTGTATTATCGGCTCAGTATGAGAGTTTTATTTTACCATTTGCGGTTGTTCTTTCTTTACCTGCCGGAATTTTTGGAACATTCTTCTTGTTAAAACTATTTGGTTTAGCAAATGATATTTATGCACAAGTAGGATTAGTAATGCTTGTAGGATTACTCGGTAAGAATGCCGTTTTAATTGTTGAGTTTGCTGTCCAGAAAACCCAACAAGGAATGTCAATTTTTGATGCAGCAATTGAAGGAGCAAAAGTTCGTTTTAGACCAATCTTAATGACATCATTCGCATTTATTGCCGGATTAATTCCATTAGTAAAAGCAACAGGTGCTGGTGCAATTGGAAACAGAACTATTGGTACAGCTGCGCTTGGAGGAATGTTATTCGGAACCATTTTCGGGGTTTTATTAATTCCTGGGTTGTACTACATTTTTGCCAAATTAGCTGAAGGAAGAAAAATGATTAAAAACGAAGACTTTACTCCGTTAACAGAAGATTACCACTATATTGATTCTGATAAAGATAAACATGAAAAGAAATAATTTATTAAAAGCAGTAGTATTAGGATGTTCCATCCTAATACTACATTCTTGTGGAATTCCAAAAGTAGCTACACAAGAAAGTAATATTACTTTGCCAACTAATTATTCGGAAAAAGTAACACAAAGTGATAATTCTGGAAAAGTAAGCTGGAAAGATTTTTTTGAAGATAAATATTTACAAAGCTTAATCGATTCTACATTAGTTAATAATAAAGAGTTGAATATTTTGATGCAAAAAGTAAATATGGCTCAAAATGAAATTCAAGCTAGAAAAGGGGAGTATTTACCAAGCGTAGGTTTAGGAGCTGGTGCCGATTTAGATAAAGTTGGTAAGTTTACTAGAAATGGTTCAGTTGAAGAAAATTTAAACATCAGAGAAGATGAAAAATTTCCTGAGCCATTAACAAACTACAAATTTGGTTTATACAGTACTTGGGAATTAGACGTTTGGAAAAAACTTCGTAATTCTAAAAAAGCTGCTGTAATGGAATATATGGCTTCTCAAGAAGGGAAGAACTATTTAGTTACTAATTTAGTTGCAGAGGTTGCTAACTCATATTACGAATTGATTGCTTTAGATGCGCAATTGAAAAACTTAGAGCAAAATATTGAAATTCAAAAAAATGCTTTAGAAATCGTAAAATTATTAAAAGAGTCAGCAAGAACAACACTTTTAGCAGTTAAACGTTTTGAAGCTGAAGTTCAAAAAAACCAAAGTGAAATTTACAATCTAAAACAGGAAATTGTTGAAGTAGAAAATAAAATCAACTTTTTAGTGGGTAGAACTCCACAACCAGTTTTAAGAGATGCAAGCAATTTCATGGCTACAACTCCAAAATTTGTAAATGTAGGTTTACCTTCAGATTTATTGGAAAACAGACCTGATATCAAACAAGCACAATTAGAATTGGAAGCTGCTAAATTGAATATTAAAGTTGCTAAAGCTAATTTTTATCCGCAGTTTGGATTAAAAGCAGGAATAGGTTACGAAGCATTTAATCCTAAGTATTTATTAAATTCTCCAGAATCGTTGTTGTATTCTATTGTTGGAGATGCAATTATGCCATTAGTAAATAGAAATGCTATTAAAGCAACGTATAAAACAGCTTCAGCTAAACAAATTCAGGCTGTTTATGAATACGAACAAACAATTTTAAGAGCTTATACAGAAGTTATTAATCAAATGTCTAAGATTGAAAATTTAGAGAATTCATTTAACTTGAAAAACAACCAAGTTGAAGCTTTAAATCAGTCTATCGATATTGCAAATCAATTATTTCAATCAGCAAGAGCAGATTACATTGAAGTTTTACTTACTCAGCGCGATGCTTTGGAAGCAAAAACAGATTTAATCGAAACTCGTAAAAACCAAATGCTTACTGTAATTAATTTATACAAAGCGCTTGGTGGTGGATGGAATTAATGGGTTTATTTGTAATGTAATTGTGAAAGAAAAGTCATCCGAAAGGGTGACTTTTTTATTGCGTTTCAATTTGTAAAATTTATTTACTATTTTTAATACAAGTTTTTCCATAATCAGATTTCCAATTCAATGAAAAAAGATATTACTTTAGTTCTTTCAGGTGGTGGTGCAAGAGGAATTGCTCATATTGGAGTTATTGAAGAATTATTGAAATTAAACGTAAATATTGCTTCAATTTCCGGAACTTCTATGGGTGCTTTAATTGGCGGAATTTACGCTGTGGGAAAACTAGAAGAATTCAAGCAATGGATGTTAAAAGTAAATAGAACTAAAATTTTTAAATTAATAGATTTTAGTTTTTCAACTCAAGGATTGGTTAAAGGAGAACGCGTTTTTAATGAAATTAGGGAATTTATTACCGATGTTAATATTGAAGATTTACCAATAAAATATACGGCAACCGCTTTTGATATTGCCAATGGGAGAGAAGTAGTGTTTGATAAAGGAAGCTTGTTTAATGCTATAAGAGCTTCTATTTCTATTCCAACGATTTTTACACCACTAACTATAGGAGATTCTGTTTTTATTGATGGCGGAGTTGTAAATAATATTCCAATAAACACGGCAAAACGAGTTGAAAATGATATTGTAATAGCGGTTAATGTAAATGCTGGAGTTACCGATGATATTGTGTATTATTCCGAATTAGAACAACTAGCAAAACAAAATCTAAAAGCAAGTAAATCTATTTACAGAATTAATAAGAACATCAATTACTTCTTTTTGGTCAACAATAGTTTAGTAACGATGACCAATCATATTTCTAATCTAATTCTAGAAAAAAATCCGCCCGATGTTTTAGTTGAAATACCACGAAATGTAGCCGGAATTTTTGAATTCTATAATACCAAAGCTATTATAAACTCTGGTAAAGAATATTTTGCAAATTCGATTCCTGAAATTGAATTAAAGATTTAATTGACTCTTAATTTAAAATAAGATTCAATTTCATCCAGATTTTTTAAATCTACAATTTTTTCTGTAACAGGATAATTATCAACAAGAAGTAAATCGTATTTTATACCAATTCTATTAAGAGTATTTACAATTTCTGTGTTTAATTTTGAAGTTCTATTGTATGAAACAAACCAAATGTTTTCAACAATATTGTCTTTGTGCTCTATGAAAATAGTATCACCTAAACATCCATAAGCAATTGTGTTTTGGTCTTTAATTTCTTCAGGATTTTCACAAGCTCCAAAATAAATTATTTTTTTATATTTATTAATTCCAATTCCTTTTAAAAATTCTGTAATTTCACTAAACTTAATCTTTAAAGTTTCGGTTTTAATTTTTGCGTAACTCGATAATGCTTTGCTTTTATCAATATTATTATCTAATAAATATTTATAATTAGTTGCAGGAATAATTTCAATCATTAAATATTCTTCTTCCCATAACAAAGTTTCTTCTTCATCATAAGTTTCATCTTCAATAATATTGATACTTATTGGTTTAAAATTATTGCATTTGCTTTTGTTTACCGATTTAATTTCTTTTTTGGAATCATAAATAATGTAAACAAAAGCAAATGCAATAATTATAAATAAAAATAAATATGAATACATGACTTTTTTTGAAAGTTTAGATGATATCAAGTTGTTGTTTGAATAGAAGAAAGTGGCTTAGGAATCAACACGAATTTCTCGAATTTGCACGAATCTAATTAGTGATAATTAGTGAAATTCGTGTTTAAAATTACCTAATTCTATAAACCGGATACTGCAAATGCGCTTTCTCGTAATAAGGCGATTGTTTGTACACCCAATCCAATTGTGCTGCACCATTTTCAGCGAAAGCTTTGTCGTTTTGCTTCTTTTGTTCTAATTCGGATTTGATTTTTGGGTTTTTATCCAAGAATTCTTTCGCTAAATCTTCAAAAACATAACTCGAAAAATATTCTTTTTGTTGTAAAATAGGATCAAAGAAGTTCCAATTGAAATAACTGTCCACTGCTTCTGGTTCTAAAGTTTCTACTAAATATTTCACGCCTGGTTGATTCGTGTAAAACATATAATCACCCATGAAAAATTTCACTTTTTGAGTCGATTTCACAACTTTCGTATTGTAATGTCCATAATGTCCTTCGTATGGTGATTTTGATGTTTGATAACTTTCAATTTTATACGATTCTACTTCAATAATCGTGTCTTTTTGTAAACGATGCGCATTGATGTTGTTCAATTTCAAAATATCCAACACTTGCCATTGCGATTGTGGAATAATATATGCTTTTGGAATGCTTACAAATTTCGTAGGTTTATAATTCCCATAAAACGGAATTTTCTTGGTAAACGGTTTACTTTTATCATAATACAAACGATCTTTTCCAGAAATATAACTTGGTTTGTAACCGCCTTGATAGCCTTTAAAATCAATGTAAGATACTTTTGTAGAATCAATTGCCCAATCGATTGGATATTGCATTCCAGCTTTGTATTCATTTAAAGCATCTTTTCGTAATTGCTTGATTTTTTTCCAATTGGCATCAGCAAAACCAATTGTGCTTACCATAAATTCGTAAGTCACTTTTACGCGTTCTTTGTATGCTTTTAACATGTGCGTTTCAGGTACAAATCCTAAAGTGTGAAACAAAGTCGTATATCCTGTAGCATATCTCGGTGTATCGGTAAATTGTTCAAAACCTTTATCTGGCGTAGTGCTGTGCACATTCACGTACGGAACCACATCGATTTTCTTTTTATTCATATCTTTTACTACCGAAGGATACAATTCGTTGATAAAATAGTTGCCTAATGTATTTCCTAAACGTTCGTGTTGGGTGGCAATACAAGTAAATGTGTATTGATAATCGGCACCATTTGAAACGTGATTGTCTAAGAAAATATCTGGATTCAATTCGGTAAACAACTTTTGAAAACTTCTCGAATTTTTAGTATCCGATTTAATGAAGTCGCGATTCAAATCGTAATTTCTACTGTTTCCTCTAAAACCATATTCTTCTGGTCCGTTTTGATTGGCTCTTGAATGCGAATTTCGATTCAACATTCCACCAACACTATAAACCGGAATAGCAGCAATAAAGGTGTTTTTAGCCGTTTTGATTTTTCCCATTGCTAAATCTCGCATCAACATCATCGTAGCGTCAATACCATCAGGTTCACCCGCATGAATACCGTTATTGATTAAAATTACAGCTTTATTTTTGGTAAAATATTCGTCAAAATCAAATTTGCCTTCACTTGAAAAAAGCACTAAGAATAATGGTTTTCCGCTATCGGTTGTGCCTTTGTGAATCATTTGTATGTTGGTAAAACTTTCGTCTAATTTTTCATAAAAGGCAATACATTCTTCATAAGTGGTAGTTTGATTGCCATTGCCTCGTTCAAAAGGTGTGATTAAATTGTTCTGAGCAAATATTGAAATTGAGATAAAAAGTAAGCTTATTTGTAAAAAACGCATAGTTGTTGTGTATTTGATTTTCAAAAATAAAGAATCTTTTTGGAGTTCAATTCACTTAATCACTTTTTAACTTCGATTGGTTATCTTTGTTATATGAATTTAGAGAATTGTCCTTTGTGTAAAAGTGAAGTGAAAATCTTCTGCGAAAAACCGAAGCATTTATTTTATAAATGTAATGTTTGTGAAGGTATTTTTCGCCCAGCGTTTACTTATTTATCTCCAGAAGAAGAAAAAGCGCATTATGAATTGCATAATAATGATGTAAACGATGTGCGTTATCAAAACTTTGTTTCGCCAATTGTAAATGCAATTTTACAAGATTTTACTCCAAATAATACAGGGTTGGATTTTGGCTCAGGAACCGGACCAGTGGTTTCTAAAATGCTAAGAGATAAGGGGTTCCAAATAGAAAATTACGACTTGTATTTTGAAAATAATCCGGAACTGCTAACAAGAAAGTACGATTATATTTCGTGTTGCGAAGTAATGGAACATTTTAAGCAACCTTTACAAGAGTTTCAATTGTTGCATTCGATGTTGTTACCAAACGGGAAATTGTATTGTAAAACCGAAGTTTTCAAAAACCAAAAGCTTTTTGAAGATTGGTATTACAAAGACGATTTTACACATGTCTTTATTTACCAAGAAACTACATTGCAATGGATAAAATCAAAATTTAATTTTTCGAATTTAATTGTAAAAGAAAAATTGATTGTTTTTGAGAAGTAAATGTATTTCTGTCAAGCTGAACTGGTTTCAGCTTCTCAATGCATAAATCCTGAAACAAGTTCAGGATAACAATTAAATACTGATATTACACTTTTTCAACAGCAACTTTATACAATGGATCTTCCATAATATTAACATCAATTATAGCCTCAGCATTTTTTAAAAGTTCAACACAATCGGCACTTAAGTGTCTTAAATGTACTTTTTTGCCTAATGCAGCATAACGTTCGGTAATTTTATTAACCGCATCAATAGCGCTCATATCGGAGATTCTGCTTTCAGTAAAGTCAATTATAATTTCGTTTGGATCGTTATTTATATCAAATTTTTCAGCAAAAGCAGTTGTAGAGCCAAAAAATAAAGGTCCATATAATTCATAGTGTTTAACTCCATTTTCATCAATATATTTTCGAGCGCGAATACGTTTTGCACTTTCCCAAGCAAAAACTAAAGCCGAAATAATAACTCCAATTAAAACAGCTAAGGCTAAATTGTGCATAAAAATGGTAATTAAGGTTACCACAACCATTACAAAAATATCTGATTTTGGCATTTTGGTAAACGCTTTAAAACTTGCCCATTCAAAAGTTCCAATGGCAACCATAATCATAACGCCTGTTAATGCTGCTAGTGGAACCAATTCGATAATTGGCGCACCAACTAAAATGATGATTAAGATTGTTAATGCGGCTACAATTCCAGATAAACGAGCACGCGAACCAGCAGATAGATTCACTAATGTTTGTGCAATCATTGGACAACCTCCCATTCCAAAGAAAAAACCGTTAGCAATATTAGCTGTTCCTTGCGCTAAACATTCGCGATTACTATTTCCTTTACTAGCTGTAATTTCATCAACTAAATTCAGAGTTAGTAAACCTTCGGTTAATCCTACAGCGGCCATAATGGCTCCATATGGTAAAATAATTAGAAAGGTTTCCCAAGTAATTGGAATTTCAGGAATATGAAATGGAGGTAAAGAACCACTAATAGAAGCAATATCGGCCACTTGTTTTGTTTCGATATTAAAACCAATTACTAATGCAAAAACAACAATAATAGCAACTAATGAAGCCGGAATTGCCTTTGTGATTTTAGGAAAAATTAAAATAATTGCTATTGTTAAAGCTACTAAAGCTGCCATAGTGAACAAAGGTGTTCCTGAAAGCCATTCAGAAGTTCCGTTGGTAACTTGTTTGAATTGTTCAAATTGCGACATGAAAATAACAACCGCAAGTCCGTTTACGAAACCATACATTACAGGATTGGGAACCAAACGAATAAATTTACCCAATTTAAACAATCCTACTAAGATTTGAATGACTCCGGCTAAAGCTATGGCTCCAAAAACATATTCCAAACCATGCGATTGCATTAAAGCGATAAGAACAACGACTGTTGCACCAGCACCACCAGAAATCAAGCCTGGGCGACCTCCAAAAATAGCGGTAATCAATCCCATTATAAAAGCACCGTATAAACCAACAAGAGGAGGGAAGCCTGCTAAAATTGCAAAAGACAACGATTCAGGAATCATGGTCATAGCAACCGTTAATCCTGCTAATATTTCGATTTTATAATCTACTTTTTGTTTAAAATCGAAGAGATTAAGTACTTTTTGCATGTAAATTATGGCTTTTATAGAAATTATGATGCAAAAGTACGTATTTCAAAATAAAGTATTTTTTACTTCTTATTTAAAACAGAATCTGGGACTAATGGCGAAATATCTCCGCCATTTCGTAATACATCACGAACAATACTTGATGAAATAAACGAAGTTCGAGCAGCAGTTAATAAGAAAACCGTTTCAATTTTCGACATCACACGATTGGTATGTGCAATGGCTTTTTCAAACTCAAAGTCAGCCGGATTTCTAAGTCCACGTAAGATAAAATCAGCCTTTTCTTTTTTGCACAAATCGATAGTTAAACCACTATAAGTAATTACTTTAACCTTTGGTTCGTCTTTAAAAGCTTCTTCGATAAAACGTTTACGCTCTTCAAGAGTAAACATGTATTTTTTTTCGGCATTAACACCAATGGCTACTACTACTTCATCAAACAAAGAAACGCCTCTTTTTATTATATCGTAATGTCCATTTGTTATTGGGTCAAATGAACCTGGAAATATTGCTTTTCTCATAGTTATTTATTTAAAGCCAATTCAATAGCGTTTTCAAACAATTCTGGTAATGAAATTCCTGCTTCGCGAGCTTGTTGTGGTAAAATACTTTCGGTAGTTAAACCGGGAATCGTATTCATCTCTAACATATGAGGTTCGTTGTTTACGATAATGAATTCACTACGCGAAAACCCTTTCATTTTCAACACTTCGTAAGCTCTTTTAGCAACTGTTTCAATTTTTACTTTTAATTCTTCCGAAATTCTCGCTGGCGTAATTTCTTTCGATTTTCCTAAATATTTTGCCTCGTAATCAAAAAAATCATTTTCAGACACGATTTCAGTAATAGGTAAAACGGTAACATTTCCTTTATAATTGATGACACCTACAGAAACTTCTGTTCCGTTAAGGAAACTCTCAATGATAATTTCGTCATCTTCTTTATAAGCGTTTTCAATAGCTGGAAGGAATTCTTCTTTCGTTTTTACTTTCGAAATTCCGAAACTCGAACCTGATTTGTTTGGTTTTACAAAACAAGGCAATCCTACTTTTTCTAAAATTGCCTCAACATTGATTTCGTCGCCAAGATTAAGGTAAAAAGAAGTCGCCGTTTTAATTCCATAAGGTTTTAAAACCGATAACATATCACGTTTATTGAATGTTAACGATGCTTGATAATAATCGCAAGACGTTTGAGGAATATTCAATAATTCGAAATAAGCTTGCATTAATCCGTCTTCACCAGGAGTTCCGTGAATAGCATTGAAAACTACGTCAAAATTAATTTTATTACCATTTACGGTAACCGAAAAATCGTTTTTATCAATAGGAAATTCAGCGTCTTTTTCATCTACATATACCCATTTTTCTTTAAAAATATGAATACGATATGGATTGAATTTATCGCGATTAATATTATTAAATACGACATTTCCACTTGTTAATGAAATTTTGTATTCGCTGGAGTAACCTCCCATGATAATGGCAACGTTTTTCATTGTATATTTCAAATTGTGATACACAAAATTACATTAAATATTCAGATTTTAAGTTCTTTTATTGTTTTCTGTAAGAAATAATTTTCTAAATAACTCGTTTTAAAAGAAAGAAGAAATGAAAATGAATTGCATCATAATTTCTTTATGATTTTTATATCTTTGTCAAAATATCATTTTGTATGAGTTTATTTAAGTATTTAACAAGCCGAACTTTTTTTATTCAAGTTTTTATAGCCATTTCTATTGTGGTGGTTTTCACTTTTTTAGTAATTCAATTTCTAGATTTTAGAACCAATCATGGTCAAGAAATTAAAGTGCCAGATTTGGCTAAAATGAAATTAGAAACTGCTGAAGAAAAGTTAAATGAGCTTGATTTAGAAGTTTTTTTATTAGATACAGTTGAGTTTAATGCTGATTTTCCTCCTTTTACTATCTTGGAACAAGATCCAAAAGCGGGAAGTTTGGTAAAAGATGGACGTAAAGTATATGTGAAATTGAATGCAGGAGAGTTTACCGATATTACAATCCCTGAATTTAAGGATAAAACGTTCCGTCAAATTTCGGCAACTATTAAATCGCTAACATTAAAAGAAGGAAAAATTACTTATAAACCGCATATTGCAAAAGATATTGTATTGCAAATCTATCAAAATGGTAAACGTTTAAGAGCAGGAGATAAGGTAAAGAAAAGTTCTACTTTAGATTTTGTTTTAGGTGATGGTAAAGAGGTTTTCAACGAAGAAACATTTAGTTCTGAAGAACCAGCAGATACTTTACCGCCAACAGAAGAAGTAAAACCAGAAGAATTTAAAGAAGATAATGGCGGATTATAATGTAGGAAATGAACTCGAAGACGAGTTATACGAACATCATCGTTTTGAAGCAAGTAAAGGGCAATCAGCCTTACGAGTGGATAAATTTTTGATGAACATGATTGAAAATACCACACGAAATAAGATTCAACAAGCAGCAGAGCAAGGTTCGATTTTAGTTAATGATGTTCCAGTTAAATCGAATTACAAAGTAAAAGCAGGAGATGTAGTGCGATTGGTTTTAGCGCATCCTACTTATGAGCAGTTGCTTACACCTGAAAATATTCCTTTAGATATTGTTTATGAAGACGATCAATTGTTGGTTATAAATAAACCAGCAGGAATGGTTGTGCATCCCGGACATGGGAATTATTCAGGAACTTTGGTAAATGCCTTGGCTTATCATTTTGAGAATTTACCAATGAACAGTTCAGAACGACCTGGATTGGTTCACAGAATTGATAAAGATACAACTGGATTGTTAGTTGTTGCGAAAACAGAATTAGCAATGGCTTATTTGACTAAACAATTTGCAGAAAAAACTTCTGAACGTGAATATATTGCTTTGGTTTGGGGAAATATCGAAGAAGATGAAGGTACGATTGAAGGAAACATTGGAAGACACGATTCAAATCGTATGCAAATGGCAGTTCATGAAGATGAAGAAAAAGGAAAACCAGCTGTAACGCACTATAAAGTTTTAGAACGATTTGGTTATGTTACTTTAGTATCTTGTCAATTAGAAACTGGAAGAACACATCAGATTCGTGTACATATGAAACATATTGGTCACACTCTTTTTAACGATGAACGATATGGTGGAAATGCTATTTTAAAAGGAACTACTTTTACCAAATACAAGCAATTTGTAGACAATTGTTTTAAAGTGTTGCCAAGACAAGCGTTACATGCAAAAACATTAGGTTTTGAACATCCTATAACAAAGGAATTTTTGCGATTCGATTCTGAAATTCCTCAAGATTTACAGGAATGTATCGAGAAATGGAGAGTGTATTCAAAAGCACAAACATATACGGAAGAATAATAAAAAAGCCCTTTTTAAAAGGGCTTTTTTATTAATGCATAGCTTCGCTTAAATCAACTTTGTTTTTACCTTTTTTGATAAATAAGATAAAAGGTATACAAATTAGGAACAGTACTCCTAAATACATGAATACATCCATATAAGATAAAACCGTACTTTGTTTGGTTACTGATAAATTAATTAATTGATGTGCTTTATCTAAGGCTTCATTTGGACTAAAACCTTTAGTAATGAAACTTTGTTGTAAACCATGAATACGTTGTTGTACCATTGCATTTGCTCCATCAATATTTTTAATCAGATTTACACGGTGATCTTGCGATAATCTTGAAATAAAAGTTGTAATGATGGCAATACCAAATGAACCTCCTAATTGTCGCATCATTCCAGTAAATGCCGCTCCTTCACCAATCGATTTTCCTGATAAAGTAGAAAGTGAAAGCGTTGTAATGGGTACGAATAATAATCCTAAACCAAATCCACGAACAATCAGTGGCCAAAACATATGTTCAGTTCCTGTATCTGGTGTCATAATGTTATGCATCCAAAAAGTAAAGACAAAGAACATCAAGAAACCTCCTGCAACTAAATAGGGTTGAGGTACACCTTTCTGAATTAATTTACCAATTATTGGCATCATAAAAGCTGTCATCAATGAACTTGGTATCAATAATAAACCAGCATCTGTAGCAGTCCAACCTAAAACAGATTGTGTATATATTGGAATAATAAAAGTTGAACCGTATAACCCAAATCCGAGGACAAAACTCAAAATGGTTCCGACTCTCAAATTGTTATCTTTCAAAACCCTTAAATTCACTATGGGATATTCGTAGACGAGCTGTCTCCAGATGAAGAAAAACAAGCCGACAAAACTCATAATACTCACAATCACAATTGTACTATCATTAAACCAATCGTCTTGTTGTCCGTGTTCTAAAACAAATTGCAGCGATCCAATAAATGTTGCCAGTGTAATAATTCCCCACCAATCAACTTGATTGCTTTTTAATTTATCTCCATATTTTGGACTTCTTACATATGTTAAAGTCAATAATGTAGCAATAATTCCAATCGGTACGTTGATGTAAAAGATATAAGGCCAAGAGTAATTATCTACTAAATAACCTCCAAGTGGCGGACCTAATGTTGGTCCAACAATTACACCCATACCGTAAATAGCTTGCGCCATTCCTCTTTTTTCCACCGGATAACTTTCAGTAATAATCGTTTGAGAAGTTACCAAAAGCGCTCCACCACCTAAACCTTGAATGAATCGGAAAAGAACAAGCTCCCAAATTCCGGTTGCATTTCCACATAAAAAGGAAGAAAAGGTAAAGATGATAATAGAAGCTGCAAAGTAATTTCGTCTACCAAATTGTTGCGATAACCAACTAGTCATTGGAATTACAATTACGTTAGCAATTGCATAAGCCGTAATTACCCAAGCTACATCGGTTAAAGTAGCTCCTAAACTTCCACGCATGTCGTTTAAAGCTACGTTAACAATGGTAGTATCTACAATTTCCAATAAAGCACACAACACAGCAGTAATAGTAATAATTACCCTATCTATACCATATAGTACTAAATCGTCATTTTGTAATGTTCCTGATGCGCTCATAAATTATTTTAAGTGTACGTCTACATCTACGTTCATTCCGGCACGAAGTAAACTTACTTTTTCTTTATCGTTAGTGTTCTTTAAACTGATTTTAACAGGTAATCTTTGTATTGTTTTTACGAAGTTACCAGTTGCATTATCTGGAGGTAAAAGCGAAAAACGAGAACCTGTAGCAGGAGAGAATGATGTAATTTCGCCTACAAAAGTATAATCGGGATAAGCATCCACTTTAATTTCTACTTCTTGACCTAAGCGCATTTTGTTTAATTGTGTTTCTTTAAAATTAGCCACAACCCAAACGTCGCTTGAATTAATAATATAAAATAAAGATTGTCCTGCTTGCACCATTTGTCCTGGTTGTAAATCAATTGTCGAAACTTGTCCGTCAACAGCAGCTGTTACAACAGTATAACCTAAATTTAATTTAGCCGCATCTAACTGTGCTTGAGCTCTTTTAATGTTTGCTTCAGCTACAGTTGTTTGTTTATTAGCCACAGATGTTTTAGTTACCGAAACATTTTTTTGATAATCAGCAGCCGCTTTTTGTTGTTGTAAAGCTTTTAATTCGTTTTCTGCAACTTGTTTCGCAGCTAAAGCTTGTTCATATTGTTGCTTTGTAATTGATTTATTTGCATATAATTTCTCAAATCTTTCAAAATCGTTTTGTGCTCTCCATAATTTCACTTTAGCATTTTCAATTGAACTATAAGCAGTTTTAGCATTTGCATCGTAAACAGAAACGTTTGCATTTGCGCTACCAACATCGGCTTTTGAAACTTCAAAACTTCCTTGAGCCGCTACTAATGCTGCTTGCGCTTCTTCCACTTTTACTAAATAGTCGATATTGTCAATTGTAAATAAAGTGTCACCTTTTTTTACATTTTGATTATCTGTAACATAGATTTTTTTGATATATCCCGAAACTCTTGGGATAATTGGAGCCATATTTTGTTCTATTTGCGCATCATCTGTAGTTTCATGTGCTTGAGAATGAAAATATTTATATCCTCCATAAACAACTCCTAATACTACTAAAACAATTAGGATAATTGTAAATTTTTTATTTGTTTCTTTTTTCTTTTCCATTTTAGTTGATAGTTTTTATTAGCGTTCCTTTTGCGTATTGTAATTCGTAATATTTTTGAAGAATATCAGCTTGTGATACCGTTTCATTGATTGAAGCTTGAATTTGTTCTACATTAGCTTCTAATAAATCGTTTGTACTTGATAGCCCGTTATCATACTTATCTTTTACAATTCTGTAATTTTCATCAGATTGTTCGGCTGCTTTTTGGTACACATTAAATTGTTTTTGAGCTAATAAGTAATTTTCTTCAGCATTTTTTACTTCTTCATTGATTTGTTTCTCAAGAATTGAAGTAGAAAATTTTACTTCTTCAGATTTACTTTTAGCGATTTTAACTTCAGCGTTGTTTTTAAAAATTCCACTTAAATCGTATGAAACGCCAACACCAAAATTCATAGCATTTGTTACCGTAAGAAAGTTGTGAATATCTGCAGCAACATAACCGCCAATTAAATTAACTGAAGGAAAATAGTTTCCTTGTGCAATTTTTATTTGGTTTTTACTTGCCTCAAATTGATGATTCAAAGCGCTTAAATCAGATCTTTCAATAGATGAATTTGAAGTTTGTACTACATTTAATAGTTCTATATCTTCTTTTACAATATCGAACGAAGTGTTTTCGTCTAAATTTAAAATTGAAGCCAATTTATAGTTTAAAACATTAATGTCTTTTTTGCTTTTTTCGATAGAAAGTTCAATGTTTGATGCTTGTAATTGTGCTTTTAGTAAATCGTTATGCGCAAGTAAACCATTGTCTTCCAAATTTTTAAAATCGGTAACTCGTTGTTGCGCACTTTTTAAATTATCATTTAAAATAGTTAAGGTTTGTTGCGTTTTATAAATATTAAAATACAACGCAATGGCATAGTTAGCTAGATTTTCTTTTGTTTGGTTTTCTTGAGCAATCTCAGCTTGTAAAAGATTTTCGTGAGCTTTTATATTTTGATTAATCTTTAAACCATTAAAAAGTGGAATTGAAGCATTGGCATTTCCTAATAATATTTGGTTTATGTTTCCAAAAGACTCACCCGAACCGCCTCCTTGAAATAAAACTGGTGACGATATATTAGGTTGAGAAATTCTTTGATATTGACCTGATAATGTAAGATTTGGATACTGTTTGTTTTTTGCCTGAATTACTTCTGCTTCAGCTGTTTGTTTTTTCAAAATGGCTAAATTTGCCTGATTACTTTTGGTTGTAGCCAATTCTACTACTTCTTTCAAGCTCAATTTTTTTGGCTCTTGTGAAAAGACAAACAAAGAACTCATGAGTAATCCCAAAAGGATTGTTGTTTTCTTTTTCATATTAATTATTTTAAAATTAATGAGTTAATTGTTTTTTTTATAAAATCAGTAAAGGTTGTTTTTATGTAGTTTTCAAAGTCATCATCATTTTTTAAACCTAGAATTTCACTGTAAAAATGCTGATTTATATTCATTTGTGTAAGTGTACCAATGATAACTGGTGGAATTAATTCTACTTGAATATCATCTTTAAAAATGCCTAAATCTTGACCTTCTTTTATAATTTGGGCTAAAATTCGGATGTTATCAATCTTAATTTGTTTGAATGATTCTAAGTCAAATTCACGTTTGTTGTTACTTATTTCGTGATGAATAATTTGATAAATCGTTTTATTTTGATGAATTCTTGAAATGTAAAATTCGATAAGACGATTAATCTTTTCTAGTGGATGAATTTCTTCAGTTGTTAAACTGTTTAATAACAATTTTAATGCAGATATTCTATAGTATACAATTGCTTCTAAAAGTTTTTCTTTAGAACCAAAATAATAGGATATCATAGCTATATTAATATCTGCTGCTTTCGCAATATCTCTAATAGAAGTACCATCAAATCCTTTTTCAGCAAATAGCTTCTCCGATTTGTCTATAATATGTATTTGTTTTTCGCTTAATATCATAATATGAAATTTACTGCACAAAATTAAACATTTGTTTAAATTAAACATTTGTTTAAAAATGATATTAACGTAATTTTAACAAAAAAGACCTCTGATGAGGTCTTATAAGATTAGTATAATTGTATATTTTTTTTTAATTAAATGGATTCGACCATTTTGTATTGGTGTAAACATCAGTTCCAGATAATGTTTTTAGAAAGGCAATAACTGCATTAACTTCAGTAGCTGTTAAGTTCAATTGTTGTCCAATTCCTCCTGAAGTTAATCTAGGGTCTAAGTTGTTATTTCCAGGGGCGATATTTATGGTTCCATAATGTCCAATTGCCGCTTGTAAAGTAGTTATAACACCTGTGTGCATCATAGGTCCATTTGTAGTTCCATCAGTTTTAACTAAATCACGAAGTGATGGAGCTCTTGTATTACCAGTATCAATTCCAGTTCCAGCAATAGTTCCTATTATGCCATTGTTTAATGTGTTTGGGTCAATATCAAATTCTGGTGCTCTATGACAACCACCACAACCTAAACCGCCACTTGTTCTAACGCCGCTTGTATTAAATACTGGTGGAGTCAAGAACAAATTTTTTCCTTGGTTTTCTTCAGCAGTAAAATTTGAAAAAGGTTGTCCATCATTTGTAGCTAAAGCTCTTCCAGTATCGTACTTTGAATCAAAAGATTAAATACTTCTTATGAATTGCGCTAATGCATTTTGAATTTTTACTTCAGTAATTTCTTCAGTTCCATAAACAAATTTGAAAAGTTCTTTATAGTATCCAATTGCACTTAATCTTGTAATTTAATCATTAAATGATAAATCACCATTTTCACCACTAAAGCCCATTTCTCCATGATCTTTAATTGGCATGGTGGTTTGAGTTTCTAGGTTTAAAGCTCGTTCGTTCCAAAAGAATTTAGTTTCTGTTGCAAATCTTGAATTAATCAAACGCATAGAATGCCTGCATGTTGTGCCGTTAACTCCTGTGCTAGCAACATTTGAATCACTAAAAGCAAACTCTTGTTTGTGGCAACTTGCACAAGAAATAGTATTGTTTGAAGAATGATTTTTGTCATAAAACAAAACGCGTCCCTAAGTAGCTTCAGCATCTGTAATTGTGTTTCCTAACGAATTATCTTTAATAATATAGGCTTGAGTGGACTGATTTGCATAGTTTGCTAAATTTTCTAGATCTACAGACGAACCAAATTTGGCTTCTACAAAAGGGTATTGAGGAATCGCTTCATAATTATCATCAGAATTATTACTACAAGATGTTAATCCACAAATAGTCAAAAGACTAATAATGATTTGGTTTTTCATAGGAGTTAGTTTTAGGTTAGTAATTGTAAGACAACATTTAATAAAAAAGTTTAATTATGAGCCTGCTTTTTTTATACTTTAAAATATTCCTATATTTGAACTTTAATTATAAACAAACTAACACGAATATTAACCATGAAATTATTAGAAGGAAAAGTTGCCATTATTACAGGTGCAAGCCGTGGAATTGGTAGCGGAATTGCAAAAGTTTTTGCAGAGCAAGGTGCTAATGTTGCGTTTACATATAGTTCATCTGTTGAATCTGCAATGGCGTTAGAAAATGAATTAAATGCTTTAGGAATTAAAGCAAAAGGATATAAATCAAATGCTGCAGATTTTAATGAAGCGCAAAAATTAGTTGATGATGTTGTGGCTGAATTTGGTACAGTTGACGTGTTAATCAACAATGCCGGAATCACTAAAGATAATTTGTTGATGCGTATGTCAGAAGAAGATTTTGATAATGTATTGGCAATTAACTTAAAATCAGTTTTTAACATGACTAAAGCAGTGCAAAAAATCATGTTGAAAAATCGTAAAGGATCAATTGTAAATATGAGTAGTGTAGTAGGAGTAAAAGGAAATGCTGGTCAAGCAAATTACGCAGCTTCTAAAGCAGGTATGAACGGATTTACAAAATCTATTGCGTTAGAGTTAGGTTCAAGAAACATTCGTTGCAATGCTATTGCTCCTGGTTTTATTGAAACTGAAATGACTGCTAAATTAAACGAAGAAGTAGTTAAAGGATGGAGAGAATCTATTCCATTAAAAAGAGGTGGTACTCCAGAAGATGTAGCTAATGTTTGTGTTTTCTTAGCATCAGACATGAGTGCTTACGTTACGGGTCAGGTTCTTAATGTTGATGGAGGAATGCTTACTTAATAGTTATACTTAATAATGACAATAAACACAATTTTACTACTTATATTATCAGTAACTGTTGCTGTTGGATTGTCGTTTTACCAATATTTATATAAAGTCAAAAATCAATCAAAATTGTATTGGTTTTTGGCTTTTTTACGTTTTATATCGTTGTTTTCTATCTTTTTATTACTGATTAACCCAATTATCAGTAGAAAAACAACCGAAATTAAGAAAACACCATTACCAATTGTCGTTGATAATTCGAAGTCGATTTCTGAATTAAGAGCAACAGAAGATGCTTCATCATTATATAAAAAGATTGCAGAGAATAATGCAATTAATGAAAAATATGATGTGCAATTGTTTTCATTCGATAACGAATTCAATAGTTTACAATCTCTTGATTTTAAAGGAAAGCAATCTCATATTGATGGAGTTGCCAAAAACTTAAAACAATTATATAGAAATGTAAATTATCCGATAGTTTTATTTACAGATGGAAATCAAACTATGGGAAATGATTATGTGTTTAGTTTTCAAGAAAACACAAATGTATTACCAGTTGTTTTAGGTGATACGACTACTGTTTTTGATTTGAAGATTAACCAAATCAACGTAAATAAATATGCTTTTTTAAAGAATAAATTTCCGGTTGAAGTATTTTTACAATACAATGGGGATGAGTCGATTTCAACCACTTTTGCTATTCAAAATGGAAATCAAACCATTCATAAACAAGTAGTTAATTTCTCGAAAGATAAAAAAGCACAATCGGTTTCTGTATTGTTAAATGCCGATAAAGTTGGAATTGCAAAGTTTAAAGCCACGATTTCTTCTAATATCAAAGAGAAAAATCAGATTAATAATACTAAGAATTTTGCTGTTGAAGTTATTGATCAACGAAGTGAAGTTGCATTAATTTCAGCAATTAATCATCCCGATTTAGGTGCTTTAAAAAGAAGTATTGAGCAAAATCAACAACGCAAAGTAACCATTCTTAAACCAACTGAAGTTAAGTCTTTACAGAATTACAATGTTTTAATTTTTTATCAGCCAAATACTACTTTTAAACCAATTTTTGATCAAAATAAAGTCGCTCAAGTCAATACATTTTTGATTACAGGAACAGCAACAGATTTTGGTTTTCTAAATCAAATTCAAGACGATTTCTTGTTTAAATTATCTGCTCAAAAAGAAGATTATTTGGCTACTTATGAATCAGGTTTTAATTTGTTTGCCCAATCCAGTATTGGTTTTGAAAATTTTCCACCTTTAGAAAATAATTTTGGAACTATTGCAGTAAAAGGTAAAGTTAACACCTTACTTTCCGCTAGAATTAGGAATGTGCAACTTCAAAATCCTTTACTAACATTTACAGAAAATGGTAGTAAAAGAAGTGCTTATTTGTTTGGAGAAAACATTTGGAAATGGCGATTAGAAAATCATTTGTCAAAGAAATCTTTTGAAGACTTTGATTTGTTTACAGATAAGATTGTTCAGTTTTTGGTTTCAAATGCTTCAAAAAAGAATTTGAATGTTACTTACGAAAGTTTTTATAACGCTGGTGAAAGCATAGAAATAACAGCAGAATATTTCAATAAAAACTATGAGTTTGATGAAAAAGCCCAACTAACTATTCAAGTTGTAAATTCGAAAACCAACGCATCAAAAAAATACGATTTATTGAAATCGAATAATTCCTATAAAGTAAACTTAGATGGATTAGAAGCTGGTTTATATACTTTTAAAGTTTCTGAAATACAATCCAATACTAGTTTTTCAGGAACTTTTGAAGTTTTAGATTTTGAAATTGAAAAACAATTTGTAAATCCAGACAAAAGCCGATTAGAACAATTGGCTGCTAATACAAATGGAACGGTTTATTACCCAAATCAAATAGAGAAATTGATTCAAAATTTGATTGAAAATGAAAACTATATTCCAACACAAAAAGAAACCATCAAAAAATCACCACTTATCGATTGGATTTGGCTTCTAATCATTGCTGTTCTTTCATTAGCAACAGAATGGTTTGTTAGAAAGTATAACGGTTTGTTATAATTTAATTGTCATTGTTCTTTTAAAAACAGCATCTTTTTCTAATAAATTAATGCCTTCTTTTTTAGAAAGTTCTCCATTATGATTCACGTTATCTGCTAAACCACACCAAGGTTCAATGCACAAATAAGGAGCGTTTGGTTTTGTCCAAATTCCTAAATAAGGGAAACCTTCAAATTGAACTGATAGAACTTCTTGTCCGTTTTTCAGCAAGGTTAATTCGTCAGAGTTTAAATGTTTAAATACCAAAGCATCTTTTTCAAAAAGCAAATAATCTAATGAAATGGCATTGTTTTCTGAATTGATTTCTTTGAAAGTGTTGTTAAATTGTTCGTTTTCTAATTCGTACGAGATGAATTTATCGTCTTTATTAAAACGTAAAGAATAGTCTGAAAAGTTATTTTCTATTGTAAAAGCAGGATGTGCTCCAATTGAAAAAGGCATTGTTTCATTTGATTTATTTACAATCGAATAATTCATTTTTAAGGAATTTCCTTCTAATACATATTCTAATTGCAATTGAAAATCAAATGGGTAGTTTTTTAAAGTTTCCGAATTGCTTTCTAATTGAAAAAGCACCGAATTTTCGGTTTGGTTTACAATCTGAAAATCATAATTTCTAGCAAATCCATGTCGAGGTAATTCAAAAGTTGTATTGTTTACCGAATAGGAATCATTTTTTAATCGACCTACAATTGGAAATAAAATAGGTGATGTTTTGTTCCAATAGGTTTCATCAACTGTCCAAATGTAATTTTTATTGTCTTTTTCTAAACGAATTAATTCGGCACCAATTGAATTAATTGAAGCTGATATTTTTGAATTTGAAATTGTGATTATCATTTTTTAAAATTACGTTTTAATAAACTGTAAATTACAGTATCCGTAAACTCGTTGTTGTAATAAAAATTCTCTTTAAAATGCGCTTCTTTTTCAAATCCATTTTTTTGTAAAACGCGTTCCGAAGCAACATGTCTTGAATCGATAACGGCTTCAATAGAGTGGAAATTAAGAGTGTTAAAAGCAAAATTTAATAGTGTTTTTACCGCTTCGGTAACATATCCTTTTCCATTGTGTTCAGCAACTATCATGTAACCCAACTCAGTTCTATAATGCTCAGGTTGTGTTTGATAAAATCCCATTATTCCGATGCATTTATCAGAACCTTTTTCTGTTACAGCCCAATTGATATCCGTATTTTCATCAATTTTGTCATTTATCATTTTGATATAGGCTAATGCTTCTTCAGTATTGGTGATTAAAGGTCTTGGAATAAACTGCATATTTTCTTTGCTTCCTCTAAGAGCAATAACTTCATTAGCATCTGAATCTGTTAGTTTTCTGAATCGTAATCGTTCTGATTCCAGTATAGGGAAAGGCGAGTAGTTTAGTTCTAGCATTATTTTTTTATTTGAATTTTGTTATTGAGCTTGAATATGCTCTTGAATAGCTTTGTCATGTAATTTACTTAGAAACACAATCATACAAATTGCTCCAATGGTTGCATAGAGCATGTCAGATTGTGTATCCCAAATATAGCCTTGAGTTCCTAAAAAAGCATCGCCACCTTCACCTGTACATAATGAAACTCCCCATTCTAACCATTCATAAGCGGCACTAATAGCCAAACAAATAGATACAATTATGAAATTAAAGAAACTCTTATTTGCAATTACATTTTTACGAATGAACAATTCTCTCACAATTATTGCTGGTACAAAGCCTTGAGCGAAATGACCAACTTTATCGTAATTATTTCTGCTTTGCTCAAATGCTTCTTTTATCCATTCAAAAAGTGGAACTTCGGCATACGTGTAATGCCCACCCCAAAAGAGTATAAAACAATGAATTAATATGAAAAAGTAAGTGAAATTAGTAAATCTAAAACGTTTATGAGTGAAAGCCAAGATTGTAAAACCAATTATTGCAGGTAAAACTTCTAAAAACCAAGTGAAATATTCTTTTGGATTAATTCCGGAAATTACTAAACCTAAAAAGAATAGAATAGTGTAAAGTTGTAGTTTTTTCATTTAGTTAAGTTGCTTTTTTTAAGCCTAAAAGTTTAATATGTTTTTGAAGTAATTAGAATAGTTAACCAAATTTAATCAAATTATTCGTTGAAATCTAAATCTTTGTTATGAGTTTCTGCAATTGTTAGAGTAGAGTAGATGCCTAAGCCAAATGCAAATAAACCAACTATGGCTGCCGCAACGATAACTCCGTTATTAATTTTTAAGCTATCGAAAGCTAAAAGCATAACTGGTAGTAAACCTCTTACCATGTTAGGGATTGTTGTTGTAGCTGTACTTCTTATGTTGGTTCCAAATTGTTCTGCTCCAACAGTCACAAACATAGCCCAGTAGCCAGTTCCTAAGCCAAGCCAAGCACAATAGAAATAATACATGTTTTCAGATTTTGCTCCTTTAAATAATAACAAACAAACTCCAACAATAGTAAAAAGCATCATGTAAAAAATTGCTTTTTTTCGAGAAGCTAACCAATGTGAAATAAAACCACTAGCAAAATCACCAATTGAGATTCCAATATAAGCCCACATTATTGCTTTTCCAGGTTGAATACTTGAAATTCCCATAACTGGCGCAAACTGATTGGCCATTACAGCTAAAATTCCAATACAATACCACGTAGGCAAACCAATTGCAATGCATTTTGTGTATTTTACAAAACGATTCCAATTGGTAAAAAATGAAAAGAAGTTTCCTTTTTTAATTGATGTATCATCTTTAATATCATTGTAAATCCCAGACTCAGCAACGCTAATTCTTAAAACTAATAGCATTAATCCTAAAGCTCCACCAATATAATAGGCAATTGTCCAATCTCCGGCTAATTCTACGGTTAGTTGCGCTACAACTGCTCCAAGCAGTCCAAATCCTGCAACAATAGAGGTTCCAATAGCACGCAATTGTTTTGGTAAAGATTCAGAAACTAAAGTTATTCCAGCGCCTAATTCGCCTGCCAAACCAACTCCAGCAATAAAGCGTAACCAAGCATAAAGCATCGTTTTGTCTTCAAATGGAAAATTTGGTAAAAATCCACAAGCAATATTGGCTAATGAATAAACTAAAATAGAACCAAAAAGCACAGAAAGTCTTCCTTTTTTGTCACCCAGAATTCCCCATAAAATACCTCCTAGAAGTAATCCTACCATTTGAAAGTTTAAAATTAAAGTTCCTGCAGTATCGACATCTAAATTTAAATCTTTTAAACTAGGAACGCGCACAATTCCGAAAAGTAATAAATCATAAATATCAACAAAATAGCCTAGTGCGGCTACAATAACTGGAAATGATAATAAGTGTTTTAGTTTTTCTTGAAAAGTAAAATCTGACATGGTAGTTTTTTGGTTAGTTTTTGGTAAAAATAATTATTATCAGGTAATATTTGATTTTGTTTAAAAATTTAATCCGAAAATAGATGAAATGTAATTAACGAATCTTTTGAGTTTTGTTTTAAAAATATGATGTATTTCAAAATTTGAATTACTAAATTTGAAAAAAAAGCACATGAAAAAGTTTAATTTAATTCTAGTTATATTATTTATTCAGATTGGTTTTTCTCAAACTGATTCAAGAATTTATGATATAATTAATTCAGTTTCAACAAAAAGAATTGAAAGTGATATAAAAACGCTAGCCAATTTTGGAACGAGAAATACTTTTAGCGATACCATCTCAAATAAAAGAGGTATTGGAGCTGCTAGAAGATGGATTAAATCGGAATTTGAAAAGGTTTCAAAAGAATGTTCCAATTGCTTAGAAGTTTTTTATCAAAAAGACTTTGTTACTACAAATGACGGAGAAAGAGTTCCAAAAGACACTTGGATTGTTAATGTTGTAGCAGTTCAAAGAGGTTTAAAAAACAGCAATCGTTACGTTATTATGACGGGTGATATTGATAGTAGAAACTCTGATCCAATAGATTTCACAAAAGATGCTCCTGGTGCAAACGATAATGCTTCTGGAATGGCAGGAACAATTGAAGCAGCAAGGGTTTTATCAAAGTATAAATTTGATTACAATATTGTTTACTTGGGATTATCAGGTGAGGAGCAAGGTCTGTTTGGAGGTAAAGGTTTTGCGGAATATGCAAAAAAAAATAATTGGGACATAATCGGGGTTTTAAATAACGATATGATTGGAAATATCGAAGGAGTTGATGGTGTAATTGATAATAGAACTTTTCGAATATTTTCTGAGCCAACTCCAATTACAGAAACCGATAAAGAGAAAAGTAATAGACGATTTTATGGTGGAGAAGTCGATGGAATTTCAAGACAGTTAGCACGATATATTCATAAATTGACAACTACTTATATGCCTGAATTGAATCCGATGATGGTGTATAGATTGGATCGTTTTGGTAGAGGAGGGCATCACAGACCTTTCAATGATTTAGGTTTTTCCGGAGTGCGAATCATGGAAGCACATGAAAATTATAATCGTCAGCATCAAGATTTGAGAACTGAAAACGGAATTAAATATGGCGATGTAATTGAAGGCGTTAATTTTGAATATGCTAATAAATTAACAGCTGTTAACGCAATTACTTTGGCTAGTTTGGCTTGGGCAACTCCTGAGCCTAAAAATGTTAGAATAGGAGGGATTGTGCAACCAAATACGAAATTAAAATGGGATAAAGTTTCCGACGAAAATTGTATTGGATATAAGATATATTGGCGATTAACAACTTCTCCTCAATGGGAATTTAGTCGTTTTGTAGGTGATGTTGATACTTTTGAACTACAAGGAATTGTTATTGATAATTATTATTTTGGAGTAGCCTCGGTTTCAAAATCAGGTGCAGAAAGTGTTGTGGTATTTCCTAATGATATTATTCGAACTACTTTTAAAAGAAACTAGTTAAATAAAGAAACACCGATTCATGATTAAATCGGTGTTTCCCAAACTAAAACAAACTTAACCCATTATTTACCCATGGATCAGGGGTATTGCGTTTTTGAATTTATTTTGCTAGCTCAGTTTGATTTCTAAAAACCAATTGTCCGTCAAAACTATCCAAAAGTATAATACTATCTGTAGTGACTTTTCCAGCTAAAATTTCTTTAGAAAGCTGATTCAAAACTTCGCGTTGAATAACTCTTTTTACTGGTCTTGCCCCATATTGAGGATCAAATCCTTTTTTAGCCAAATAATCAATTGCTTCAGGCGTAGCATCCATGACAATTTGTTGATTTTCTAGCATTTTTATAATTCCTTTTAATTGTAAGCCTACTATTTCTTTGATGTTGGTATCTGTAAGCGGAGTGAACATTACAATTTCGTCAATACGATTTATAAATTCAGGACGAACAGTTTGTTTCAATAAGCCTAAAACTTCTGTTTTTGCTGCTTCTGTTGCAGCCTCGATTCCTCCTTTTAAATTCTCAAATTTTTCCTGAATAATGTGACTTCCAATATTCGAGGTCATAATGATAATTGTATTTTTAAAATCAGCAACACGACCTTTATTATCAGTTAATCTACCTTCATCTAAAACTTGTAATAAAATATTAAAAGTATCTGGATGTGCTTTTTCAATTTCGTCTAACAGTACTACCGAATAAGGTTTTCTTCTCACCGCTTCTGTTAATTGACCACCTTCATCATAACCGACATACCCAGGAGGCGCTCCAACCAATCGGCTTACCGAATGACGCTCTTGGTATTCACTCATATCAATACGAGTCATGGCATTATCATCGTCAAATAAATATTCGGCTAATGCTTTTGCTAGTTCTGTTTTACCAACACCTGTTGTTCCTAAAAATAAGAACGATCCAATTGGTTTTTTCATGTCTTGTAAACCAGCACGACTTCTTCTTACGGCATCACTAACAGCTTCAATAGCTTCTTCTTGACCTACAACTCTTCTGTGTAATTCTTCTTCTAAGCGAAGTAATTTTTCTCTCTCGCCTTGAAGCATTTTCATTACCGGAATTCTAGTCCATTTGGCAACAACTTCAGCAATATCTTCACGGGTTACTTCTTCTTTTATTAATGAAGTTCCCGCTTGATTTTCTGCCAATTGTTTTTGCAAACTATCCAAGCGTTCTTGAGCTTCTTTGATTTTTCCATAACGAATTTCCGCTACTTTTCCATAATCACCATTTCGTTCTGCTTGTTCTGCTTCTATTTTGAAATCTTCAATTTCTTGTTTTACATTTTGAATGTTATCAACCACATCTTTCTCCGATTTCCATTTAGTGAAAATTTCGTTTCTATCTTCCTTTAGATTTGCCAAATCCAATCCTAAAGATTTTAACTTTGTTTCATCATTCTCTCTCTTGATAGCTTCAATTTCGATTTCCAATTGCATTATTTTTCTATCCAAAACGTCTAATTCTTCTGGTTTTGAATTGATTTCCATTCGTAATTTAGAAGCAGCTTCGTCCATTAAATCAATTGCTTTATCTGGAAGAAAACGATTGGTAATATAGCGTTGCGATAGTTCAACAGCAGCTATAATTGCATCGTCTTTGATACGAACTTTATGATGTGTTTCGTATTTTTCTTTAATACCACGTAAAATTGAAACTGCACTTTCTGTATCTGGTTCGTCTACCATTACTTTTTGGAAACGTCTTTCTAAAGCTTTGTCCTTTTCGAAATATTTTTGATACTCATCTAAAGTTGTTGCACCAATTGCTCTTAGTTCTCCACGTGCTAAAGCAGGTTTTAAAATGTTAGCAGCATCCATAGCGCCTTCGCCACCACCAGCTCCTACAAGCGTGTGAATTTCGTCAATGAAAAGTACGATATCACCTTCAGCAGAAGTAACTTCTTTTACTACAGCTTTTAATCGTTCTTCAAATTCCCCTTTATATTTTGCACCTGCAATCAAAGCTCCCATATCAAGCGAGTAAACCACTTTATCTTTTAGATTTTCAGGCACGTCACCATCTACGATTCTATGCGCTAAACCCTCTGCAATAGCGGTTTTACCAACTCCAGGTTCACCAACAAGCATTGGATTATTTTTAGTTCTACGCGTTAAAATTTGTAAAACTCTACGAATTTCTTCATCACGACCAATTACGGGATCTAATTTTCCGTTTTTAGCTAAATCATTAAGGTTTTTAGCGTATTTGTTTAACGAATTATATGTTTCTTCAGCTGAAGCAGATGTTACTCTTTCTCCTTTTCTGATTTCAGCAATAGCTGCTTCCAAACCTTTTTCTGTAACGCCTTGATCTTTTAAAATTTGAGAAACTTTACTTTTCGATTTGAAAATGGCTAATATTAAATGTTCGATAGAAACATATTCATCGTTCATTTTTTTAGCAATAATTTCTGCTTCGTTAACGGTTGTACCTGCTTCTCTAGAAAACATGATATCACCACCAGAAACTTTTGGAAAACTTTGAATTGTGCTTTCTAGGACTTTTTTGAAAAGATCTACATTAACGTTTAGTTTTTTTAGGATAAAAGGAGTTACGTTTTCATCGACTTCCAATATTCCTTTAAAGATATGTTCGTTTTCGAGCTGTTGTTGCCCGAAACTTTGTGCAATTTGCTGTGCTTGTTGCAAAGCTTCTTGCGATTTGATTGTAAATTTATTGATATTCATTTTTTAAATAATTCTATAGTTTGTTGTTCTCAAGCAGAATCATTCAATATATGTTCCAATGTTTAAAATGTGTCAAAATGGCTTGTTTTAAGTGTTTGTTTGATAAAAAACAAGTCATAATGTCTTAAATCAGTGTTTTTGAATTAAAAATCTCATATAAAGTTACAAAAAAAGGCAGTATATATCATACTGCCTTAAGTTAATAATGTTATAAAATTACCTTCTAAACTTATTATTGGTAATAATACCTTTTAGTTTCGCTTTTAAATCTTCTCCAGTATCATACACCATTTGCTCATTACTTGGAAAAGGAACAGCTCTACGATCAAAATATTGGTAATATGTTTCTTCACAAGCACGTTTATCACCATTGTAATTTGCGTAGATATAGTCAAAAATAAATTCGCTAGTTACAGGAAAAGCATCAATTAACTGGTTAGTTCTAAAATCAATGTAATCTACTTTTGCAGTAACTTGGCACGATTTTAACTGTGTAAATTCATAAATACTAACAGTAATCGTTTTCATATTATCTACTTTAATAGGATTTCCTAAACTGTCTTTGACCACATTTCCGTTAGCATCAAGTAATGTTTTAGTTCCGTCTTTAATTTGTTTTTCTTTGATAAATTGTTTCTCTTTTACTTGCTCCGGAGAAATATTAATTTGTCTAAAGTTTACAATCATTCCAAAATCATAATTGATGTTTTTTTGTTTATTGTTATGATAAACAGTCCATTTATCGTTAATTCCATAAGTGCTAAAATCTAACAAATCGTCTTGTAAACGTTTTGGAATAACCATATTGGTTTCGTTTTTAGTATAAACATGAACAAAATCAGTTCCTTTAAACTGAGCTTCATCCATTAACGCACGAACATCTCTATAATTAGGATTCAATTTGTCTAGATAAGCTAAATCATCATAAGCTTGTCTAAAATCTATTTTATTTTTTGAACTCAATAATTTTTTAGCATTTGAATATAAAAATCCAGAAAGATTATTTTTACTACTAATCAATTCGTCAGAATAGTCATCCATAGGAAAAATAGCATTTCTACCTTCCTTAATTAATTGTAAAGGTAAAATAGGTTTAATTCTTTCCTGACGATTGTGTAATTGTGTGTAAAGATTGAATATTCTTTCGTAGTTTGAAGGATTATTTTCTTTTATTAATAAGTTTAAAGATTCTAAATCGCGTTGCTTTGCCTTAGCAAAAGCTTCTTCTAGCAAGTAAACGTAATCTTGGTTTCCTTTTGAGTTTTTATTGGTTCTTAAACCTTCTAAAGCTCTATTTATAGCACCATCATAATCGCCATTACTAAGCATTGATTGAGTTTGCTTCACACCGCAAGAAACAATTAATAACGATAAAAATAATAAAGTAATTTTTCTCATAAAATTTGAAATTTAGGCAAATATAGAATTTTTTTGGAGCTATTTAATTGGATAGTTCTCTTTTTTGGAGCTCTATCTTGCTGTCCATTCTATCTTTTTTTTTAGAGCAAAAACAAAAAGGATGCCATTTCCATCAAGGCTATAAAAACAAATCTCCGAAAGGTGAATTTTGGAGTTTTTTATTTTTAAAAATAAGTTGATTATAATTTTAAATCGACTACTGGTAAAAGTTTACTCGAAACCTCTCCAAAACCAATTCTTAGATTGTCTTTTTGACAAAATCCTCTAATAATTACAGTATCGTTGTCGTTGATGAATTTACGTTCTGAACCATCTTTCATTTTCAATGGTTTTTGTCCGCCCCAAGTTAACTCTAACATCGAACCGAAAGAATCTTCTGTTGGTCCAGAAATTGTTCCACTTCCCATCATATCGCCAGAATTTACTCTACAGCCATTAATAGTATGGTGAGCCAATTGTTGTGCCATTGACCAATACATATACTTAAAGTTCGAACGTGAAACTACAGTTTCTTCTGAATTTTCAGGTTTAATTAAAACTTCTAGATTGATATCAAATGCCTTTTCACCTTTTTGTTGTAAATAAGGCAATGGCTCTGGTGATTGCTCAGGACCTTTTACTCTAAATGGCTCTAAAGCATCCATAGTTACAATCCATGGAGAAATTGATGAAGCAAAGTTTTTCGCTAAGAAAGGTCCAAGTGGTACATATTCCCATTTTTGGATATCACGCGCGCTCCAATCGTTAAATAAAACCATTCCAAAGATGTGTTCTTCTGCTTCTTCTACTGGAATTGGTTCTCCCATTAAATTTGCATCGGTAGTAATGAAGGCGGTTTCTAATTCAAAATCCACTAATCTTGATGGTCCAAAAACTGGAGTTGTTTCTCCGTTTGGTAAGGTTTGTCCATAAGGTCTGTGTACCGGAATTCCTGAAGGAACAATTGTAGAACTTCTTCCGTGATAACCTACAGGAATGTGTAACCAGTTTGGTAATAATGCATTTTCTGGGTCACGGAACATTTTTCCTACGTTGGTAGCATGTTCTTTTGAACTGTAAAAATCGGTGTAATCTCCAATCTGAACAGGTAAAAGCATCTCAATGTCTTCTACTTTAAAAATAATAACTTCTCTATGAGATTTGTTATCTCTTAATTTGGGATTAGTTTCATCAAAAAGTTCAGCTAAGCGATTTCGTACTAAACGCCATGTTTTTTTTCCGTCAGAAATAAAATCATTCAATGTGTCTTGCATGAACATGTCGTCTGTTAAATCGATACCCTCAAAATAACCTAATTGTTGTAAAGCACCCATATCGATGGCGCAATTTCCAATTCTTGTTCCAATAGTGATGACATCTTCTTTAGTGATGAAAACACCAAAAGGGATATTTTGGATAGGAAAGTCGCTGTTTTCAGGAACATTTATCCATGATTTTCTTTTTGGGTCATTGGCAATATTTGGCATATTTATATTGTTAGTTTGTTGTTGAAAAATTATGAATCAAATATAAAATTATCTAGCAATGTAACAAACCTTTTTCGTAATTTTGACCTAATTTTAACGAATATTTATTGCAATGCAACGCGACGAACAAATTTTTGACCTAATTCTTGACGAACAAGATAGACAAATTCACGGAATTGAATTAATTGCTTCTGAAAACTTTGTTAGCGACCAAGTAATGGAAGCGGCAGGTTCATGTTTAACCAACAAATACGCTGAAGGATATCCTGGTAAAAGATATTACGGAGGATGTGAAGTAGTAGATATTGTAGAACAAATTGCAATTGACAGAGCAAAAGCTTTATTTGGAGCTGAATATGTAAACGTTCAACCTCACTCGGGTTCTCAGGCGAATACAGCCGTTTTTGCAGCTTGTTTAAAACCTGGCGATACTATTTTAGGATTTGATTTATCACATGGTGGTCATTTAACACATGGTTCTCCAGTTAACTTTTCAGGGAAATTATACAATCCAGTATTTTATGGGGTAGAAGAGGAGACAGGTGTTTTAAACTATGATAAAATCCAAGAAATAGCAACAGCAAACAAACCAAAAATGATTATCGCAGGAGCTTCAGCTTATTCTCGTGATATGGATTTTAAACGTTTCAGAGAAATTGCTGATAGCGTTGGTGCTTTATTATTAGCGGATATTTCGCACCCAGCAGGATTAATTGCTAAAGGTTTATTGAATGACCCAATTCCACATTGTCATATTGTAACTACAACTACTCACAAGACATTAAGAGGTCCAAGAGGAGGTATGATTATGATGGGGAAAGATTTCGAAAATCCTTGGGGATTAACTACTCCAAAAGGAGAAATCAGAATGATGTCGCATGTTTTAGATATGTCGGTTTTTCCAGGAAATCAAGGTGGACCTTTGATGCATATTATTGCTGCTAAAGCGGTGGCGTTTGGAGAATGTTTGACGGATGAGTTTTTCCGTTATGCGATGCAGGTGAAGAAAAATGCACAGGCAATGGCAGAAGCATTTAACAGAAGAGGATACAAATTAATTTCTGGTGGTACTGATAATCACATGATGTTAATCGATTTAAGAAATAAAGGAATTTCAGGTAAAGATGCAGAAAATGCATTGGTAAAAGCTGAAATTACTGTAAATAAAAACATGGTGCCGTTTGATGATAAATCACCATTTGTTACTTCGGGTATTCGTGTGGGAACTCCAGCTATCACAACACGTGGTTTAGTGGAAGAAGATATGGAGACTGTTGTAGCTTTAATTGATAAAGTTTTAATGAATCATACTGATGAAGCTGTTTTAGAACAAGTTGCGGAAGAAGTTAATGATTTAATGAGCGAAAGAGCAATGTTTGTTTTTTAATTGAAAGAAGATTAAATAACTTAAATATTAAATAAAAAATCCGAGCATTGCTCGGATTTTTTATTTTAACATCATAATTCGTAATTTTCTTATTCGTAATTATTTACCGTCTCTATCAACTTTTATTCTTTCAGGACGATTTGCTAATTCCCAAGCCAAGGCAAAAGCCAATTGTGCTCTTTTTGCTAAAGCGTCATATTCAATTTTGTCTGGAGTATCTGTTGCTTTGTGATAATCTTCATGTACACCATTAAAGAAGAATATAGATGGAATTCCTTTTTTAGCAAAATTATAATGGTCTGAACGGAAATAAATTCTTTCAGGATCATTTCTATCGTTGTATTTGTAGTCAAAATCTAACTTAGTGTATTTTGCATTAACTTCTTCATTAATTGTATGAAGTTCGCTACTTAATCTATCAGAACCGATTACGTATACATAATTATTAGTATTTGGATGTAATGTATCGCGTCTACCAATCATATCAATGTTAATATCTGCAATTGTATTTGCTATTGGAAACAATGGATTTTCTGAGTAATATCTAGATCCGTGTAATCCGTGTTCTTCACCAGTAACGTGTAAAAATAAGATAGAGCGTTTTGGTCCATTTCCATTTTTCTGAGCTTCTTTAAATGCTTGTGCAATTTCTAATAAAGCAACAGTTCCTGAACCGTCATCATCGGCACCATTGAATATTTCTCCATTTTTCATTCCCACGTGGTCATAATGCGCAGAAATTACTAAAATTTCATCTGGTTTTTCAGAACCTTTGATGAAAGCCCAAATGTTTTCTGAATCATTCAATTTAGGAGCAAAACCTCTTTTCATGAATTCAGAAGGGACTTTTTGATAGAAATCTGTAGCTCCAGGAGGGAAGCTGATTCCCATTTTTTTGTATTCATTAATCAAATATTCACCCGCTTTTTTTTGTCCAGGTTCTCCTGTGTTTCTACCTTGCATTTCATCCCCAGCAACAATATGTAAGTGTTTGCTTAGTTCGTCTGCACTAATAGTATTAATGTATGTGCCTGCATCTGCATTTTTATTTTGAGTAGTTTGAGCAGAAGAACAACTCGCTAATAAAAGTGTCAAAATAGCACCTGAAAACAATATTCTCTTCATAGTTTTAGGTTAGGTTATATTAATAGTTTAAACAAATATAATAGTTAGTAGCTAAAAATGTTTTTTTATTACGGATTTTTAACATTAAAAAAAATCCCAAATCCATTAAGCTGGAATTTGGGATTTCTAAATTAAAACTTTAAACGATTATTTCACTTCTTCAGTTGGAGTAATATCGTTAGAATTAGTAACATCTTTAGGTACATCTTCTCCTTTTAAATACGTTGGTAAATTTAAACCAGCCATATTAAATAAATCATTTAAAGGAGGAACTGTTTTCATCATACCTGATACAAAATTTGCTGTTGAACCATTACCATCTGTATTGTTTCCTGAATCCCAAACAGTAATTTTATCAATTTTGATATTCTTAACAGCTTCAACTTGAGTTTTAACCAATTCAGGTAATTTTTCAATTAACAATAATTGGAAAGCTTTTGTTGGATCACCACCAGCTGCACCTACAACTTCACGGTAACCTTCCGCTTGTTTGGTTAAGATTTCATACAAACCTTTTGCTTCAGCTTCCATTTTTGCAAAAATAGCATCAGCTTCCCCTTTTGCCTGAACACGAATTCTTTCCGCTTCTGCTTGTGCATCGATAACTGCTTTTTGTTTCGCAATTTCTGCTGGAATTACAATGTTTGCATTTTGTGTAGAACGCTCTCTTTCAGCACGAGCGGCTTCTGCTTTTTGTTCAGCTTGATACGCTTCTTCTAATGCTTTTGCTTGTTGTACTTTTTCAGAAGCTAACGCAATACGTAATGCTTCTGCTTCTTTTTCACGTCTTGCAGCTTCCGATTGAGCAATGGCAATTTTTGCCTCATTTTCTCCTTGAATTGCAATCGCGTTTGCTTCAGAAGTTGCTACACGAGTATCTCTTTGTGCTTCAGCTTTACCAATGCTTTCATCTCTAAAAGCTGCCGCAATACTTACTTCTCTGTCTTTGTTTGTTACTGCGATTTTAACATCACGATCTCTGTGCGTTTCTGCAATTTGAACGTCTTTTTCACGATCAGCAACTGCTTTTCCAGTTTCCCCGATTTTCTCTTGCTCAGCAACCGAAATTTTAGCTTCGTTAATTGCTTTTGCAGCGGCTTCTTTTCCTAAAGCTTCAATATAACCCGATTCATCTTTGATATCGGTAACGTTAACGTTGATTAATTTTAATCCTATTTTCTTTAATTCTGAATCAACGTTTTTAGAAATGTTATCCAAAAATTTATCTCTATCCGAGTTAATTTCTTCAATTGTCATGGTTGCGATAACCAAACGCAATTGTCCAAATAAGATATCTTTTGCCAACTCTTGAATTTGTTCTGGATGCAAACCTAACAAACGCTCAGCTGCTGTATTCATGCTGTCTGTTTCAGTTGAAATCGCAATTGTAAAACGACAAGGAACATCAACACGAATATTTTGACGAGAAAGTGCATTGGTTAAATTAGCTTCAATAGAAATTGGTTTTAAATCTAAAAATGAATAATCCTGGATTACAGGCCAAATAAAGGCACCACCTCCGTGAACACATTTTGCCGATGTGCCACCAGTTTTACCATAAATTACTAAAATTTTGTCGGAAGGACATCTTTTGTAACGCGAAATTAAGGTCACAAAAGTTACGAATAGCACAAAAGCGGCTACAACAATAATAATGATTTGTGTCATATAAATAAAGGATTAGATTTTTTCTACGATAACTAAGTTGTGGTCAACCGCAACTACTTTTACAGCAATTCCAGAAGCTAATTTTTCAGGAGAATTAGTAATAGCATCTAATTCATGAAATGAACCATTTACACTTATTTGGATTTTTCCTTTTCCAGATTTAGCTTCAGGAATGGTCAAATATACTTCACCCGTTTTGTTGATAGTGTTTTCAATTTTGAAACTATTATCTTCTGAAAGTTTTAATATTTGCTTGATTAAGAAAAAGAAAACCCCAACAAATAAAACCCCAACAATTACAGATATACCAATAAGAACAGTTTTATTTTCGATAGATTCATAAAATGAAATTCCTGTCCAGCTAAAACCCAGCAAAAAATTAATTAAGTTACGTAATGTAAATAATTCAAATGGGGTATCACCATCACCATCATGAGAATCAGCATCTGTTTCAGAACCACTTAAACCTATAAAAGTAGAAATAGTTTGCAATAGAAAAAAGATACTTACAGGCAATGCAATGTACCAGAAAGCCTTTAGTAATGGCTCATAATTTTCGAGAAAGTTCATAGTTATCAGTTTGTTTTCTAATTATACGATTAGTTTTACAAAAAGTTACAATTTACAAAAAAATACTGCTAACTAACTTTAAAATCACTTTATTTTATTGATAAATTCTTTGATGTTGGAAACTGGATTATTCTTTAAAAACGAGATAAAAGCACTGCCAATAATTGCACCTTTTTGAAATTCAATTGCTTGATTGAAGGTGGTTTTGTCTTTAATTCCAAATCCAACTATTTGCTGATTTTTTAGTTTTAAATCGGAAATTCTTTTGAAATAATTGATTTGTTCTTCACCAAAACCTGATTTACTTCCCGTTACAGCTGCCGAACTCACCATATAAATAAAACTATCCGAAATAGCGTCAATTTGTTTTATACGTACGTTTGAAGTTTGAGGTGTAATCAAGAAAATATTTTTCAAGTTGTATTTTTCAAAAAGGGCTTTGTATTCGGTTTCATAAACATGTAAAGGTAAATCAGGTATTATTAATCCATCAATTCCAACTTCAGCACATTTTTGACAGAATTTCTCCATTCCAAATTGCATCAACGGATTGAAGTAACCCATTATGATTAAAGGAATTTCTACGGTTTTACGAATGTCTTTCAATTGTTCTAATAGTAATGAAGTTGTCATTCCGTTTTCAATTGCAATTGTCGAACTTTCTTGAATGGTTGGTCCATCTGCTAAAGGATCTGAAAAAGGCAAACCAATTTCAATCATATCAACACCGTTTTTCTCTAATTCTTGAATAATGGAAACGGTGTCGTTTATTTTTGGAAATCCTGCTGTGAAATAAATGGAAAGCAGTTTTTTATCTTCTTGTATTTTTTGATTAATTCTGTTCATATTATTTGTTTTTGACTAATCACTTTTCACTAATTACTATTCAATAAATTTAAAATAATCAATATAGGTATTCAAATCTTTATCGCCTCTTCCTGATAAGTTAATAACAACAATATCTGAAGGTTGAAATTGTTTTTTGTCTAAAACCGCAAAAGCGTGAGCCGTTTCAATAGCAGGAATAATACCTTCTGTTTTAGAAAGATTCAATCCAGCTTGCATGGCATCCGAATCAGTTATGGCAATAAATTCAGCACGTTTTACATCATGTAAATGCGCGTGCAGTGGACCAACTCCGGGATAATCTAAACCTGCTGAAATTGAATAAGGTTCAGTGATTTGGCCATCTTCGGTTTGCATCAATAAAGTTTTACTTCCGTGAATAATTCCAATTTTCCCTAATACAGATGTTGCAGCACTTTCTCCTGAATCTACGCCATGTCCAGCCGCTTCTACAGCGATTAATTTTACCGATTCTTCGTCTAAAAATTCGTAGAAAGCTCCAGCAGCATTACTTCCTCCACCAACACAAGCAATTACATAGTCAGGAGTTTCTTTGCCTTCTTGTGTCAGAAGTTGGGTTTTAATTTCTTTTGAAATCACACTTTGAAAACGTGCCACCATATCAGGATATGGATGTGGTCCAACAACTGAGCCAATGATGTAAAAAGTATCAATTGGGTTATTAATCCAATCTCTAATTGCTTCATTGGTAGCATCTTTCAAGGTTTTCGAACCCGAAGTCGCAGCACGAACTTCAGCGCCAAGCATTTTCATTCGTGCTACATTTGGTGCTTGACGTTTAATATCAATTTCTCCCATATAAACAATGCATTCAAGCCCCATTAAGGCACAAACCGTTGCAGTGGCCACGCCGTGTTGACCTGCGCCAGTTTCGGCAATAATTCTTTTTTTACCAAGACGTTTTGCAACTAAAATTTGCCCAATAGTGTTATTGACTTTGTGAGCTCCAGTATGGCACAAATCTTCTCGTTTTAAGTAGATTTTTGTATTGTATTTTTCAGACAAACGTTTTGCAAAATACAAAGATGTTGGGCGTCCAATATATTGTTTCAATAAATCGTTAAACTCTTCTTGAAAAGAAGGTTCGACCATTATTTTAAGATAATTCTCTTTTAATTCTTCTACATTCGGATATAACATTTCTGGAATAAAAGCACCTCCAAATTTTCCGTAAAATCCGTTTTCATCAACATTATATTTCGTTTTCATAAAGTAATTTTTTAAATTTTTTCAGTTTAATTTCACTTTTTAAACCTGGTTTTGTTTCAAATCGACTATTGACATCTATAGCAATACAATTTTTTGCAACATCGGTTTTGAAAAATTTTTTAATAGCATCTATTTCCGTTTTTCCAATTCCACCACTTAAGAAAAAAGGCTTGTAGAATGGATATTGTTCTAAAATTTTCCAATCGAACATAATGCCATTTCCTCCAGGTAATTTTCCTTTAGTATCAAAAAGAAAATAATCTATAAATGGAACATATTCTTTTAGATTATTGAAGTTAAAATCGTTGTTTACAGAGAAAACTTTAATAACTTTTACATCCAATCTTTTTACCATTTTACAAAAATTAACCGTTTCATTTCCATGAAGTTGTACGGTTTGAAGTTGGTATTGTTTTATTTTAGTACTAATTTCATTAATGGAAGCATCTACAAACACACCCACTTTATTTATTGTTTCAGGAATTTCAGGAATTGCATCTAATTCCATTTTTCGCTTTGACTTTTCCCAAAAGATAAATCCCATATAATCTGGATTTAAATCTGAAATTTTCTCAATATTATCGGAATATTTCATGCCACAAATCTTTAGTTGTATTCTTTTCATAATAGTAGTTCTTTGATAAAATTTTGTGCTGCTAATCCTGGATTATTAGTCTTCATAAAATGTTCTCCCATTAAAAATCCTTGATAACCAAATTGTTGCAATTCTTTAACGGCATCAACTGAACTAATACCACTTTCGGACACTTTTACAAATTCATCTGGTATTTTTGATGCCAATTGTTTGCTGTAATCTAAACTGACTTCAAATGTTTTTAAGTTTCTATTGTTAACGCCAATCATATCTAAACTTGGCATTATAGCGCTCTCAAGTTCTTCTAAATTGTGTACTTCTAGCAAAACTTCTAAACCTAAACTTTGAGCAAATTCCGATAGTTGTTTGATTTCGGATTGTGTTAAAACTGCTGCAATTAATAAGATAACATCAGCGCCATTAGCTTTTGCTTCTAAAATTTGATATTCGTCGATGATGAATTCTTTTCTAAGAAGTGGAATATTAACAGAAGCTTTTGTTAATAATAAATCATCCAAACTACCGCCAAAGTATTTAGTATCGGTTAAAACTGAAATTCCTGAAACACCAGCATTTTGATAACCCAAAACAACATCTTCTACATTATGTTTATTATTGATTTCCGCTTTAGAAGGCGAACGTCTTTTATGTTCGGCAATAATTCCTACAGCACTATTTTTTAATAGTTTGTTAAGAGAATACGTTCTGGAATTAAATAAAGCTGAAGCTTCAAGTTGTGCTACAGAAATAATACTTTTCTTCACTAGCACTTCTCTTTTTTTGTCGACGATAATTTTATCTAAAATGTTCATGATTAATTACTTATTTCGATTAATTTTTTTAATTTTTCAAATGCTTTTCCGCTAGCTAAACTTTCTTGTGCTTTAAAAAGAGCGTCTTCATAACTTGATTTTTCTACAGTTTGAATGGCTATGGCTGCATTTGCACAAACTACATTGTTTTGAGGTTTTGTTCCTTTCCCAGAAATGACATCGTAGAAAATTTTAGCCGATTCATCAACAGTTGTTCCTCCTTTGATAGTTTCTAATTTACATTCTGGAAGTTTGAAATCGATTGGTTTTAAGATTTGTTCGGATGTATTAGAAATAATTTTTACTTCATCCGTTAATGAAACTTCATCAAAACCGCTTAATCCATGTAAAATAGAGTAGTTGGTTGTTGTGTTTTGGTATAAATAAGCATACATTCGAGCCAATTCTAAACTGAAAACACCCACCATCTGATTTTTTGGAAAAGATGGATTTACCATTGGTCCCAACATATTAAAAAACGTTTTCACACCTAATTCTTTTCGAATCGGACCTACATTTTTCATAGCAGGGTGGAAGAGTGGTGCGTGCAAAATAGCAATATTTGTTTCTTCGATGGATTTAATTAGGAAATCGGAATTGTTAGTAAATTTCACACCCATTTTTTCCATCACATTACTTGAACCAGAAATGGAGGAAACACCATAATTTCCGTGTTTTGCGACTTTAATTCCTGCTCCAGCTACGATAAATGAGGCAAGAGTAGAAATATTGAAAGTATCTTTTCCATCGCCGCCTGTTCCACACAAATCGATGGTATTGTAAGCGGAAAAATCAACCGGAATACACAATTCTAACAAAGCTTCACGGAAACCCGCTAATTCTTCAATGGTAATGCTTCGCATCATGTAAACCGTCATAAATGCTGCAATTTGACTTGGATTGTAACTTCCAGAAGAAATATTGACCAAAACATCTTTGGCTTCCTCTTTGGTTAGGATTTCGTGTTGAATTAATCTGTTTAATATATTTTTCATTTCAGTAATTTTAATATTGGATATAAGTTGGGCTGTACTTCATTGATTTTGTATTAGTGAAGTAGGAAATTAAGCGTGTATGTTGTTGCTAATTAATGGCTAAGCCAATTTTCTAAGATTTTTTTTCCGTAAGGCGTTAAGACACTTTCTGGATGATATTGAACGCCTCGAATATCAAAATGTGCATGTTTCATCGACATGATTTGACCGTTTTCATCAGTAGAAGTAACGATTAAATCGGTAGGAAGGTTTTCGTTGGCAACTACCCAAGAATGGTAACGTCCGACTTCGAATTCATTTGGTAAATCATTGAAAATAAAGTCGTCATTAGTTTTTTTGACTTTAGTAGCAACACCGTGATAGACTTTATCTAAATTGGTTAGAGTACCACCAAAAACTTCTCCGATAGCTTGTAAACCTAGGCAAACTCCGAAAATACTTTTGCTTGAAGCATATTTTTTGATAACCTCTTTCAATAAACCCGCTTCATCAGGAATTCCAGGACCTGGCGAAAGTAGAATTTTATCGAATTTTTCTAATTCATTTAACTCAAATTCATCGTTTCTAAAAACGGTTATATTCGCATTCAAATCCTCTAAATAGTGGACTAAATTGTATGTAAAACTATCGTAATTGTCTATAACTGCTATTTTCATTTCTTTAATTTTTTTTCAATTTCAAGGGCAAATTCAAGTTCAAAATTCAAGTTCTTTTTTTTGGAACACAGATTTAAGAAATTATATAAATCTAAAAAAGACTTTACTACGCTCGACTTGACAATTTGCACTTGATTTTTGTTCTTGAACTTGTTCTTGAATTTTTATATGTTTTCTGCTAAATCTAAAGCTTTTTGTAAAGCGCCTAACTTGTTGTACACTTCTTGCATTTCGTTTTCTTCGGAGGAACTTTCTACAATTCCAGCTCCAGCTTGAAAATGTAAGGTATGATTTTTACTCAAAAAAGAACGAATCATAATAGCATGATTGAAATTACCTTCAAAATCTAATACTCCTATGGCGCCACCGTAGAAACTTCGATTGGTTTTTTCGATGTTTTCAATCAATTGTATGGCTTTTACTTTTGGCGCTCCTGTTAATGTTCCTGCTGGGAAAGTCTTCGCAACTAATTCCATAAAAGTATGATTTTCTTTTAATTTTCCCGATACTTTTGAAACCAAATGAATCACGTGAGAGAAAAACTGGACTTCTTTGTATTTTTCTACTTTTACTTCGTGGCAACTTCGACTTAAATCGTTTCTTGCTAAATCGACCAACATGACATGTTCGCTGTTTTCTTTGGTATCTTCGCCTAATTTTTTGGCTAATTCGGCATCTTGTTCGTCGTTTCCGGTGCGTTTGAACGTGCCTGCGATAGGATGAATTTCGGCATAATTGTTTTTGATTACTAATTGTGCTTCAGGTGATGAACCGAATATTTTGAAATTTCCGTAGTCGAAATAAAACAGATACTGTGAAGGATTGATGCTTCTTAAAGCTCTATAAACATTGAACTCATCACCTTTAAAACCTTGTGAAAATCTTCTAGATAACACCAATTGGAAAACATCACCACGTAAACAATGTTTCTTGGCTAACGAAACGTAGTTTTTGAATTCATCATCGGTTAAGTTTGAAGTTCCGTTTCCTGATTTTTGAAATGAAAAGGAAGCAAAATTTTTCGATTGTAATAATTGTTCAATTTCAGCGATATTATTGCTTCTATCAAAACTATGACAAAATAAATACGCTTCGTTTTTGAAATGATTAATCGCGATGATATTTTGATAAACAGCATAGAATAGTTCTGGAATTTCGTTTTCTGTTGATTTTTTAGCAATCGAAACTTTCTCAAAATACTGAATGGCATCGTAAGCTAAATAACCGAATAATCCTTGTGTTATGAATTTAAAATCTGACTTTTCTGTTTCAAATTGATTTGAAAAGTTTTCGATTTCTTTAACAACATTAACATCAGCATCAATTGGAATTATTTCTGAAAATCCATCTGGATAATTCATTTCAATTTTTTGATTTTCAACTTTTATGGAAGCAATCGGATTGAAACAGATGTACGAAAAACTGTTGTCATTTGCATGATAATCAGAACTCTCCAAAAGAATACTATTTGGAAATTTATCGCGAATTTTCAGGTAAACACTCACTGGCGTAATGGTGTCGGCAAGAATTTGTTTGTAATTGGTATGTAATTTATATTTTTTCATAATTATGTGATTTTTGACAATAAAAAAAGGCTTGTCGTGATTGACAAGCCTTTTCTATGTATTTGGTATTAAATTATACTATAGCAGGTTTCGCTCACGACGTTTGACGTAAGTTAGACCACCACCAAGTATTGTTTAAAATTGAAATCATGTTCTTAATTGTATGTTGCAAATATTTCTAATTAATTTTCGAATAAACAAATTTTTTAATATAAACTTGGATATTTTGTTGGATTTGCCTCATTCATAATCGCATATACTTTCTCAAAAATGTCTTCTGTTGAAGGCTTTGAGAAGTAATCTCCATCGGTTCCATAAGCAGGTCTGTGTGCTTTTGATGTTAGGGTTTGAGGTGCGCTATCTAAATGTTGGTAGGCTTTTTGATTTTCTACAATTTCTTGTAAAATATAAGCACTTGCTCCACCAGGAACGTCTTCATCAATTACTAATAAACGATTTGTTTTTGCTACCGATTTCACAATATCGTGATTGATATCGAAAGGTAAAAGCGATTGAATATCGATGATTTCAGCACTAATTCCAACTGATTCTAACTCATTTGCTGCTTGTTCTACCAAACGTAATGTAGAACCGTAAGAAACTAATGTAATATCAGTTCCAGTTTTAATCGTTTCAACTACTCCGATAGGTGTTTTGAATTCGCCTAAATTAGTTGGCATTTTCTCTTTTAAACGGTAACCGTTCAAACATTCTACAACCAATGCAGGTTCGTCTGTTTCTAATAAAGTGTTATAAAAACCAGCGGCTTTGGTCATGTTTCTTGGAACTAAAACGTGAATTCCTCTGATTGCATTGATAATCATTCCCATTGGTGAACCTGAATGCCAAACACCTTCTAAACGGTGACCACGAGTTCTGATAATTAATGGTGCTTTTTGACGACCGGCAGTTCTATATTGTAATGTCGCTAAATCGTCACTCATGATTTGGATAGCGTACAACAAATAATCTAAATATTGAATTTCTGCAATTGGACGTAATCCTCTCATTGCCATTCCAATTCCTTGACCTAAAATTGTAGCTTCACGAATTCCGACATCGGCAACACGTAATTCTCCATATTTTTCTTGCATTCCTTCCAAACCTTGGTTAACATCACCAATATTTCCTGAATCTTCACCAAAAATTAAGGTTTCAGGATATTTTGAAAAGATAGCATCAAAGTTATCTCTTAACACCAAACGAGCATCTACGTCTTCAGCAGTTGCGTCATAGGTTGGAGCTACTTCTTTTGATTTTAAAACGGTTTTATCCGATTGCGAAAATAAGTGCGAACTGAATTTTGGTTGGATTTTCTCCGTATAATTTTCAATCCAAGTAGCTAAAGTAGCACGAGAATTTTCTTTGATAATCATACGCAAAACTTTACGAGCTGCAACTAAAATATCTTTACGAATTGGTTCTTTTATTGACGCAACATCGTTAGCAATTTTCTCGATGAATACTTTGTTTTCACTTTGTGAAGCGATGGTATTTAACAAACCAACCAACTCTTGTTGCTCAGCTTTAATTGGAGCTGTAAAGTTTATCCAAGCTGTTTTTTTACCTTCTAAAACGTCTTTTTTAGCTTGGCTATCAATCTCATCTAATTCTTCAGAAGTAGCGATATTGTTTTCAATTAACCAAGTTTTCATTTTAGCTACACAGTCGAATTCTGCTTCCCAAGCCAAACGTTCTGCATTTTTGTAACGTTCGTGACTTCCAGAAGTTGAGTGACCTTGCGGTTGCGTTAATTCGCTTACGTGCACTAAAACAGGAACGTGTTCTTCACGCGCAATTTGCGATGCTTTTTGATAGGTTTCTACTAAAGCTGGGTAATCCCAACCTTTAACACGTAAGATTTCGTAACCGTTATTTTCTTCATCACGTTGGAAACCTTTTAAAATTTCTGAGATGTTTTCTTTAGTTGTTTGATGACGTGCGTGAACTGAAATTCCGTATTCGTCGTCCCAAACGCTCATTACCATTGGTACTTGTAAAACACCAGCAGCATTGATGGTTTCGAAGAATAAACCTTCAGAAGTAGAAGCATTTCCGATAGTTCCCCAAGCCACTTCGTTTCCGTTTTCAGAGAAGTTGGTTTGGTTGATTCCTGAAACATTTCTGTATATTTTTGAAGCCTGAGCTAATCCTAACAAACGCGGCATTTGCCCAGCAGTAGGAGAGATATCAGAACTCGAATTTTTTTGTTGTGTTAAGTTTTTCCAGTTACCATTTTCGTCTAACGAATGCGTAGCAAAGTGACCACCCATTTGACGACCAGCACTCATTGGATCAAAATTGATATCGGTATGACCATACAATCCAGCAAAGAATTGCTCAATATTCATAGCGCCAATTGCCATCATGAAAGTTTGATCACGATAGTAACCAGAACGAAAATCTCCGTTTTGGAAAGCTTTAGCAAGTGCTAATTGAGGCACTTCTTTTCCATCACCAAAAATTCCAAATTTAGCTTTACCAGTTAAAACTTCTTTTCTTCCTAGAAGACTACATTCTCTACTGATTCTGGCGATTTTATAATCGTTAATCACTTCTTTTTTGAAATCTTCAAAAGAAACTACTTCCGATGTTGTTGCTGTTTTCATAAGCCGAGTATACGAAATTGATAATTCAACAAATTTAATTAAAACGACTTATAAAACAATAGGAGGCATGATATTTTTTTAATTATTATTAAATTATCAATAGTTTTAATTTGAAAAACGCAATGAATTCATTTAAAAATAACTTTTTGTTGATGAATTGTTAATTAAATAGATAAAAATCTATTAAAACCATTTTCTAGTAAAAAGTGAAATTAATGTTTTAGGAGTTAGTGTAACTACAAAACGTACTTTTTCACCATAATTATTTGAGTTTAATTCAAATCCGTTTGAAGAGTAAACTGGTAAGAAAAGCTCAAAATAATCCGGTACAAGGTTCAAGTGAAGTCCTGAATCATAAACAAATTTAGCGCTATGGTATTTGTTTTTAAACATACCTACATCTCCATAAATTTGAATCCAATTCCAAATGTTTAATGTCCCATTTAATGTTGTCATCCATTGATTTGCATATCGAGTGTCAAATTTTGATTTTAAACCACCTTCTGCATAAACATATTGTTGACTGTAAATTCCTGTTGTTTCACTTCTTCCTAATAAATCATAATCAAACATATAATCGTTTGGTCTGTCTAAGCCAAAACTAAAGAAATCAGAATTTGTAGAATTATACATAAAAGCTCCAGCAAAAAATCTAAAACCTATTTGACGATTGTTTTTAAATAATTTTCTGTAATGAATTTCAGTTGCTACTTTTCCAAATGAATTAGCAATTTGTAAATCGTTTAATAAAGAATAATGCTTGGTTCCTTCTGATTGATAATTACCATATTTAAGATTAAAAACATTGTAATTTTCAGTATTAGAATCAATAGTAAATTCTGATTTATCACGATTAACATAAACTTGTCTTAGTTGTATGAATTCGTTTTTGTTTTTTCTTAAATTTTCATCTCTAAATCTAAATTGAATACTTGGTACTAGATTTGTATAGAAAGCATCAGTTGTGTAATGGAAACGATGACCTGTTAACATATATCTAATGTTATATAAATTTCCCTTTTCTCTAACATTATCATCGACAATTGCGGAAAATTTACCAACTATTTTACCAGTATTACTTGAAAACATTGGAGTAGCACTTAAAGAAAAAGGTTTATTAAGTATCGATCTATTATTAATTCGCATTCCTAATGCAATTCCGTCATAAATATTAAATTCTACTTCAGGAACATAAAATATTTGATTGTAATATGGTTCTTCTAAATCTTTGAAAAAGATAAATTTAAATGGACGATTGTTGAAGAAAAAACCTTTCAATGATTTCCAATTGTTTCTCAAATTATATTCTGGAACTTCATTATAATAATTAAGGGTTAATTTATCGGCGGCTAATCTTGGAATTACAAAAGTAGAATCGGTTTTAATATTAGTAATCCATATTTTATTAATCACCTGATTGTCTTTTAGTTGGTATAATGATATAGGAACGTTTGTATGTGTTTTATTTTTAATGTTTACCGTAATTGAATCTTCGGTTTTGGTTACTTTTCCAAATTTATAATCAATTAAATCACGTGTTTCTATTACAGTTCTAAAAAACCAATTGATGTCTTTTGGACTATTCTTCAGCATAACGGTTTCAAATTGACGCGAATTTGTTCCTAAATATTGATTTTCTTGAATGTATTCTTTAATTGTATTGTGAACAATTTCGTTTCCAAGATAACTATCAAGATATTTAAAACTCAATCCCGCTCTGTATTTACTTGCAATTTGCTCGTTAAATTTTATCAGTTTGTTTTTTGGCTCATTTAATGGTTGATCAAGATTTTTTCTTGCCATCAACATGTATAAATAATTATATTGTTGATTAAAATCAAGATTGATAAAATGATAGGATTTTAAAATTTTTAAGTTAGCAACATTTCCAGTCATTTTTAAATCTGGAAAATATTCGTCGGCATATTGCATCATTAAGAACACTTGAATTCCATCATAAATCCAATAATCTTTTCTTTGATTTAAGTTTAAATTCTCCTTTAAATAATTGTTTAAATAGGTTTTTAGAAATTTTAGTTCAAACATTAATTCGTTTGAAAAAGGACTTAAAAAACTAGGAAGTTGGTTTAAACCATAAAAAGGCTGACGAGCATAATCTTCTTGAGTAATTAAAATTTTAGTAGCTAAAGGCAACCCAAGTTTTGAAGCAGTAAAACGACTAACTCTATCAAAAATAATGGCTTTATCAATGTCTTTTACTCTATTATCTTCTAAACCACAACTTACTTCAATAATTTCATTTTTGTAAGTTTGATAAGTGTTTGTTGGTTGAACAACAATTGCAACGTCGCTCTTATTTTTAGAGTTTAATACTATTTTTTTAGAATCAGTTAGTTCCGTTGTGCTTATTTCCGAAAGATTACTTGATAGACTGTAATTTGTAGGAAGTTCAAATTCGATTTCGAAATCCGAAAAAGCATTTGGGATATCGTCTAAATTTTCATTGCTCTGCAAAACAAACTGTTTGTGTTCGTATCGAGATGGATTTAAAAACCAGTTTTTAAGCAAAATTCTACCATTACTTTCGTAGCCATATCTTGTAAATTTCGCATCAGGTATTTTGACTAAGTAAATTAAAGTATATGTGTCTTTTGAAAATGGTAATATAGGTTTGTTTAGTTGAAGTTTTACTAAATCAACTTTACCATTAGGTCTATTCCATTCAATAATTTGAGAATTTTCATCAACGATTGTTTTAATATCTGTAAATCCTCTTTCTTTTTCACTTGCCAAATGAAATGTTCTAACAAATTCATCAGAATATTTTTTTGCTAAAGCTGAAGATTTTGATGAAAAAGCATTGTTCCAATCGTTAAGAATAATGTGTTTAATTGTATCTTTAGTTGAGTTGTTAAATGTAAGAACTTGTTTAACCAAAAGCGTTTTTTCCTCTGTATTAATTCGTACAGTCATTTTTGATGCGTGCTGCGAATAAATCAGAAAAGGGAAAATAAAAACTATTATTTTTAAAACTAGCTTCAAATTAAAAAGGGCTTTTATAAGTTAGATGACAAATAAACTAAAAAGTTGCTTAATCAGATGCAAAATATAAAAATACTCGTACAATTGCATTAATATTAGCTTAAAATTAATTTAGAATATACTATAATGTTGTTAATCTTACATTTATATTCGTACTTTTGATAAAATTAGTTTTTATGCCCCCAAAATTACTCACCCTATTATTCCTTTTTTTTGGAATTACAATACAATCTCAAATTGTTATAAATGAGATCGACACAGATACACCAGGAACAGATCAGCTTGAGTTTGTAGAACTGAAATCTGCAACACCTAATTTTCCATTAGATGGATATGTTTTGGTTTTTTTCAATGAAACTAATAGTCTAAGTTATTATACAATTGATTTAGATGGATTTGAAACCGATTTTAATGGTATTTTTCATTTAGGTAACAATCAAGTTGTTCCAGCACCTTTGAAAATTTTTCCAAACGCAACAGTTCAAAATGGTCCTGATGTTATAGCTCTTTATTTAGGAAGTGATACTGATTTTCCTTTAAATACCTTAGCTACCAATAATAATGTTGTTGACGCAATTGCCTATAGAACTCAAAATGCTCAACTAAATCCCACTAATTTAATGGGTATTTTTAATCTGACTGTTTGTATAAATGAAAATGTAAATAGCTTGGTTACTTCTCAATCGATTCAAAGAAAGAATGATGGAACATATGAAGTAAAAGCTCCAACTCCTGGAATGAATAATGATGGAAGTGGTATTGTTCCAAATTATATAACAGTCACTACATCACAACCAGTTTTATCTGAAGGGAATAGTTTTAATTTTATTTTTACAACAAGTCAGCCCGTTCAAAATGAAACACTAATAATGAATTTTACTCTGAATAATGGTAATTTTAATATGGCAGATTTTTCTGGTGGATTAACAGTGACAATTCCAGTAGGGCAAACAACAACTCAAGCAGGAATAATTATAACGGATGATGGTTTAGATGAAGGTGATGAAGAAATGAAATTTGTTCTACAGTCATTACCAGTAGGGTATGTGGCTTATAATAACAATACAATTTATAGAGTTTACGATGCCAATTTTACAACAGATCCATGGGGGACACCTTTAAATCCTACATATAATGTCGTTACACCAACAACACCTGTAGGTTATTATGATTCATTAGAAGGTTTGTCAGGAAATGCATTAAAACAAGAATTGCAAAACATAATTGCAAATCCTGCTGTTGTAAGATTGCATAGTTATGCCGATATATGGGAAATTTTAAGAACTTCAGATAGAAATCCGTTGAATAATAACCAAGTTTGGTGTATGTATGTTGAAACTCCAATGGATAAACTTGATCAGCAAAATTCAAGTAGTATTGTTGGAAAATGGAATAGAGAACACATTTTTTGTCAATCTAGAGGAGGTTTTGAGGTAGCTCAGGGTGATACTGCTGATGGAATAAATGTTTGGAATTCTACAGGACCTCTTACAACTACTGATGGTGTTTCAGATGCACATCATATTAGAGCCGAAAATGGCCAGGAAAATTCGTCAAGAAATAATAAAAATTACGGAACTGTTACTACTTCAACTGTTTATTCTGGACCAGCAGGAACGCAAGGTTCATGGAGAGGTGATGTAGCTAGAGCTTTATTTTATATGGCTGTTCGATTTGAAAGTTTGAGTATTCAGAATGGTGATCCAAGTGAATGTAATGGTGCTTGTAACGGTGATGGAACAAACCCATCATACCAAATAGGTGATTTAGCTACTTTGTTAAATTGGCATACAGCTGATCCTCGTGACGATTTTGAGATGAATAGAAATAATTATATCTTCACTTGGCAAATGAATCGTAATCCTTTTATTGATCATCCTAGTTTAGCAAGTTATATTTACGGAGCAAATTTTGGACAACCATGGTCGTCTACTTTATCCTCTCAAACTCCAATAGCTAATAAAGTAGCTGTTTATCCAAATCCTGCATCAGATTATTTAATGGTTTCTGGATTAAATGGAACTTCTAAAGCTGAAATTTATACGGTTACGGGTCAATTGGTTCAAAATCAAGAATTTGAAAACGATGTTCGAATTTTCTTAGATCTTCCTAGCGGCATTTATTTAGTAAAGGTTACTAATGGTTTAGAAACAACTACTAAAAAAATCATTGTTAAATAGGGCGCTTTTTTCCTAAAAAATGTTAAAACAAGTTAAATTACTAACTTAAAAATTTTGTTTGGCAACATTATTGTTTAATTTAGGATTATAATTGTTAAAATTAAAAATTATGAAAACGATTCAGAATAAGACTGCGACGATTTTTGGAGTATTAATTTTAGTGTTTATGTTGGTAGTTCCAACAGATGTTTTTTCTCAAGGTCCACCACCATGGGCTCCAGCACACGGATATAGAGCTAAAACAAGACATATTTACTTTCCTGACCAAAATATGTACTATGACATTCAAAAAGGTGTTTATATTTATTTTAATAATGGTAAATGGGCTGTAAGTGTAAAAGTACCTTCAGTATTTGTAGGTATTAATCTTGGAAGAAGTACACAAATAGAATTGGATTTTTATGGCGATAGTCCGCAACGTTACAACTATTCGCATAAAACAAAATATAAAGCTAAAAAGCACAAATCTAAATATTACCAAAAAGCAAAAAATCATGGTAATAATGGAAAAGCCAAAGGTCACGGAAAAGGCCATGGTAAATAAATTTAATAAAAAAAGCCAGGATAAACATCCTGGCTTTTTTTATTAAATTCCTGCTATTACTTTCAGTTCACTAACAAAACGTTCAGCTAATACATCGGCTTCAGATTGTGTTGGAGCTTCAGTATATATTCTGATAATTGGCTCTGTATTTGATTTTCTTAAATGTACCCATTCTGTAGGAAAATCAATTTTAACACCATCAATAGTTGATATGTTTTCCGATTTGTATTTATTAGTTAGCGTAGCTAAAACATTGTCTACATCAATTTGAGGCGTTAATTCAATTTTATTTTTACTCATAAAATATTGAGGATAACCAGCTCTAATTTCAGCAACTGTTTTGTCTTGATTTGCCAAATACGTTAAAAATAAAGCAACACCCACCATACTATCTCTTCCGTAGTGCGATTCAGGATAAATAATTCCTCCGTTTCCTTCACCACCAATAATAGCATTGGTTTTCTTCATCAATTCCACAACATTTACTTCACCTACGGCACTTGCTTGATATGATCCACCATGTTTTTCAGTTATATCGCGTAATGCTCTTGAAGATGACATATTAGAAACAGTATTTCCTGGTGTTTTGCTCAAAACATAATCTGCAATTGCAACCAAAGTATATTCTTCACCAAACATTTCTCCGTCATTTGATATAAAAGCCAAACGATCAACATCTGGGTCAACTACAATTCCAAAATCAGCTTTTTCTTCAACAACTAGTTTGCAAATATCACCTAAGTGTTCTTTTAAAGGTTCTGGGTTATGAGGAAAGTGTCCGTTTGGTTCACAATACAATTTTACAACTTCAACACCCATTTGTTCTAGTAAATTTGGAATAATTACACCACCAGATGAATTTACACCATCTACTACAACTTTAAATTTTTTAGTTTTTACTAAATCAGCATCCACTAAAGGTAATTCTAAAACTTCATCAATATGAATATCCATATAAGCGTTGTTCTCGGTAACTTCTCCTAATGAATCAACATCAGCAAAGTCAAAGGCTTCTGATTCGGCGATTTCTAAAATTTTAGCACCATCAGCACCATTTAAAAATTCACCTTTTTCATTTAATAACTTAAGCGCGTTCCATTGTTTTGGATTGTGCGATGCTGTTAAAATAATACCACCATCTGCTTTTTCTAAAGGAACAGCAATTTCAACTGTTGGAGTAGTTGATAAATCCAAATCAATTACGTCAATTCCTAATCCAATTAAAGTGTTCACTACTAGATTGTGAATCATCGGTCCCGAAATACGAGCATCACGACCAATAACCACTTTTAATTTTTCTTTAGAACTATTTTGTTTTAAAAAGGTTCCATATGCGGAGGCAAATTTTACAGCGTCAACTGGAGTTAAGTTATCTCCAACTTTTCCGCCAATGGTTCCTCTAATTCCAGATATCGATTTTATTAATGTCATTTCTATTTAAAAATTTAGATGTTGAATGGTTAAAAATTTGTTTTAACCTAATACAAATATAAAAAGTTCAACTTTGCTATTCTATAAAACTTGTAAAGATTTTTATATATTTACGGAAACATCTAGTACAACTTAATGAATTTTCTCGCGCATATTTATTTATCTGGTGATGATGATTTTGTCAAAATTGGCAATTTCATGGCAGATAGTATACGAGGTACTCAGTACTTAGAATATCCAAACGACATTCAAAAAGGCGTTTTACTGCATCGTCATATAGATAGTTTTACCGATTCGCATCCTATTTATCGTAAAAGTAAACACCGTTTGCATGAAAAATACGGTCATTATTCTGGAGTAATTATGGACATTGCTTATGATCATTTTTTAGCTAAAAACTGGAAACGATATTCAGATATTCCGCTAGAATTGTATGCAGATGATTTTTATAAATTGGCTCAAAAACACTATGATATTTTAACCGATAGAGTAAAAGGGATGTTGCCTTATATGATTGGTCGAAATTGGTTGGTAAGCTATGCTACTATTGCAGGATTAGAAATGATTTTATTCCAAATGGATTACAGAACCAAACATCGTGTACACATGCAAGAGGCAATAACTGAAATCCAAGAGTTTTATGAAGACTTTGAGTCGGAATTCTTTCTTTTTTTCGATGAATTAATGCTTTCGTGCGAACTTAAATTAAATGATTTAAATGAAATTTTGTAACGATTTAGAAATAGAATTACGAAAAAACGCTAATGCTGAACAGGCAATTCCGATGGAAAATTACATGAAAAATAATTTTACTTATTTAGGAATTAAAACAGACGCTAGAAGAGCAATTTTTAAATCAAATTATGAGCAAAATAAAGCCGAAATAAAAGTTGATTTTAGAAACATTGCTTGGGAATTGTTCCAGATGAAAGAACGCGAATTTCATCAATGTGCTATAGATTTATTGGTAAAAGAATGGAAAAAGAATTACGTTTTACAAGATATTACTTTCATTGAGCAATTGATTGTTACCAATTCTTGGTGGGATTCCGTTGATGTTATTGCAAAATATTTGCTTGGAGGTTATTTAGCGCAGTTTCCATCTGAAATTTTAAAAGTGGTAGAGCGTTTTTCAAATTCGGATAATATGTGGTTGAATCGAAGTGCTATTTTGTTTCAATTGAGTTATAAAGAAAAAACTGATTTTGAATTGTTAAAATCGGAATGTGAAAAGCACAAAGAATCTAAGGAATTTTTTATTCAAAAAGCAATTGGTTGGGCTTTACGCGATTATAGCAGATTCAATCCAAATGGTGTAAAAGAATACGTAAATTCGACCAATTTAAAACCATTAAGTAGAAGGGAAGCCTTACGTTTACTATAAAATTGTTTTATTTTTTGCTCTAAAAGATTTACCTTCGTAAAATACTTTAAAACAATGCCTAGAAATAAATCTTTTTCAATAAAAACGTTTTTACATAGAACCTTCAGACGTTTAGAACGGTTTATTTTTCTTTTAAAATCGCTTTTAACACCAAGGCAATTTATCTATGCTTCTTGTGTATTAGTTGGGATTTCTTCTGCATTAGCCGTAATTATATTAAAAACGTTTGCACACTGGGTTTTTAAATCGTCTCAAAAATTAGATGATTTTTTGCATTTGCCTTTTAGTAACAGTACACTTCCTATAATCGGAATTATTATTACGGTTATAATTGTAAAAAAAGTATTGGATGGTTCTATCGAAAAAGGAACAGCCCAAATCATGTATGCTGTTGCTAAAAAAAGAGGAATTATGCCTCGCAAGCAAATGTTTGCCCAAATCATCACAAGTTCCTTTACTGTAGGTATGGGAGGTAGTGCCGGACTTGAATCACCAATTACCATTACCGGAGCAGCATTTGGTTCTAATTATGCTCAAAATTACCGTTTAAGTTATAAAGACAGAACCTTACTTTTAGCTTGTGGTGTAGCCGCTGGTATTGCTGCAGCCTTTAACGCGCCAATTGCTGGAGTATTATTTGCCATCGAAGTAATATTAGCCGAAATCAGTATTACAGCTTTTATTCCTATCATGATTAGTGCTGCTACTGGAGCATTAATTTCAACAATTGTATTAAATGAAGACATTTTGTTTTCGTTTAAGAAGGTGCAATTTTTCGATTATCATAATTTAGTCTATTATATTTTATTGGGAATTTTAAGCGGTTTTGTATCCATAAATTATGCACGAACATTTCGTAAAATAGAACATTATTTTGCAGGTTTAAAATTCAATGTTATCAATAAAGCTTTGTTCGGAGCAAGTATTTTAGGAGTTCTAATTTTCTTGTTTCCATCGTTATTTGGTGAGGGATATGAAAGTATTAAAATCCTTGCCGATAACAACGCAGTTCAATTAGTTCAAAATACTGTTTTTGAACGTTTTGAAAACAATTCTTGGGTTTTGTTGTTTTTTGTCGGAGCAACGATGTTGATTAAGGTTTATGCAACAAGTTTAACGCTTGGAGCAGGAGGAAACGGTGGTAACTTTGCTCCGTCATTATTTGTGGGTTCTTACTTAGGTTTTTGCGTTTCGTATTTTATTAATTTAACCGGATTAGCAAAATTATCAGTTGGGAATTTTACCTTAGTTGGAATGGCTGGAATTCTTAGTGGATTGTTTCATGCGCCATTAACGGCAATTTTCCTTATTGCTGAGATTACCGGAGGTTATAATCTGATGGTACCTTTAATGATTGTGTCATCGGTTAGTTTTGCTATTTCAAAACGATTTGAACCGTATTCGTTCGATATTAAAAATTTAGCGGATAAAGGAGAAGTTTTTACAGACAATCGCGATACCAATATTTTGAATTCTATTGATGTTGCAAAACTGATTCAAACCGATTTTAAAGCCGTTTCGATAAGTAAGAATTTAGAAGAACTTGTTGAGAAAATCCAACAGTCTGATGCCGATATTTTCCCTGTTTTGGATGAAAACAATAAATTATTAGGAATTATTTTGTTAGATGAAATCCGACCTATTGTATTTTCGTCTTTTAAAATAAAATATACGTCTACCGATGAGGTGATGCAATATCCAAAGGAAATTATCTTTTACGACGAAACCTTAGAAACCATCATGGAAAAATTCGATACTTCGGGTTGTAAAGTATTACCAGTTTTAAAAGATGGAATTTTCCTTGGATTTATCCACAAACAGTTGGTTTTAGAAAAATACAGAATGCGATTAAAATCGATGATTATCGAATAAATTAATAGAAATTATGTCTACTATACATCTTCAAGATTTCAAATTTTCAATGCCTTTAAACATTCGTTGGAATGATTTAGACCCATTAAATCACGTAAATAATGTGTACTATTTTGAATATTTTCAAGTTGGACGCGGTTATTATATGCCAACTGCTTGTCCAAAATGGGATTGGACAAAACACATGTTTGTAATTGCGCACATTGAATGCGATTATTTTAAAGAATTAAAATTGTTGGCAAATAAACCAAGTATCAAAATTAGAACGGCTTCGTTAGGTGCCAAGAGTTTTGAAATAGAATATCTAATTACCAGTTTCGATAAAGAAAATAACGAAGTTATACATGCTAAAGGAAAAAGTGTTCAGGTTTTAATTGACACAACAGTAGGGAAATCTATTGAAATTCCAGATTGGATGCGCGAAGCGATTACGAAATACGAACCTGCTTTGTAAATCAATTTTAAATTTAAACTCATTAGTTATTCTTCGTTCAAAATAGTATCTTTGCGTTTTGCCAAAAATTATGCAACACACAACAGAAGAAACTATCGAAATTATTGGTGCTAGAGCCCATAATCTTAAAAATATAGATGTATCTATTCCTCGCGAAAAACTGGTGGTTATTACTGGTTTATCGGGTTCGGGAAAGTCGTCTTTAGCTTTCGATACTATTTATGCAGAAGGTCAAAGAAGGTACATTGAAACTTTTTCGGCTTATGCACGTCAGTTTTTGGGCGGTTTAGAGCGTCCAGATGTTGATAAAATAGACGGTTTGTCTCCTGTAATTGCAATTGAACAAAAAACGACAAGTAAATCACCACGTTCCACTGTTGGTACAATTACTGAAATCTACGATTTTTTACGTTTGTTATACGCTAGAGGTGCCGATGCTTTTAGTTACAATACTGGCGAGAAAATGGTTTCGTATTCCGATGAGCAAATTAAAGCGTTAATTCTAGAAGATTTCAACGGAAAACGCATCAATATTTTGGCTCCAGTTGTTCGTTCTCGTAAAGGACATTATCGCGAATTATTTGAACAAATTGCCAAACAAGGATTTTTAAAAGTTCGTGTCAATGGTCAAATCCGCGATTTAGAATACGGAATGAAAGTGGATCGATACAAAACACACGACATCGAAATTGTTATTGATAGAATGGCAATTGATACAGATGAAGATACCGATAAACGATTAACAGAAAGCATCAAAACCGCTATGTATCATGGTGAAGATGTTATGATGGTAATCGAGCAAGAAAGTCAAGAAGTTCGTTTTTACAGTCGTAATTTAATGTGTCCTTCATCTGGAATTTCATACCCAAATCCAGAACCAAATAATTTCTCATTCAATTCACCTAAAGGTGCTTGTCCGTGTTGTAACGGATTGGGAACGGTGAATGAAATTAACTTGCGAAAAATAATTCCTAATCCTAAGTTATCAATAAAAAATGGTGGTTTTGCGCCATTAGGAGAATTCAAAAGTTCTTGGATTTTTAAGCAATTGGAAATTATTGCTCAAAAATTTGAGTTTAAGATTACCGATGCAATAGAAGATATTCCACAAGAAGCCTTAGACATGATTTTGCATGGCGGAAACGAGAAGTTTTCTGTTGTTTCTAAAGTAATGGGAATTACTAAAGATTATAAAATTGATTTTGAAGGAATTTCGAATTTCATCAAAAATCAGTACGATAATTCCGATTCGGCAAGTATCAAACGTTGGGCAAAAGAATTCATGGACGAAAACGAATGTCCAGAATGTAATGGAACGCGTTTAAGAAAAGAATCGTTGTACTTTAAACTAAATGGTAAAAACATTGGCGAATTAGTGCAAATGGATGTAGCCGAACTTTCAGAATGGTTTTCTGATTTGCCAAATCATTTATCGGAAAAACAACAAGTTATTGCTGTTGAGGTTATGAAAGAAATCACGGCAAGATTGCAATTTCTTTTAGATGTTGGATTGAATTATTTGTCATTAAATCGTAGTTCAAAATCGCTTTCAGGTGGTGAAGCACAACGTATTCGTTTGGCAACACAAATAGGTTCGCAATTAGTTGGAGTTTTGTACATTTTAGATGAGCCAAGTATTGGATTGCATCAACGTGACAACGAGCGATTAATTAAATCGTTAGAAAGTTTACGTGATATCGGAAATTCGGTAATCGTTGTAGAGCACGATAAAGATATGATTGAACGTGCTGATTATGTGATTGATATTGGACCAAAAGCGGGTCGTTTTGGCGGACAAATTATCAGCAAAGGAACACCAAAAGAATTATTGAAAGAAAATACCATTACCGCACAATACATGAATGGTAAAATGAGTATAGAAGTTCCAAAATCACGTCGTGAAGGGAATGGGAAATCATTAAAGCTTTCTGGTGCAACTGGAAATAATTTAAAAAATGTTTCGATTGAAATACCTTTAGGTAAATTAGTTTGCGTAACCGGTGTTTCGGGTAGTGGAAAATCAACGTTGATTAACGAAACATTATATCCAATTTTAAATACGCATTTTTTCAATGCTGTTAAAAAACCACAACCTTACAAAAAAATTGAAGGATTAGAACATATCGATAAAGTAATAGACATCGATCAAAGTCCGATTGGAAGAACTCCACGTTCCAATCCGGCAACATATACCGATGTTTTTTCGGAAATTAGAAGTTTGTATACGCAAACTCCTGAAGCGATGATTCGTGGTTACAAACCAGGAAGATTTAGTTTCAATGTAAAAGGAGGTCGTTGTGAAACTTGTGAAGGTTCTGGAGTACGCACAATTGAAATGAGTTTTTTACCTGATGTTTATGTGGAATGTGAAACCTGTATGGGAAAACGTTTTAACAGAGAAACATTGGAAATTCGTTACAAAGGAAAATCAATTTCTGATGTATTGAATATGACGGTTGATGAAGCAGTTGATTTCTTCGAAAATATTCCAAAAATCTACAGAAAAATCAAAACGATTCAAGATGTTGGATTGGGCTATATCACATTAGGTCAGCAAAGTACAACACTTTCCGGAGGAGAAGCACAACGTATTAAATTGTCAACTGAATTATCTAAAAAAGATACAGGAAATACGTTTTACATTTTAGACGAACCTACAACTGGATTGCATTTTGAAGACATTCGCGTTTTAATGGATGTAATAAATGTGTTGGTTGACAAAGGAAATACGGTTTTAATTATCGAGCATAATTTAGATGTTGTAAAACTTGCCGATTATGTAATCGACATTGGTTACGAAGGTGGAAAAGGTGGAGGAGAAGTGGTTGCAAAAGGAACTCCAGAAGAAATTGTAAAAAATAAGAAGAGTTATACTGCTCAGTTTTTGAAAAAAGAATTATCTTAGCAATCTAATTACTTCACACAACAACACTGCTAAACTTTATTATTAACTTTAATGATTTGTTTATTAACAAATTGACTAAAATTATTATGGCAGCAGATCAATACGAAAACGAAGATCACAGAATTCAGGAAAAATTCAAGCAAAAGACTTGGAATGAAATAAGAACTAATGATTCATGGGCAATTTTTAAAATCATGTCAGAATTCGTAAATGGTTACGAATCAATGGGAAGAATTGGTCCTTGTGTATCTATTTTTGGTTCAGCAAGAACAAAACCAGAAGACAAATACTATTTATTAGCTGAAAAAATTGCTTTCAAAATCAGTAAAGCAGGATACGGCGTTATAACAGGTGGTGGTCCTGGTATCATGGAAGCAGGAAATAAAGGAGCACATTATGGTGGCGGTACATCAGTAGGTTTAAACATCGAATTGCCTTTTGAGCAACACTTTAATCCGTACATCGATAAGGATAAAAACTTAAATTTTGATTACTTTTTCGTGAGAAAAGTAATGTTTGTAAAATATTCACAAGGTTTCGTGGTAATGCCAGGAGGTTTTGGAACTTTAGACGAATTATTTGAAGCGATAACATTAATTCAGACTAAGAAAATTGGAAAATTCCCAATTATTTTAGTAGGAACAGAATTCTGGTCCGGTTTATTAGATTGGATTAAAAATGTCATGATTGACAAAATGAAAAATGCCAGTCCAGATGATATGAACTTAATCAAAGTGGTTGATACAGAAGATGAGGTGTTAGAAGCATTAGATAACTTCTATAAAAAATACAATTTATCTCCCAATTTCTAAAAAAGCAAAAGTCCTTCAAATCGAAGGACTTTTTTTATTTTGAAAGGAATTCTTTGATTTTGTTTATCACAGCTTCATCGCCTAAAATTTTACGATGCCCTAAACCTTCTGTAATAATCAATTCTGAACCTTGAAGGTGTTCGTGAATATGATAAGCCGCTTTAACTGATACATCATCATCTTCTTTATCATGCATAATTAAAACAGGAATATTGATTGTTTTTGCAGCTTTGTAAGCCGAATAATCATCCATTTTTCCTGCAAATCTTTTCTCAAAATGATCTCTCAATTTGATTCCGTATTCTGGTTTTAATTGTAGTTTCTTTATAAAATCATCAATAATATCTTGTATAATATCACCAGCTCCAATAGTAACTGCTCTTTTAACATTCAGATTTTGCTTTATAGCATTCAAAACCGACATACCACCAAGAGAATGTCCAATCGCATATTCAAACGAACCATATTGTTTTTCCAACTCTAAAATCGAAGCGATAAACTCGGTCATTATCGAATAATTTCCTTTTGATTTTCCATGAGCAGGCGCATCAAAACTTATGGTCATGTAGTCCATTTTCAATAACTCATCTGCAATTTTAACCAATTGTGTTCCTCTTCCAGACCAACCATGAACTAAAAGTACTTTTTTATCGCTTTTGCCATATTCATATACAACAATTTCTTTGTTTATTGCAGGAACCATAATACTTTTTTGAACACTTTCGCGTTCCATATGTAATTCACGCTTTGGTAATTTATGCTTTATGGGAGTAGTAAAAAGTTTAGCAGCAAACTTAGTAGTTAATGCTGGAGAAACTGCTTGTAAAAACTTAGCAGTTAACAAAATAGCTTTAGGGATTTCAATTACCTGAGCTTGTTTTTGTTTCTTTTTAGACATTTTATAAAATTTTGCGCAAGTTACAACTTATGTAGATTTTGTTTTCAAATTCATTTATAAAATAAAGTTAAAACTAATGATTTAGAATGGTATAAAATTTGGTGTCTTTTTCTATAATTAAAACTATAAATTGTATTTTTGTTAAAATTTAAACTTATGAATTATAAATCTAAAATTATCGCCGTAGCAGTTCTAGCAATTGTGGCATCTTGTGCAAAAAATCCTTTTACAGGAAAAAGTACTTTGGCTTTAGTGCCTAATAGCGAAATTTTACCTTCTGCTTTTCAACAATATAATCAGTTTTTATCTGAAAATAAAGTAATTACGGGTACAAGCGATGCAAAAAGAGTAGAGACAGTTGGATCTAAAATCAAAGTTGCCGCTGAACGCTGGTTAAATGCTAACGGATATGCTAATTATTTAGAAGGATATGCTTGGGAATATAAATTAGTAGATAGCAAAGAAGTAAATGCTTGGTGTATGCCTGGAGGAAAAATCGTTTTTTATACGGGTATTATGCCAATTTGTAAAGACGATGCTGGAATGGCTACGGTAATGGGACACGAAGTGGCTCACGCTTTAGCGAATCATGGTCAGCAACGTATGAGCGCTGGAGTTTTACAACAAGCGGGTGCTGCTGGTGTTGCAGTTGCAACTGGAAGTAAATCGCAAGAAACGCAACAATTGGCTATGACGGCTTATGGAGCAACAACACAATTTGGTGGAATGTTACCATTTAGTAGAGCGCATGAAAGTGAAGCGGATATGATTGGATTAACATTAATGGCTATTGCAGGTTACAATCCTGATACTGCTGTTGCATTTTGGGAAAGAATGGCAGCACAATCGGGAGGGCAATCACCACCAGAATTTATGAGTACACACCCTAGTAATGCAACTCGTATTGCTAAGATTAAGGAATTAATTCCACAAGCTAAAGCTGAAGCGGCTAAGTTTGGAGTAACTTTTAAATAATTAAAAAATTACTATTATATTTGAATCCCGACATTGTCGGGATTTTTTATTTTAAAACATAAGCTATGCAAAAACTACAAAAAGGAGATTCAAAGTTATTAAACGCTTGGGCTTTTTACGATTGGGCAAATTCAGTTTACGCTTTAGTAATTTCTTCTACTATATTTCCTTTGTATTATGGTGCTTTATTTCGTCATAAAAACATCGATGAAATAGTTCTTTTTGGATTGTCTATTCGTAGCGAAGCTTTAATAAGTTATGTTACAGCATTAGGATTTTTAATCATTGCTTTTATCTCACCTTTATTATCTGGAATTGCAGATTATATGGGAAATAAAAAGTTTTTCTTAAAACTTTTCTGCTATGTAGGAGCTATTTCATGTATGTCTTTGTACTTTTTTTCTATTGATGATGAAAAGGTTGTTTTAAGTTTGATTTCCTATTTGTTGGCTTTAATAGGTTTTTGGGGAAGTTTGGTTTTTTATAATTCATATTTGCCAGATATTGCTCATAAAGAACAACAAGATGGAATTAGTGCCAAAGGTTTTAGTTTGGGCTACATTGGTAGCGTTTTGTTGCTGCTTGTCTGTTTAGGAATGGTAATGTCTGTTGCAGATGATTACAAACTGCAAATGATGCGTTATTCTTTTCTTTTAGTAGGAATTTGGTGGATAGGTTTTAGTCAATATACTTATTATTATTTGCCTAACAACAAAAACGACAATAAGCTACACCGAAATGTAATTTTCAATGGTTTTAAAGAGTTATTAAAAGTGTGGCATCAACTAAAAGAGTTAAAACCTCTACGTCGTTATTTAGCTGCTTTTTTTGTTTACAGTATGGCAGTTCAAACCATTATGATTATTGCTGCTTATTTTGGTGAAAAAGAAGTAAAATGGGGAAGTGATAGCAAGCGAACTATTGGTTTAATAGTTAGTGTTTTATTGATTCAGTTAATTGCAGTTTTAGGAGCTTGGTTAACCTCAAAAGCATCGGCTAAATTTGGAAACATAAAAGTGCTTATTTTTATTAATTTCTCATGGATTTTAATTTGTACGTATGCTTATTTTGTAGTTACTCCAAATGATTTTTACATTGCTGCCGCCTTTGTAGGTTTGGTAATGGGAGGAATTCAATCGCTTTCACGTTCTACTTATTCTAAATTTATTCCAGATGGAACAAACGATACAACATCTTTCTTTAGTTTTTATGATGTTGCCGAGAAAATTGGTATTGTAATCGGTATGTTTACATATGGTTATATTGCCGATGTAACAGGAAAAATTCAAAATGCGATCTTATTTTTAATTTTATTTTTTGTTGTAGGACTACTTTTATTATTTCGAGTGCCTAAAAAATAAAATATCTTTTTATATTTGGAAACATTTAAAATTAAATTATGAAAACTATAAAATCAATTGTAACACTTTTCGTTTTATCAATAGCTTTCTCAACGGTTTCGTGTGATAATGAACCTGTAGATCCAGCTTTAGATCTTTCTGCAGGAGGTTCTGTAAGTAGTGTTTTTACAGCAAAAATTGATGGGAATGATTTTACTGCTTCTACGACAGTTGGTGATTTTACTTCTACAACATTAGGAAATCAGTTAATAATAAGCGGGTTAACCAGTAATGGGAAATCTATTTCTATTCAAATAATCAATCCAGCTGTAGGAACTTTTGCAGCAAGTACATCATCTAGTGATTTGTGTTTATTACAGTACTTTGATACAGCTTTAGGAGCAACAAATGGTGCTTTTTCTTCATATAATCCTATTTCAAATACATCGGTTGGAACTGTTACAATCACTGAATTTGACAGAACAAATGATTTAGTATCAGGAACTTTTAGTTTTTCTGCTTATAATGTTTCAAATTCTACCACTAAATCAATTACAAACGGTGTCTTTACAGATATTGAGTTTGATAATCAAGTAGATTAAGTTTCTAAAAAATATAATATTAAATCCCGAAGTAATCCTTCGGGATTTTTTTATGGCATACATCTTGAACTATTACTATTGAAATTGCTATTTAAAATTATTTTATGATTTGATTATCAATTAAATAACACTTTTCTGTGTAACTTTGAATAGCAGTACTTTTTTTAAATACTGACAAAAAGACCATAAATATTATTATGCCAAATCAAAAAATACTAGCGCTTGACAATTTGTCACTTCAAGAAATGGATCCGGATGCGGAATTAATTCCGTTGATGACGCCTGAGGATGAAGAAGAAATGAATAATGAGGCTTTGCCTGAAGATATCGCGATTTTACCTCTACGTAATACAGTTTTATTCCCTGGTGTTGTAATTCCTATTACAGCCGGAAGAGATAAATCTATTAAATTAATTAACGATGCTAACGCCAAAGGTAAAATTATTGGTGTTGTAGCTCAAATTGATGAAAATGTTGAAGAACCAGCACCAAATGATGTTCATCATATTGGAACCGTAGCACGTATTATGCGTGTTTTGAAAATGCCTGATGGAAATACAACGGTTATTCTTCAAGGGAAAAAACGTTTTGAAATCGATTCATTTACTCAAGAAGAGCCCTATTTGAAAGCAACAATTAAGGAAGTTCCTGAAAAACGACCTGATGTTAAAAATGTCGAGTTCAAAACAATTGTAGAATCGATAAAAGAATTGGCAATCCAAATTATTAAGGAAAGCCCGAATATTCCAACGGAAGCTACTTTTGCTATCAAAAACATCGAAAGTAATCCGTTTTTAATCAATTTTGTTTCTTCTAATATGAACCTTTCGGTTGAAGAAAAACAAAAATTATTATCGATTCCAAATCTAAAAGATAGAGCACTTGAAACATTGCGTTTCATGAACTTAGAGCTTCAAAAATTAGAAGTTCGAAACGATATTCAATCTAAAGTTCGTTTTGATTTAGACCAACAACAACGCGAATATTTCTTGCAACAACAAATGAAAACTATCCAAGAAGAATTGGGAGGTGTTTCGTATGAAGCTGAAATTGAAGAAATGCGTGCCAAAGGTCAAAAGAAAAAATGGGACGAAAAAACAGCGAAGCATTTTGAAAAAGAACTTTCTAAATTACAACGTACGAATCCTAATTCTCCTGATTTTGGAATCCAACGCAATTATATTGAGTTGTTTTTAGAATTGCCTTGGAATGAATTCACGAAAGATAATTTCGATTTAAAACGTGCTCAAAAAATATTAGATAGAGATCATTATGGTTTAGATGATGTTAAAAAACGTATTATTGAGCATTTAGCAGTTTTAAAATTGCGAAACGATATGAAATCGCCAATCTTATGTTTGTACGGACCTCCTGGTGTTGGAAAAACATCTATCGGAAAGTCTATTGCAGAAGCTTTAGGTAGAGAATACATTCGTATGTCTTTAGGTGGTTTGCGGGATGAAGCAGAAATTCGTGGTCACAGAAAAACGTACATTGGTGCAATGCCAGGACGTATTCTTCAAAACATTAAAAAAGCGAAAACATCAAATCCGGTTTTTGTATTAGACGAAATAGATAAATTATCATCAAGTCATAATGGTGATCCATCTTCTGCATTATTAGAAGTTTTAGATCCAGAGCAAAATAAGGAGTTTCATGATAATTTCTTGGAATTAGGATATGACTTATCGAAAGTAATGTTTATCGCGACTTCCAATAGTTTATCGACAATTCAACCAGCACTTCGTGATCGTATGGAAATCATTGAGATGACGGGTTATACAATTGAAGAAAAAATCGAAATTGCCAAAGCACACTTATTGCCAAAACAATTAAAAGAACACGGATTAACAACTAAAGATTTACAAATTGGTAAAAAACAATTGGAAAAAATCGTAGTAGGTTATACACGTGAATCGGGTGTTCGTGGTTTAGAGAAAAAGATTGCTCAAATGGTTCGTCATGCAGCAAAATCAATTGCAATGGAAGAACCTTACAATGTGAAAGTTTCCGATGCTGACATTATTGAAGTATTAAAATCTCCTAGAATGGAGCGCGATAAATACGAAAATAACGATGTGGCTGGTGTTGTTACAGGTTTGGCTTGGACATCAGTTGGTGGCGATATTTTATTTATCGAATCTTTGATTTCTAAAGGAAAAGGAGCAATGACGATGACCGGAAACCTAGGAACAGTTATGAAAGAATCGGTTACGATTGCTTTGGAATATATTCGAGCTAATGCTGAAAGTTTAGGAATCAATCCAGATGTTTTAAATAATTACAACATTCATATTCACGTTCCAGAAGGTGCAACTCCAAAAGATGGACCAAGTGCCGGAATCGCCATGTTAACGTCTATGGTTTCTTCATTTACACAAAAAAGAGTGAAGAAAAGTATCGCAATGACGGGAGAAATTACGCTTCGAGGAAAAGTATTGCCTGTTGGTGGTATTAAAGAAAAGATTTTAGCTGCCAAAAGAGCGAATATCAAAGAGATTATTTTGTGTAAAGAGAACAAACGTGATATCGAAGAAATCAAACCAGATTATATCGAAGGTTTAACTTTCCATTATGTAGACAAAATGAGTGAAGTTTTAGATATTGCGATTACAAATCAAAAGGTAAAAAATCCAAAACCTGTTGAAGCTAAGAGCTAATATTTAATTATTTATAAAATATACAAAATGAACTCTCAATAAATTGTTTATTGGGAGTTCTTTTTTTGTTTACTAACCGATATAATTTTATCTTCGCAGTTGCGTTATAAGTAAGATTAACTATAAAAAATGCTAAGAAAACTCTTATTCCTATTTTTATTTCTACTATCGGCTAATGGTTTTAGCCAAATAGGAGGTCAGAGTGTATATCAATTTTTAAACTTAGCACAATCACCAAGACAAGCAGCATTAGGAGGAAAAACAGTTACCGTTGTTGATTACGACGTAAATCAAGCGTTTTATAATCCGGCAACTATAAATGCTGAAATGCACAAACGTTTATCGGTAAATTATGGTAGTTATTTTGGTGAAGTTTCTTATGGAACAGCTGCTTATGCGTATACGTATGACCGTCATTTGCAAACGTTTCATGCTGGTATTAGTTACGTAAATTATGGAACATTTGAAGGAAGAGACGAATTGGGTAATCTAACTTCTGATTTTACCGGTAGTGAAGCCGCACTTTCTTTGGGTTATGCCTACAACTTGCCTTGGACAGATATGTTTGTTGGTGTTAATGCTAAATTGATTTCTTCTACTTTAGAGACTTATAATTCTTGGGGAGCTGCCGTTGATTTAGGTTTTTTATATGTTGATTATGATAATGACATCAATTATGGTTTAACAGTTCGAAATTTAGGTTTCCAAATAAAACCATACGAAGATACCAATGAAAAATTACCACTAGCTATTGACGCTGGTATTTCGCAGTTAATGGAGAACGTTCCAATTCGTTGGCACATGACGTTTGAAAACTTACAACAATGGAATATTGCTTTTTCAAATCCAAATAGGGCAGAAGGCAATTTGGATGGTGGAACTAAAGAAGAAAAAGTATCCTTTTTTAATAATGCTTTACGTCACGTGATTCTTGGAGCGGAATTATTTCCTGAAAAAGGATTCAACATTCGATTGGGTTATAATTTTAGAAGAAGTGAAGAATTGCGTATTTTAGAGCAACGTAATTTTTCTGGAATTTCTGTTGGTTTTGGAATTCGTTTTGGGAAAGTTAAATTTGATTATTCGTATTCGAGATATACGGTGGCAGCCAATACGAGTTTATTTGGATTGATGATTGATTTGGAGTAGAAATGAGTGATTAGTGAAAAGTAATTAGTGATTACTTAGATGAACTTCATTATTCACAAAGTATCACTTACATGACTTATATGTTAAAATAAAAGTCAATATTTAAAAAACATGAAAAAAATTACCATAGCAATAGACGGTTTTTCGTCAACAGGAAAAAGTACATTAGCAAAGCAGTTGGCTGCAACATTGGGTTATGTCTACGTTGATACAGGTGCTATGTATCGTGCTGTAGCGTATTTTGCTATGCAACATAACTTAGTTTCTGAAACGCATTTAGACAAAGCGGGTTTGATTGCGCAATTGCCTAATATCAACTTACGTTTTCAATTTAATTCTGCTTTAGGATTTGCCGAAATGTATTTAAACAACGAAAACATCGAAACGCAAATCAGAACGATTGAAGTTTCTCGTATGGTGAGTAAAGTTGCCGAAGTTTCGGAAGTGCGTGCTAAATTAGTCGAGCAGCAACAAGAAATGGGCAAAGACAAAGGAATTGTTATGGATGGTAGAGACATCGGAACCGTAGTTTTCCCAGATGCCGAGTTAAAATTATTCATGACAGCAAGCTCAAGAACAAGAGCGCAACGTCGTTTTGATGAATTGGTTGAAAAGGGACAACATGTTACATTTGAAGATGTTTTACAAAATGTAGAAGAGCGCGATTATATCGACACACACAGAGAAGATTCGCCTTTAGTTAAAGCAGACGACGCTATTGAAGTAGATAATTCAAGTTTATCTAAAAAAGAACAATTTGAATTGGTTTTGAACCTTGTAAAAGAGAAAATTTAAATAACTAAACAAATAACAACATGAAATTTTTGAGTAATTCTTTAAAAGTAACTTTTTTATTATTATCTGTTCTATTTTTAAACGGATGTAGTAGTGATGATGGTGATGCTACAACAGGAAACATTGAAGGTGTTTGGCAATTGGGAAGAATATACGGAAATGCAACATATTCTGGTATGAACTCCACTATGGATGGTGATTCTGAAGGAACAATGGAATTTAAATCGGATGGGACTTATGATAGTAATATCATTAGCGGTTATTTAGAAGTAACTATTCCATCATTAAATTATAGTGAAACAACAGTAATAGAACCAGTTACTGAAAGTGGAACTTATTCATATAATTCTTCTACAGATGATTTAATAATTGATGGAGAAACATCTAAAGTAGTTACTTTAAATGCTAATTTCATGAAAATTAAAACATTAATCAATGATAGTGGAGTAGTAGGAGTTTTGTATTCTGAATATTCTAGATAATTTACAGATTAAATTTAAAAATATTTTTTATGGCTTTAATCAATTTTGATTAAAGCCTTTTTATTTTTTTATCTTTTCCTTTTCCTTCGTTTGTTTTTTGAAATAACCTCTAAACAAGAAATTGTGTTTCAACGCTTCTAAATCTTCATTTAATTTGATGCTCGCTTTGTTTAAATTCGTCATTGTAGAATCGATTTGTTTTACCAATTTAGGATCGTTTGATAAGTAATTTAAAGCGCCTTTTCCATCTTTTACGTTGGTAATTGTGGCATTTAAATTAGTTACCACTTTGTTTATTTCAACACTCGATTTTTCAAGATTTACAATAATTTTTTTCATTCTATTGGCAACAACCGTATCATTTAGTGTACCAATTACGTTGTCTTTTCTGTTCAAATCGTTAATCAGCTGATTCAAACTAGCCACCGATTCGGATGTCCCTTTAGAAGTCAATCGGAGATAATTCATTGTGGCTTTTAAATCTTGTGCCATAACGGTATCACGAATTAACATTCCAACAGTTCCTTTGCCTAATGTAATTTCTTGTGTAATTTTTAATAAATCAGCAGTTAGCATTGCAGCATTTTCATTGGTGACATTTAAAGTTTCTAGCATAGCATCGGTGCCAATTCTACTATACGATTTAATGGTATCGCCATTTGTTACTTTTGGAGCATTGCCTTTTCCTGGAATAATATTGATAATAATGTTGCCCACCAAACCGTCTGAACCAATGGTTGCAATTGCATTTGTCTTAATGTGTTCCATGATTTTATTGTCAATTAGCATTACAACAGTAATTGTGGTGTCGTTAACCATTTCAATTTCGTTTACAGTGCCAATATCAATTCCGGCATATCGAACATTATTTCCTGGCTGCAATCCGTTTACATTAACAAAAACAGCATTTAAACGAGAAGTATTGCCAAACATGTTTTGCTTGTTTCCAATGAAATAGATGGCAGCTAAAAAAATTAAGGTGCCTATGATGACAAATATTCCTAATTGTATTTTTTGTGAAGATGTTTTTTCCATTGCTTAATTATTTAAAAAAGGCTTGCACTTTTGGATCTTGTGAGTTGGCTAACGCTTCAAATGTTCCTTCAATATAATTGATACCATCTATTAGTAAAATCATTCTATTGGCAATTACTTTAGCACAATCTACATCATGTGTTATGATTATCGATGACGTATTGAATTTTTCCTGAACCGAATTCATTAAAAGTACGATTTCTTTTGATGTAATAGGATCTAAACCTGTTGTAGGTTCGTCGTACAAAATAATTTTAGGTTTAAGGATTAAAGTTCGTGCTAATGCAATTCTACGTTTCATTCCGCCCGAAAGTTCGTTTGGCATTAAATCGATAGCATGTGCTAAACCAACGCTTTCTAAAACTTCCATAACTAATGGCGTTGTATCTTTAATTACACCAAATTTTTTAGTGTGTCTTCGTAGCGGAAATTCTAAATTTTCTCTTACCGACATCGAATCATACAAAGCACTTCCTTGGAAAAGAAATCCAATTTCGGTTCGTAATTCATCTAAATCTTCTCGTTCTAAACTATTGATTTCCTGATTCATTACTAAAATCGAACCGCTATCGGGTTGTTCTAATCCAATGATGCATTTAATCATAACCGATTTTCCAGAACCCGATTTTCCCATTACAACCAAATTTTCTCCTTCATTTAAAACCAAATCAAATCCATTCAATACTACATTGTTTCCAAAACTTTTATGCAAGTCATGGATTTCGATAATAGTATTTTTTGATGTAGTATCCATAATGATTATCCGTAAAAAATATTAGTTACAAAAACCGCCACAAAATCAATAACAAACAACAACATTGAGGTATAAACAACCGCTGCATTGGCTGCTTTTCCTACGCCAGCCGTTCCTTTTTTACAATTATAACCTTTGTAACAACCAATAAGTCCAATGGCAAAGCCAAAAAAGAACGTTTTTATGGTAGCAGGAATGACGTCGCTGTATTCTAAAATATTAAAAACCTGATTAAAGTATAAGGTAAATGAAACATTTCCTTTTATGTTTTCTACCAAAAAAGAACCATAAATAGCAATAAAATCACCAATGATAACAAGAATTGGCAACATAAGCGTACAAGCTACAATTCGTGTGATGACTAAATATTTAAAAGGATTGGTTCCCGAAACTTCCATAGCGTCAATTTGTTCGGTAACTTTCATCGAACCGAGTTCGGCACCAATACCTGAGCCAATTCTTCCAGCGCAAATTAATGCGGTAATGATGGGGCCAATTTCACGAATGATAGAAACGCTTACCATAGAAGCCATCCATGAAACGGCACCAAATTCTTGTAGAGTAGGGCGCGACTGTAATGTAAAAACCAAACCAATGATAAAACCGGTAACGCTTACGAGCAATAAAGAACGATTTCCAATATAAAAACACTGACGTAGGAGTTCTTTAAATTCATAAGGCGGTTTCCAAACTTCTTTAAAAAAGCGGTAGGCAAAGTAGGAAATATCTCCAACTTCTGCCAAGAAGTTTTGTAATGCTTCAATAAGATTGTCAAAATATTTTTTCATGAAGCGCTAATTATCTCTATCAAATGTACTGATTTTTAGCGAGATAATTACTGATTTTTGTAAGATATGTTGTAAAAAAATGTGGTAAAGTTGCGTTTTAGATAATAATAATTGAATTTAATTACACGTTTTGTGTATTCTTAATTCCTTTTGTCATTCCGACGTAGGAGGAATCACATCATCTTTATCAAATCTGTTATTTAAAAACTCGAAGTTTTCATTAAATGATTTGATTAAATCTATTTTTTTATCTCTTCTCCAACCTTTCAATTCCTTTTCTCTTGCAATAGCAAGTTGAATCCATGAGAATTTTTCATAATAAACTAAAAACTGAAGATTGTATTTTGAAGCAAAAGTTTTAATATCATTTTCGATATTTTCTTTATGCTGTTGTAATCTTAAGCCTAAGTTATTTGTTACTCCAATATAAAAAGTTGATTTGTATTTATTAGTAATGATATAAACATAATAAGTGTGAAATCCTTCGTTATATTCAATCATTGTATTGTTCATTTTTTTACTTTTTCTATTGTCATGTTGACGTAAGGAAACATCTCATAACGTTTTTCTTGTTAGTCTTTTCTTTATGTGATTCCTCCTGCGTCGGAATGACAAAAAAGTGAATTTTTTCAATCAAATTCCTTTTTTATCTTATCGTTTTCTTTTTTCTGATTAAATTTTTCAATCTCACATTTTGCTTTATTTCCATATTTTCGAGCATAATATCCACCAATTAAAATCATGATAAGAAATAAAATTTGTTGCGTCATTGTTGTAATTCTTAAATTATCTGGTTGATAATTAATGTTTGTTTTGTAGGTAGGGATTGTAACTCTGCGCTATCGGAGAGTCATCCTATTAGGTTTCTAAAGTTTGGTTTTAATGATTCTATAATTTGTTTAGAAAGAGTTTCACTTACCAAGCCACTTACAGTCATATCCACGATTTTACCAGCTAACATTTGATGCCATTTTTTCTTCCCTAAAAAGTAAAGCTCTTTAAGTTCCGAAATCTCATTTGTTAAATCATCGTAAATAATTTGATGACCTAATTTTAATTCTTCGATTTCCTTTAAGATTTTATCAAGTTTATCTTCTGCTTCTAATTTTTCTTCTATTGTAAATGTGTCTTCGTTAACATTTACGCCGTACTTACCAATTTCTTGTCTTAAATAATATAATAAAGATTCGCATTGGAAATTTGTATCGCATTCTTCCGGATTATTACATTTAGGAAGATGCTCATCATAAATTTTATTTACGGCGTCAATATGTAAACTAATAAATTTTATTTTGTCTAATGTGTTATCAAAATCGTAAGTTTTAGCTTTTATTTTGTTAATGGAATTTTTGTAATCGTCTATTCCATATTCTATATTATTCTGAATAGATTCTCTTGCGAATTTTTCTATTATGGTCATTTTGTAAAGTTTGGTTTTGGGTTATCACTATCTTATTTATTTTGAATACTTTTATTACTTACCATATCAATTTTTTTATATATGTATACTATTGTATAGTTTCTCAAATATAATTAATTTTTCCTACAAACCTTTTCCAAGTTTTCAACTACTAAAACAAAAAAATCCGACCTGCATTTGCAAATCGGATTTAATCTATTTTCTTTATTCTTTTATCTTAGTTCTAAAGACTACAAGTGAATCACTTCACCATAAGCATCAGCTACAGCTTCCATAACCGCTTCACTCATTGTTGGGTGAGGGTGAACTGCTTTTAAGATTTCGTGTCCAGTAGTTTCTAATTTGCGCGCTACAACTGCCTCTGCAATCATATCCGTAACACCAGCACCAATCATGTGGCAACCTAACCATTCGCCATATTTTGCATCAAAAATTACTTTTACAAAACCGTCTGGAGTTCCAGCTGCTTTTGCTTTTCCTGAAGCTGAGAATGGGAATTTACCAACTTTAATTTCGTATCCTTTTTCTTTTGCTGCTTTTTCTGTTAAACCTACAGAAGCAATTTCTGGAGTAGCATACGTACAACCTGGAATGTTTCCATAATCTAAAGCTTCAACATGCATTCCTGCGATTTTCTCCACACATAAAATACCTTCTGCTGAAGCTACGTGAGCTAAAGCTTGTCCTGGCGTTACATCACCAATAGCGTAGTAACCTGGAACATTTGTTTGGTAATAGGCATTAACTAAGATTTTATCTCTATCGGTAGCAATACCTGTTTCTTCTAATCCGATGTTTTCGATGTTGGTTTTGATTCCAACTGCTGATAATAGGATATCTGCTTCTAAAACCTCTTCTCCTTTAGCTGTTTTAACGAATGCTTTAACGCCATCTCCAGAAGTATCAATTCTTTCTACAGAAGAGTTTGTCATAACATTGATTCCTGCTTTTTTCAAAGAACGCTCAAATTGTTTTGAGATATCTTCGTCTTCTACTGGAACCACGTTTGGCATAAATTCTACAATAGTAACTTCTGTTCCCATTGAATTATAGAAATGTGCAAACTCAACTCCAATAGCACCAGAACCTACAACAATCATTTTCTTTGGTTGTTCTGGTAACGTCATTGCTTGGCGGTATCCAATTACTTTTTTACCATCTTGTGGTAAGTTTGGTAATTCGCGAGAACGCGCTCCTGTAGCAATAATGATATGATCAGCTGAATACTCAGTTACTTTTCCATCAGCAGCAGTAACGTCAACTTTTTTACCTGGTTTTACTTTTCCAAAACCATCAATTACGTCAATTTTGTTCTTTTTCATTAAGAATTGAACACCTTTGCTCATTCCTTCTGCAACTGAACGAGAACGTTTTACAACAGCCGAAAAATCTTTGTCAAATTCTTTAACGGTTAATCCGTAATCTGAAGCATGTTTTAGGTAATCAAAAACTTGAGCTGATTTTAATAATGCTTTCGTTGGAATACAACCCCAATTTAAACAAATTCCACCCAAATTTTCTTTTTCGATAACGGCTACTTTGAAGCCTAATTGTGATGCTCTAATAGCAGTTACATAACCACCAGGACCACTTCCTAAAACTATGATATCGTATTTCATTTTAAAGTATTTATTTATTTTTTAAAGGTAAAATGGAATTCGCAAAGCTCATTTCATTTTATAAAGTATTTCAGTTTTATTTAATAAGTTGCGAATTTAAGTATTTATTTTAAATTATTCTACTACTGCAGCAAATTGCGAATCGTATAATTTTTTATAGTAACCATTTTCTTTAGCCAAAAGCTCTTGATGTGTTCCTAATTCTACAATTTGACCTTTATCCATAACCACAATTTTACTAGCATTTACAACTGTTGCCAATCGGTGAGCAATAACAATTGAAGTTCTTCCTTTTGTAATGGTTTCGGTAGCTTTTTGAATCAATTCTTCCGAATGCATATCAATTGAGGAAGTCGCTTCATCTAAAATTAAAATACTAGGATTGCTTACAAATGCCCTTAAAAAAGCAATTAATTGACGTTGACCAGAAGATAACATTACACCTCGTTCTTTTACATTGTAATCGTAGCCTTCGGGTAAACTCATAATGAAATCGTGCACGCCAATTTTCTTAGCTGCAGTAATAACATCTTCTCTTGTAATGGCTTCGTTATGTAATGTAATATTGTTATAAATACTATCGGCAAACAAGAAGACATCTTGTAAAACAATAGCGATTTGCTTGCGAAGACTTTCTAAAGTGTAATTTTTTATATTCTGATTATCAATATTAATTTCACCAGAATCAATTTCGTAAAAACGATTCAATAAGTTGATAATAGTAGATTTTCCAGCGCCTGTACTTCCCACAATAGCGATAGTTTCTCCAGGTTGGACTTCTAAATTAATCCCTTTTAAAACTTCTACATTTTTAATATAGCTAAAACGAACATCTTTTAACTGAATTAAGCCTTTAAAGTGTGTTGCTTCAACAGTGCCTTTATCCTGAACATTTTCTTCTTTTTCTAAAATTTCAAAGACTCTGTCAGCTGCAACAATTCCCATTTGCATAACATTGAATTTATCCGCTATTTGTCTCAAAGGATTGTAAAGCATAGAAATATACATATTGAATGCAACTAGTTGACCAATAGAAGTATTAACGTCTCCATTAATAATCCATAAAGCTCCAAAATATACTACCAATCCAATACTTATATTTGAAATAATGTCGGCAATAGGGAAGAAGATAGAGTTGTATAGTATATTTTTTAACCAAGCAACATTGTGTTTTTGATTGATTTCCTTAAACTTTTCTAATTCAATAGCTTCTCTATTGAACAATTGAACAATTTTCATTCCTGTTAATCGTTCTTGAACAAATGTATTTAGGTTGGCTACTTCGTTTCGAACTTCATTAAAAGCTACTTTCATTTTTCGATTAAAAATATTAGTAGCTATTAAAATTATTGGCATTATTGAAAGAACAATTCCAGTAATTTTCCAGTTAACAATAAGCATGAAAATAATTACGATTATCATTTTTAACACATCACTGATAATCATAAATAAACCTTGACTGAAAATACTGGCAATAGATTCAATATCAGAAACCGAACGTGTTACTAATTTCCCAACTGGTTCCACATCGAAATACTTCATTTTAAATGAATTAATATGATCATAAAGTTTATTTCTTAAATCCTTTATGATATCTTGACCTAACCAATTTGCAATGTATGTAAAGCAAAACTGCGATATAGCCTCAAGTAAGAGTGCCACAAACATTATGGCTACTAATATTTTTAAGTTAGAAAAATTATCGTTTTCGGGGAAAAATGAAAGCATTAAGCCTTCAAAATATTGTTGAATTACATTAGTTTCTTTTTTTACTTCTATAAGATAGTTATCAATTGTGAAATTTAATAGGAATGGTCTAAAAGCACTAATTACAGCCAGAAACATAGCCCAAAAACACACAAAATATAATTTACCTTTGTGTGGTTTTGCGTATGCAAGTAATTTTCTAAATGACGATTTTTTGCTTTTACTCATTAATTTTCTCTCTTTCTTTTAAATACGGATATTTAACTTCAACTAAATACAAACCGTGTGCAGGAACTGAAAATCCGGCTTTTCCTCTGTTTTTGCTTTCAATTATTGTACGTAAATCAGCAACTTCAATTTTACCTAAACCAATATTGACCATAGTTCCAACAATTGCTCTCACCATATTGCGTAAAAATCGATCAGCAGTAATCGTAAATATAAGTTGATTTCCCGATTGTTTCCAATGCGCTTCTGTAATTTTACAATTGAATGTGTTTACATCAGTATGTACTTTTGAAAAACATTCAAAATCAATATATTCAAATAAAATTTTACAAGCTTTATTCATTTTATCCACATCTAAAGGATGAAAATGATACCAACTTCCTTCAGTAATAAAAGCATCTTTAAACGTATGCATATAGTATTCATAGGTTCTCGAAGTAGCATCAAAACGTGCATGCGCTTCTTCGTTTACTTTCATAATGCGATAAACAACAATGGAAGGCGGTAAAAACGAATTCAATTTGTGCGACCAATAATCAGAATCCAATACCAATTCGGTATCAAAATGAGCATACATTTGCTTGGCATGAACGCCTGTATCTGTTCTTCCGGCACCAACAATAGCGATAGTTTCTCTAAAAAGTGTTGAAAGTGCTTTCTCTAAAGTTTCTTGTACAGAAGAGGCATCAGGTTGACTTTGAAACCCATGAAAGTTTTTTCCGTTATATGCAAATTCGATAAAATATCTCAAAATATAATAGTCCGTAATCGGTAATTAGCGTTCAGAATTGAATTGTGCACAAATTTACAAAATTCAGTAGCAATGGCAATTTCTAATTGTGATAATAAAAACTTAATTTTGTCTTATGAAGAAAATCCTTTTGTTATCCGATACCCACAGCCATATAGATGATGCTATTTTGAAATATGTTAACCAAGCTGACGAAGTTTGGCATGCTGGCGATATTGGCGATTTGGCGGTTACAGATGCTATTAAAAAGATAAAACCACTTCGTGGAGTTTATGGCAATATTGATGATGACAAAGCCCGAATGGAATTTCCCTTGCATAATCGTTTCTTTTGTGAAGGAGTAGATGTGTGGATTACACATATTGGTGGTTATCCAGATAAATACAATCAATCAATTAGAGCAGAAATTACTAAAAATCCACCAAAACTATTTATTAGTGGGCATTCGCATATTTTAAAAGTCCAATTTGATAAAAAGTTGAATTTACTTCACATGAATCCGGGTGCTTGTGGAAAATATGGTTTTCATCAGGTGAGAACTATGTTGCGATTTGAAATAGAAGGCGACAAAATCCAAAGTTTAGAAATAATTGAACTAGGGAAGAAGTAGTGTTCATTATTCAGTCACAGTTTTCAGTATAAATAAAAAAAAATCCGAAACTTTCGAATCGGATTTTTAACGCACTAATAAACTAAGATGATAGGTTTATCGTAATCGATCAACAGATTTTACGAGATCTTCGTCCTTTTTTATTGCCTTGTTTGCCAAGACTAATAAAACGATAGAAATTGCAGGAAGAAACATCCCAATACCCTTCTCAGAAACTACAATTTCTCCGGATAAGTTTAGCGAGCGATACACAAAAAATCCTAGTAAAATAAAGTTAAATATCATGTTCAATCTGTTTAACACAAATTGATGTTGTCTCTTTTTAAAATTAATAATACTAAAAATTGCTAATAAAGCCGAAACTACAAAAAAAGCAATATATAATAATGATGAAGTAAAAAATACTTCTTTTTTATCATTTGTCGTCCATAAAGAAAAAACAAATGGTAAAGCTCCCATCACAACTGCGCTGATTGCCATATAAACCGTTTGAATTCTTTGTAACATTGTTCTTAAATTTTGTAAAGCAAAAATAGTATTTCTTTTCAATTAAAACTATTGTTATATTCAAATTTATTCGTATTATTGCATAGTATTAGTCGTAAGTACTTCATTCTACGACACCTTACGCCTCAAAAAAAAATCTATCTTTTTTTTGTTTTAACTCAATCAACAATTTTATTCAACTTATATCCATGTTTGATATTGAAGTATTAAAAGAGATGAAACTCTCTGATTTGCAAGAGATTGCGAAAGTAGCTAAGATCAATAAATACCGATCTCTTAAAAAAGATGATTTGGTCTATCAGATTTTAGATTTACAAGCTGCTAAACCCGAAGTTATAAAATCGGAATTACCTACTGATAAAAAAGCAGACCAACCTAAAGAAAAACGAGCAAGAATTCTTCCCAAAAAAGAAGCAAGTCAAGCGCCAAAAATTCAAAAAGATTTATTTTCTAAACCTTTAAAAGATTTACCAGAAGAAGTAGTTCCGGTAAAAGAAGAAAAAGTAGTTGAGGAAATAAAAACTACAGAAGCAAAAGCAGCAGCTCCAAAATCTAATGATAAGTTACCTCGTAAAGATTTTAAAAACAAAAAGCCTTTACCAAAAGAAGTTACAAAAGAAGAAGTAACAACTGCAACTACAGAAACAGCTACTCCAACTGAAGTTTCTCAAACAGATAAAAATCTGCCTAAAAGTCCAAATCATAAGGCAAATCAAAATAATCCCAATCATCCTGATTACAAAAAGAATTTAGCTCCAGAAGGAACTAATGGTAACAATGGGAATACTAATAAAAATCAAAACCCACATCAAAATAAAAAACCAAATTTCAGAGAACCTGATTATGAGTTCGACGGAATTATCGAAAGTGAAGGTGTTTTAGAAATGATGCCAGACGGATACGGATTTTTACGTTCGTCTGATTATAACTATTTAGCGTCTCCTGATGATATTTATTTGTCAACATCACAAATTCGTTTGTTCGGATTAAAAACTGGTGATACAGTAAAAGGAGTAGTGCGCCCACCAAAAGAAGGAGAAAAATATTTCCCTTTGGTAAAAGTATTAAAAATCAATGGTCATGATCCACAAGTTGTTCGCGATAGAATTGCTTTTGATCATTTAACGCCAATCTTTCCAAAAGAGAAATTCAATTTAGCAGAACGTAATAGTACCATTTCAACTCGTATTATCGATTTGTTTTCTCCAATAGGAAAAGGACAACGTGGTATGATTGTAGCCCAACCAAAAACGGGTAAAACCATGTTGTTGAAAGATGTTGCCAATGCAATTGCTGCTAATCATCCAGAAGTTTATCTTATTGTTTTATTAATTGATGAACGTCCTGAAGAGGTAACAGACATGCAACGTAGCGTGCGTGGAGAAGTTATTGCTTCTACTTTCGATAGAGAGCCACAAGAACACGTTAAGATTGCTAATATTGTTTTAGAAAAAGCAAAACGTTTAGTAGAATGTGGTCATGATGTAGTGATTTTATTAGACTCGATTACACGTTTAGCAAGAGCTTACAATACGGTACAACCAGCATCTGGAAAGGTATTGAGTGGAGGTGTTGATGCGAATGCATTACAAAAACCAAAACGTTTCTTTGGAGCGGCTCGTAATGTAGAAAACGGTGGTTCGTTGAGTATTATTGCAACCGCATTAACAGAAACAGGTTCTAAAATGGACGAAGTTATCTTTGAAGAATTCAAAGGAACAGGAAACATGGAATTACAGTTGGACAGAAGAATTGCCAACAAACGTATTTTCCCTGCAATTGACTTGGTTTCTTCAAGTACGCGTCGTGATGACTTATTATTAGACGAAAACACCATTCAAAGAATGTGGATTATGCGTAAATACTTAGCTGATATGAACCCAGTAGAAGCTATGGATTTCATCCACGACCGTTTCAAGAAAACAAGAAACAACGAAGAATTCTTAATTTCAATGAATGAATAAAAACAGAAACTCCGATGAAAATCGGAGTTTTTTTATTTTAGTCTTTCTAAAACGCCTTTACGTTTTACAATATTCTTGTAATCCCACTGAATTTCTTTTGCTTTTTGCAGCCAATTTTCTAAATCGGTAGTATCGATTTCATTAACCGAATTGTAAAATATAGAAGCGTCTTGAAATTTTGCTCCCAAAACATTTAGTTTGCCTTCTTCAAAAGATTTTCCGCTCCAAAATAACAATCGTATTCCTTCTTTTTGTTTACTATAGCCTACAATGGGATTTCCGTCTAAAAACCAAACCGGATGCGCATGCCAAATTTTATTTTCAGCCTCGGGTAAATGTTTGCTAATTTCATTTGCTAACAGATTGCAAATGAGTTGTTCTTCTGTTGTTCTGGCGTTGTTATAGTCTTGAATATCTGGATTCATAGCGATTGAGTTTAATCAAATGTAATAAAAAACTCCGATGAAAATCGGAGTTTATATTTTGTATAATATATTTCTAAAAATTAAAAACCATTCACGATAGCTAAAAAGTCGTCTGCTTTTAATGCAGCACCACCAATTAAACCACCATCTACATCAGGTTTAGAGAAAATTTCTTTAGCATTATCAGGTTTTACACTTCCTCCGTATAAAATAGTTAGATTGTCTGCAATATCAAATCCGTATACTTTTTCAACTAAGTTTCTGATGAATAAGTGCATTTCTTGTGCTTGTTCTGGAGAAGCTGTTTCGCCTGTTCCAATAGCCCAAACAGGTTCGTAAGCTAGAACAATATTTGCCCAATCTTTTTTCCCTAAATGGAATAAACCATCGCGCAATTGATTTTCAACAATATTAAAATGATTGTTTATTTGACGATCTTTTAATTCTTCACCAAAACAGAAAATAACACGCATTTCATGTTTTAAAGCAGTATCAACTTTATTAGCTAATAAACCATCAGTTTCATGAAAATAAGCACGTCTTTCGCTATGACCTAAAATAACAGTCGTTACTCCAATATCAGTTAACATACTTGCTGCAATTTCTCCTGTAAAAGCACCACCTTCTGCTTGGTGCATATTTTGAGCTGCAACTGTAATTCCTTTTCCATTTGTAATTTCAACTGCTTTTGACAAGTTTACAAATGTAGGAGCAACAATTATTTCAGTAGTTGTATTTGGTTTTTTTGCGATAATTTCTTCTAATAATGCAACAGTTTCTTTTTGTGTTTTGTGCATTTTCCAGTTTCCTGCAACGATATTTTTTCTCATTAGATTATGATTGTTAATAAATTCAAAAGTACTAATTTGAATACTTTTTTGCTAGCTGATTGTAATAAAATTACGCAAAGGTTTGCGAGATTATACTATTTATTTAACCTTGTTTAATACTTCTTTTATTGTATCAAAATCTTTTTCAATAGCTCGATACAAAACAATTTTACCTGTTTTGTCTACAATTAAATATCTTGGAATCCAATCAACATTTAATGATTTTCCAAAAGTTCCTTTCATATTATCACCAATGAAATAATTTTCGCCTTCTACTTCATATTTATCGATTCCTTGAATCCATTTTTCAACTGTTTTATCAAAAGATAAGTTTACAAAAACAACATCTTTATTATAAGTTTGGTTTAATTTTTTTACTTCTGGCATTGCTTTTATACAATCAGAACACCATGAAGCCCATATTTCTATGAATATCGTTTTTCCTTCATGTTTTTTTAAGATTTCTTGAAATGTAATTGGGTTATCTTCAGTTGTTTTTAAAACATATTCCAGACTTTCATTTTTAAAGCTTGTTTCTTCTTTTTGAGCACATCCTAAAATGCTGATTAGCATAGTAGTTAAAACGAATATTTTTTTCATATTTTCTATTTTATTTTTAAAACACATAGACACATAGTTTTTATTTCAATTTTAGTGTAAAAGATTATTTTTTAGAAAAAAATCTTTCGATTTTATAACAATAGACAAGCTTTTATTTTCTATGTTTCTATGTGTTTATATTTTTATTTTTTTAATTCTGATAATGGTTTTTTAATTGTTTTCTTGAATTCGGCTCCATTGAATTTATTATCCGAAATTCCATCGTAGAATGTGAATTCATTTCCATTCCACAAATATTTTACACCTGGAGTATCTCTTCCGTTTCCTAATTCTGTCCAAAAAGGAATAACATCAATTAATTTATATGGGAATTTTGTTCCGGCGAATTCAAAGAATGTTGGGATTTTCTCAGGTTCTTCATTCATGAAAATAACATAAACAGGAGGGAAGTTTTTATCCTTTTTACGCATTTCGTTGATTTCCTTAGCTGTTTCCATACAATGGTCGCAACCAGGAACAAAATAGCAAAGAATTTTTTTGTCGTTATCAATTCCAGGAAAGTACTTTTCGTATCCCGATTTTACTTTTTTAGGAGCTTCTTCTACTTTTTTTACTTCAACTTCAGGATTTTCAACTGTTGGAACATTTGTTGTTGGTACTTCAGTTTCTGGAATTTCAACTGTTAATAACGAAGTAGAATCTGCAACAACTCCTAAATTTTCTTGAACTTCTGAAATTGGGCTTTCAATTACTTCTTCAACAGGGCGAATTGGAGCCAACATGAAAAGTCCTAGAATACAACCAAGTGCGACTGATTTTAATAACCAAAAATTTGATTTTCCATCTTTTGGAAGTAATTTATTTAGCCAAACTAACAATCCGATTGCGATGATATTTTTTATGATTGCTTCAACAGGAGTCATTGGAATTAATTCTCCAAAACAACCACAGTTCCCTGAATTTCCACTAACAAAAGTGGTATAACTTAAGTGAACTACAAATACAGATAATAATAATATTGTAGCAGGAATGGTAATTTTTTTCAAATAATGATTTAACAAAATTGCAATTCCAAGCGCAAATTCAATTCCGATTAAAATTCTAGAAAAATACGGTGCAAAACCTTCTGAAAATCCAAGAGGATATAATTGTTTTACTTCAAAAGTAGAGATTGAGAAATAAGGAGAAGGATATAATTTTGCAATTGCTGAAACAATAAATAAGGCTGAAATAACAAGGCGTAAAATCCAAGAGATGTTTTTCGAGTTCATAGTATGTTTAAATTACAAATAGCAAATAATAAATTACAAATAATATTCAATTTTAAAATTTCAAATCCAAAAACTAAACTTTATATTTTTCAATTATTGATGAAAAAATCAACTTTAATTCATTTCCTTCTTTTATCAGTTGATCAGTTTCGGATTTAAATTCAGGGTTTATTCTGTTTAAAATATTTAACCAATATACAGCTTCTTTACTTTCCTTTCTCGAAATTTTCAATCTAAAAACAAAATCTTTTTTACTCAATGATTCATTGGCTTCGATGTAATTTGCTCCAATTGAACCTGATGCTCTAACTAATTGTTTTGAATCTTCGATATTTGAAATTGTCTTGGGTAATTTACCGATGTAAATTCTGCAAGCTATCGCAAATTCAAGGGTTCTATCTTCTAGATCGAATCTTTTTTCACTCATTTAGTTTTTTTGAATTTAAATAATTGAAATTTTAGATTTATTTGTAATTTATTATTTGCTTTTTGGGATTTGTGAAACGCTAAAATACAACATTCAAAAAAATGATTCTGTTAATGACTTGTTATTTGTTTCCCATCAATATTAAAGCGAAAACAGAATAGTTTATCATATCTTGATAATTGGCATCAATCCCTTCAGAAACCAATGTTTTTCCTTTGTTATCTTCAATTTGTTTAACGCGTAATAGTTTTTGTAAAATTAAATCGGTTAAACTACTTACTCTCATATCGCGCCAAGCTTCACCATAATCATGGTTTTTATTTTCCATTAACGCTTTAGTTTCCGCAATTTTTTGGTTGTACAATTCAATGGCTTCATCTGCTGTCATGTCAGGTTGTGTAGCTACACCTTTTTCCATTTGAATTAAAGCCATTGCGCAATAATTGATAATTCCAATGAATTCCGAAGTTTCATCTTCATCTACTTTTCGAATTTCGTTTTCTTGTAAACTTCTTATTCTTTGCGCTTTTATAAAGATTTGATCAGTTAAAGAAGGCAAGCGTAAAATGCGCCAAGCAGTACCGTAATCATGTGCTTTTTTAGAAAATAAATCGCGACAAATCGCTATAACTTTATCATATTGTTGAGAAGTATTCGACATTATTTACTTTATATTTGTGTGATAATTTTCAAAAGTAATGAATTAAGTCAAAAAGGAAAAGTCAAAAGGAAAAAGAAATTAAATTAATATGAACATCAATTGCAACGGAATATTAGTTGATTTATCGACTCCTAAAGTAATGGGAATTTTGAATGTGACGCCTAATTCGTTTTACGATGGTGGAAAACATAAAGAGATTAATTCTATTATTCATCAGGTGGATAAAATGTTGACTGAAGAAGCTGATTTTATTGATATTGGTGCTTATTCGAGTAAACCAAGTGCTGAGTTTGTTTCCGATTCCGAAGAAATTAATCGTCTGTTGCCAATTATTAACGAATTGGTTGCTACTTTTCCTAATATCATTTTATCGGTTGATACTTTTAGAGCTAATGTTGCCAAAGCTGCTGTTGAACATGGAGTTGCAATTGTGAATGATATTGCGGCAGGTTTATTAGATGATAAAATGTTGGAAACCGTTGCCGAACTAAAAGTTCCGTATATCATGATGCATATGAGAGGAAATCCTCAAACCATGCAAAGTCTTGTGGAATATGATGATATTGTAAAAGAAATGATATTCTATTTTTCGGAACGAATTAGCAAGGCAAGAAGTTTTGGGATTTCTGATATTGTAATCGATCCAGGATTTGGATTATTTGCTAAAACATTGGAACAAAATTATGACGTTTTAAATAAATTAGAATTGTTTTCAACTTTAGAATTGCCTTTGTTAGCAGGAGTTTCAAGAAAATCGATGATTTATAAAGTTTTAGAAAACACACCTCAAGATGCACTAAACGGAACAACTGTTATCAATACAATTGCTTTGCAAAAAGGAGCTAAAATCCTACGTGTTCATGATGTAAAAGAAGCGGTTGAATGTGTAAAATTAATTAACAAATTGAATAAATGATAAAGAAAATAGTGGCTGTTGCGGCCTTAATTAGTTTGTTTTCATGTAATAATGAAGAAGTGTTGTTACCTCAGGAAAATGTAAGTGTTTTAAAAAATATAGAAGATCATTCGCCTATTTATATGTTTTTTAAAACAGAAGAAAATAAAGACAACAGTGAAAAACTAGACACAATTGTAGAAGTTAACCGAAAAAATTCAATTGCCTCAACAAATTGGGTTTTCAATATCGATAAGCGTTTGCCTTTAAAATTGGTTATTCCAGAGGTAATGAACTTACAAGAAAAAAAGAAATCGAGTTCGCATTCAAAAGCAGGCACAATGAATGTTTTTACGTATTCGGATAGTGTGGCTAAGAATTTGGCTTTTTTCCCATTTACAGATGTTCAATTTAAGTATAGAAAGCATTTTTCAAAGTTTTTTATCAAAAAACATGCAGAACATTTTAGAAACTACCACAATTTTACTGTAAACTTCAATAAAGACAATAAAATTACAGTAGATGGAAATGACGTTGCGCGTGAAGATTTCATTAGTTTTATTAGAGATTTTGCTGATTTCACAAGTGATGGGAAAATTACAATGTTGCATTTGAATTTTGATAATCGATTGACTTACGAACAATACATTAAGAACAAAATTTTGGTTTGGAAAGCAACAAACAATGAAATTCAAATTTCAACTTTTGAATTTGTTTATGATGAAAAGAAATTGCCTGAATGTAATTGTAAGTTGTAAGTTGGGAGTAGGGAATCTAACTTATAAATAAGGTAATTATAATGAAGATAAATATTGTAATAACGATGGTTCTATTTCTTTTTAGTTTTTTTATCAATGGACAAACTCGAAGTGTTAATGGTAAAGTAATTTCTGAGGATTTAGAGCCACTAGCAGGTGTACAAATTAGAAATTCTGATAATGAACTTCTTGGGGAAACAGATTTTGATGGTCAATTCAAAATTATTATTTCTGGTAAAAATGATACTCTTTGTCTAGATTTTATTGGAATGGAATTTACTGAAATAAAATTGAAAGAAGATTGCAATAATGTTGAAATCATAATGATGTATTATGTAATTTATGATTTTATTTCGTCAAAAAAGATCGACAGACTACGAAAAAAAAGATATAAAAAATTGAATGAAAAACACTTATTTGCAACGGATAAGGGAATTTTTCAGTATAAACATAGCTGTTATATTAGAAATTTTAAACAACTTCAACTAGATTAAGACAGAAAAGGTAAGTAGTTTAAAAATAAAATAGTAAATAATAAATCAATTTATCGCTCAGTTTTTACTATACATTCCAATTCAGAAGAGCATTTTTATTGGCAAAATTAACTTTTACCCTTTTCCTTTATCCTTTTACCTTAATTATTACTGATGATGATACGGTTCGTTTCTCAAAATCGTAAATCCTCTATAAATTTGTTCGATTATAAATAAGCGTACCATTTGATGTGAAAAAGTCATTTCAGATAGCGAAACTTTTCCTTGTGCTTTTTGGTAGACAGTTTCACTAAAGCCATAAGGACCACCTATTACAAAAACTAATGTTTTGATTCCGGCGTTCATTTTCTTTTGCAAAAAGTCGGAAAAACCAACACTACTAAATGTTTTACCATTTTCATCCAATAGAATTAACTGATCTGTTGGACCAATTTTAGATAAAATCAATTCGCCTTCTTTTTTTTTTTGTTGCGCTTCGGATAAATTCTTAACGTTTTTGATATCTGGAATAATTTCCAAATCAAATTTCACATAAAATGACAAGCGTTTTGTATAATCGTCAATTAATGTTTGTAAGGATTTATTATCAGTTTTACCGATAGCTATTAAGCGAATATTCATATGAGATATTTTTACAAAAGTAATAAGAAAGGATTTTATAAAAAAAATCACTCTAAAATGGAGTGATTTTGGTTTGTTCTTTATTTAATTTCTTCCTTTTCTTTCAAATCAACTTCGCAAGCATAAGAAAATAATTTTTCTTTCTTAATAATATCTGCAGTTCCTTCAGGTAACATATTTTCCCATCCGCTTTCGCCTTTGCAAATCATTTTAAGAACTTGTCTTGAGAAAATCTCTAAATTCTTTTCATCAAAATCTTTTATATCAATAACTTTTCCATTGAATTTAAAGAATTTATACAACTCTTTCATTCTTGGATGAACTTTTAAGTTTTCAGATGTAATGATAGTACCATTTTCATCTTTCATTGGATATAAATACACTTTTAAGTCTCTGTAGAATAATTTTCCGAATGCTTCTAAGATTCCACCAGATAAATGGCGATAGTATTTTTCGTCAAATATTTCAACTAAATTGTTTACTCCCATAGCTAATCCCATACGAGCTTTAGAATAATTAGAGAAATATTCTACTACTTTAAAGTATTCTTGAAAATTAGAGATCATTACGGTTTGTCCTAACTTACAAAGTAATTCTGCTCTGTCTAAGAAATCTCTTTCATCTATTTCTCCTTCAGCTTTAAGGTTAGAAAGGGTAATTTCGAAAACAACAAAAGTATTTTCTTTGTCTACTTTGTTTTCTTGTATGAACATATCATAAGATTTCTTATACATGTTCATATTTACCTTTGTTACTGGTCTAAAACTTCCTCTTAATGCTAAAATATTCTTTTTGTATAAAACTGCTGCAGGTAAAATGTTTTTTCCATCTGGACCAAACATTACGGCATCTGTCATTCCGTTTTTAACCAATTGTAAACTCATTAAACGATTGTCTACATTAGCAAAACGAGGACCTGAGAAGTTAATAGTGTCAATCTCTAATTGGTCTTTATCTAAATGATCGTATAAATAACGAAGTAATTTTTTTGGATCGTTGTATTTGTAGAAAGCGCCATAAATTAAGTTTACTCCTAAAATACCTAAAGTTTCTTGTTGTAATTTGGCATCGTTTTCTTTGAAACGGATGTGAAGAATAATTTCGTTGTAATCTTCATCTGGTTCAACTTGGTAAACGATTCCAACCCAACCATGACCTTTAAATTGTTTTGCAAAATCAATAGTTGCTACTGTATTTGCGTAACTAAAGAATAATTTATTTGGGTGTTTGTCTCTACTTAAACGTTGCTCTACAAGATTGATTTCATGGGTAAGCATTTTACGTAAACGACTTTCCGTAACATATCTTCCATCATCTTCAATACCATAAATGGCATCACTAAAGTCTTTATCGTAGGCAGACATTGCTTTCGCAATAGTTCCTGAAGACGCTCCGGCTCTAAAGAAATTACGAACAGTTTCTTGTCCAGCACCAATTTCTGCAAAGGTTCCGTAAATATTTTCATTTAGGTTTATACGAAGCGCTTTATCTTTTATTGATGGGATCTGTTCAATAACTTTATCTCCACGAACTTTAATATCTGTAACCATGCTTTTCATTAAAATATATTTTGGGGTACATTAGGAATAATAATCTCCATTGGCAAAGTTAATCATTTTATAAAAACAACCATAATTATTGTTATTTTTGTGCAAAAGTTACGATTGTGAAAATTTATTTTTTAGGAACCGGTACCTCGCAAGGAATTCCAGTAATTGGAAGTCATCATTCTGTATGCTTAAGTACTGATAAACGCGATACTCGCTTGCGTGTTTCTGTTTGGATAGAAACAGAGCAGAATTCTATTGTAATAGATTGTGGTCCCGATTTTAGACAACAAATGTTGAACTCTAAATGTCCTAAAATAGATGCGTTATTATTTACACACGAACATGCAGATCATACTGCTGGTTTAGACGATATTCGACCATTTTTTTTTAAACAAGGCGCTATTCCTATTTATGCGCATGAGCGAGTGTTGAAAAATTTAGAAAGAAGATTTGATTATATTTTTGAAACTGAGAATAAATATCCTGGTGCACCATCGATAATTGAAAACGAAGTTGTAAACAATCAATCTTTTAAAATAAACAATGAAGAGATAATTCCTGTTAATGCTTTCCACGGAAATTTGCAGGTTTTTGGATACCGTATTCAAGATTTTGTGTATTTGACTGATGTAAAGACAATGGAAGCTTCTGAAATTGAAAAAATAAAGAATTGTAACATTTTAGTGGTAAATTGTTTGCGAGAAGAGCCACATGCAACACATTTTAATTTAGAAGAAGTTTTACATTTCATATCTTTGGTGCGACCAAAGACGACATATTTAACGCACATCAGTCATTTATTTGGATTTCATGAAGAAATTGAAAGAAAATTACCAAGTAATGTGCATGTAGCTTTTGATAACCTTGAAATAAATATTTAAGACAATGAAGAACGTAATTTTGTATGCTTTAATCTTTTCGTTATTATTTAACATTTTCCAATATGTGAATTCTACTAAAATATTGGATGCAAAAGATAAAGAAGTTTTAAAAGTAAAAGACCATCTTAAAATTTCTAGAGATTCTGTCGCAAGCTTAGCTAATGCAAATTATTTTTCTTTAGAAAGTGACGAAGATGCGCAAGAATATTTTTATTCTAACAATTTAGATTATAAAAAAGTAGCGGTAAAAGTAAAAGAAGATCTTTTAACGTTAAACGAAAATAAAAAGGGAAACCCATTAGTTCCTTACGAACCTATTGATGGAATTCCTTTCCTAATTAATACTTCAAAAATTTTAAATCATCGTTGGATTATTGCAGAATTTTCATGTGGCGATTTATGGGGACAAGTATTAATAAAATATTTTGTTTCAGAAGGGAAACCAACTGATTTTGAAACTGTAGAAACGGTTTTATACGAAAGACAAAAGCAAGAGTAATTAAAAAACAACACAATGTCGACTACAACAACAAAAACCCAATTAGAATGTTATTTTGAAGAGTTTAGAAAGGAAATAATTGGAATTAATCAAACTTTTCAATCGCCTTTTGGTGAAAAAAATATTATCTACACCGATTGGACTGCAAGCGGAAGATTGTACCGTCCGATTGAAGAAAAAATAATGAATGAGTTCGGACCATTTGTAGCAAATACGCATACTGAGACTTCAGTTACAGGAACAGCTATGACAATGGCTTATCATGAAGCGCGTCATATCATTAAACATCATGTTAATGCATCTGAATCGGATATTTTGATCACTGATGGAACTGGAATGACAGGTGTTGTAAACAAATTTCAACGTATTTTAGGATTACGTATTCCTGAAAATTTAAAAGAGTTTACAGCTATTCCAAATGAAGTAAAACCAATTGTTTTTATTTCGCATATGGAGCATCATTCTAATCAAACTTCTTGGTTAGAAACTATTGCTGATGTTGTGGTAATTCCTGCTGATGAAGACGGCTTGTTTTGTATGAAGGAATTTAAAGAATTATTAGAACAATATAAAGATAGAAGTTTTAAGATTGCTTCGATTACATCATGTTCAAATGTAACAGGAATCAAGACGCCATATCATGAAGTTGCTAAATTAATGCACCAACATAATGGGGTTTGTTTTGTTGATTTTGCTTGCTCAGGACCTTATGTAAATATAAACATGCATCCAGAAGATGCAGAAAGTTATTTAGATGCTATTTTCTTTTCGCCGCATAAATTTTTGGGCGGACCTGGAACTTCTGGAGTTTTGATTTTTAATAAAAACTTATACAAAAATAATGTACCAGATTGTCCGGGTGGAGGAACGGTGAGTTGGACAAATCCTTGGGGCGGACATAAATATATTGATAATATTGAAGATAGAGAAGATGGTGGAACTCCAGGATTCTTGCAAGTAATGAAAACCGCTTTAGCGATTCAGTTGAAAGAAAAAATGGGAGTTCAGAACATTTTGGATCGCGAACATGAGATTGTAGATTATATTTTCGAAACACTTGATAATATTGATAATTTACACATACTAGCCAATCAGCATAAAGATCGTTTGGGAGTAATTTCGTTTTATATAGATGATTTGCATTACAACTTAGGTGTAAAATTATTGAACGATAAATTTGGAATTCAAACTCGTGGCGGATGCAGTTGTGCTGGTACTTACGGACATTATTTATTACACGTAGATCAGGAAACATCAAACGATTTGGTTTGTAAAATTTCTTCAGGCGATTTAATTCAAAAACCAGGATGGATTAGAATGTCGATACATCCTACAACGACTACTGAAGAAATTGAATTTGTTTGCGAAAAGATTAAAGAATTAGCGGCAAATCATAAAGAATGGGGAGTTGATTATGAATACAATCCTAAGACTAATGAGTTTGTTCATAAAGATGCTAAAACAGGAATAAAGGAAATGGTTCACAATTGGTTCCATATTTAATAAAAAAAGCTCAGTGTTTACTGAGCTTTTTCTTTTATATGTTTCCATCTTTTATGCGTCCAAAAGTAAAATTCTGGAGCTTCATATATTTGTTTTTCAACTTCTTTAATGAACTTACTCGAAACTGCAAATTCGGGTTCTGTTTTTATATTATCTGTAATCGGAATGAACGTAGCTTCATAATAACCTCGTTTCACCTTACTCACTTTCATATAAAGAACATTCATGTCTAAGTTTCTTGCTAAACTTTCTCCTCCCGTATGTATTGGAACTTCATATCCCATAAAACTATCCCAATGTTTAGCTCTTTGTTTAGCAGGTGTTTGATCACTAATAAATCCATAAACGCCAAGTATTCCATTTTGTTGATTTTCAGTTACCGTTTTAGTGGTAGATTTTGTATCGATTAAAACAGCATCAAAATGAGAACGAATGTCTTTTACTAACTTGTTAAAATAAGGGTTTCTGATTTTTTTATAAATACCAAATCCTTTAAAACTAATGTGAGTTCCTAATGCTATAGACCATTCCCAACTTGCATAATGTGCATAGAATAGTACAATACTTTTGTTTTTCTTTTCATATTCATGAAACAGTTCGATATTTTTGAAAACAAAGCGTTTTTGCATCTCTTTTTTAGAAATGGTTATTGTTTTAATCATTTCTAAAAACATGTCACACATATGACTATAAAATTTTCTTTCAATTGCTAAACGTTCTTTATCAGATAAATGCGGTAATGCAAGTTTGATATTGTTTCTTACTACTTTTTTTCGGTATCCAATAACACGATAAGTCAGAAAACAAACAAAATCTGAAAACAGATAAAAAACAGGGAAGGGAAGTATAGATATTATCCAAAGAATTGGATAGATAAGTATGAATAATAATAATTGCATTCTTTAAATTTTTTACAAATATACTTTTTTACTTGTAAGTAAATTTGACAAAGTATTCCTAAATTTACAAAAAATAAAGACATGAACATTATTTTGTTATCACTAATCGTTATAAATGTGTTAGTTAGCTATAAAGCCATAAATGATACTTATTTTTTTAGAAAATATGAATTTCACATTGGTAGTATCAAATCAGGCGAACAGTTACGTATAATTACTTCAGGTTTTTTACATGTTGATTTTCAGCATTTGCTTTTTAACATGCTAACGCTTTATTTTTTTGCGCCTTATGTAATTTACAATTTGAATGTACTTTATTTCCTTTACATTTATTTTGGAAGTTTAATTGCTGGAAATTTGCTTACTTTTTATTTTCATAAAAATGAATATTCATATCGTGCCGTAGGAGCATCTGGAGCTGTAACTGGTGTTATTTTTAGTGCAATTTTATTAGAACCTAATTTGTACATGTATGGTTTTATTCCAGGTTATGTTTTCGGATTTGCTTATATGCTATTTTCCATCTATGGAATGAAAGCTAAACGGGATAATATTGGTCATGTGGCGCATTTTGGTGGAGCAATAGGTGGTTATATAATTACGTTGTCAAAAATTCCTCAATTGATAACTACAGAACCTGTAACTGTTGGAGCTTTATTAATTCCTATAGTAGTGTTATTTTTTCTTCAAAAAATGAATAAATTATAAGATGTTCGATTTTGGCATAGTCCTTGAATACATACAATCTAAAATTTAAGATTATGAAAAAAATATTTTTAGTATTAACGTTAGTTACAGCAACAATGTATGCACAAGAAGTAAAACAAGTACCACAAATTAGTGTTTCGGGAGAAGGAAAAATAAAAGTTGTTCCAGATGAAGCTATAATTACAGTTGCGGTAGAAAATACAGGTAAAGAATCCGCTGAAGTTAAAAAGAGCAACGATGAAGTTGTGGATAAAGTTTTAAAATTGATAAAACAAAAAGGAATTCCTACTTCAGACTATCAAACCCAACGAGTTAATTTGTATAAAAATTACGATTACAATACAAAAAAATACAACTATGTTGCCAATCAGACAATCTCAATTCATTTAAAAGATTTGTCAAAATATGATAAGTTGATGATGGATTTAGTAGATAGCGGTATTAATGCAATTCAGGGTGTAGAATTTAAATCGTCTAAGATTAAAGATTACGAAAGCCAAGCTCGTAAGAAAGCGATGTTAGATGCCAAACAAAAAGCGGAAGATTATGTCTCTGTTTTAGCAGGTCAAAAAGTAGGGAAGGCGTTAGTTATTTCAGATAATTCGTTTACCAATTATCCAAGACCGGTTTATGCAGAAATGAAAACTAGAGCAATGGATGGAGCTTCAATGCCAAAAGAAACATTAGCGATTGGAGAAATTGAAATAGTTTCAAATGTTACCGTTTCGTTTGTTTTAGAATAAACTAAAAGAATATAAAAAAAGCCAGAATATTTGTTCTGGCTTTTTTTATTATACTTAAAAATGGCGAGTAGCCATAAACAGCTTATTAAGGTTTAGTTTTAACGGTCTCGGCTATGAGTAGTTGCGTGGTTTAGCACTTAACTGTGCAAGTACACACCAAACTGAAAATCCGCGAGGATTTTCAGAAGTAGGCGAGAACAAGCAATTACTTATAGCCATTGTTGTGGTTAGTGTTTTTTATTTATTTACTTAATTTTAAAATTCTAAAAGCTCCTTGAATTACCAAAACAAAAACGATTGTTCCGATAATCAAATCAGGTTTGCTTGAACTCAACCAATTTACCAAAAGTCCTGCTGTAATTACTCCTAAATTGATAATCACATCGTTTGAAGTGAAAATCATACTTGCTTTCATATGAGCATCTTCCTTACTTTTTGACTTTTGTAAAATGTAAAGGCAAATTCCGTTTGCAATAAGTGCAAAAATCGAAACAATAATCATTGTCGAAAAGTTGGGTAGTTTCTCGTCTCTGAAAAATCTCCTTAAAACTTCTACAAATCCAATAATTGCAAGTGTTATTTGAAAATATCCAGCAAGTTTGGCAATCCGTTTTTTCTTTATTACTGTTCCGCCAACCGCAAACAAACTAATTCCATAAACAAAACTATCTGCAAGCATATCTAAACTGTCTGCGACCAAACCCATTGACTTTGAGATTATTCCTGTTGTCATTTCGATTAGGAAAAATGCGAAATTTATTCCGAGGACAGTCCAAAGTAATTTTTTTTGATTTGCATTTTCATTAAATTCCGTTTGGTCAGTTTGTGCAGTCGAGATTTTCTTTCCGCCTAAATTCAGTTCGATAACTGATTTTTCGATTTGGTCAGTTTCTCCGCTGTGAAAAACGGTCAGTTTTCGGTTGGGAATGTCAAAGTCCAAATTCGCAATACTTGGAATTCCGTCCAATTTCATTCGGATTAGATTTTCCTCTGAAGGACAGTCCATTTTAGTAATCTCAAATATTGTTTTATTCATTTAGTTTCTCGGTTTTTTTACATTAACGTGTTGCAGCTTGGCAAAGTTGCGACAATTAATTAGTTACGTTAACAAATATACCGAAAAGTTTGAAAGAAAAAACCTCACTTCGAAGAAGAATTGCAAACACCGGTGCTCACTGATAAAAACTGACCTAGCAATTTTGCCAAACTGCTGTTATACATTGGTTGCCGCCCAAAATATTTAAAAACACAAAGTTTTCACATTCCAATTTTCCGGTTCTGTTTTTTGCGTTCCAATTGGCGCGAAAGGAGCGAAGGGAAATTAGCTTTTTAGTTTTTTTAAACAACACTTAAAATTCAAAAAAAACTAAAATGCTAATGCGCGCTGGCATTCAAGAAAGCGCGTGATTTGTTATGTGTGTGGATTTTTCTTCCACACTTATAACAAATTTAAGATAGACTTGATTTCAACGATTTGCGTACTGAATTTCCAGTTAGTTATTCCGGTTAGTTTTTCCGGTTAGTTTTTCCGGTTTGCTTTTCCAGTTTCTTTTTCAAATTGAATTTTTCCACAAAGAATTTCCAATTATTTTTTACTGCAATTTTTTAAGATTTCGATTCCAGTTCGTTGCATTAAGTTCCTGAATTTCCGCGCAGTTGGCAACTAATGTATAACGTTCTGTGGCTTGCTCTCAGTGGCGTTGCACCAACACCAAGCCATTACAAATATAACAAAACATTCCATTCAGCAGAGGATTTTCCGTAGGAAAATCCGGAAGTAGCCATTGAAGCAAACCGCTGTTATCTCTATAATAATTCTGCAAGTACCCTTTTGCACTTAAAGTACTGTATTTATTGACTTTATAAAAAATACTAAAGCAAATTTAAGCATAAAAAAGCATCAAAATACTTGATTTGTTGTACCAATTGTTGTACCTTAGTACTCCGTTGCACTAGAATGAAACACTAGTAAAATCAATACTTTCACTCGTTTTCACCGCTTTACAAATATAGTACAACATTTCTAATATTCTATAATTATGGCATCCATTAAATTAATACTACGCACCAATCAGAAAGATCAAACAGGTAAAAGCCCTTTGTACATTAGAATTATAAAAGATAGAAAAACGAAATTTATCACTGCCGGACTCAAACTCAAAGAAAGTGATTGGGATGAAGCAAAGCAGAGAGTAAAGAAAAGCTATCCTAATAGCGCGCGAATGAATGCTGCACTTGCTCAAAAAATTGCCGATGCTGAAGGACAAATTGCCGACATGGAGCGTAAAGTAAAAACCGTTTCCATTAAAAAACTAAAGGAAGCCATAAAAGGAAAAGAAGTACCAAATTTCTTCGAGTATTCAAGAAAGCATTGTGAACGAATCAGAAACAACGTTTCCATTTCAACCTATAAAAATTACCATGCCTATTTAGATAAGTTCGAAAAATGGGTAGGAACCAAGGAGGTTTATTTTGATGACATTACAGTTTCATTATTAATGGACTATATGAGTTATCTAAGCAACGAACTAAAAAACGGAAATACAACACAACGTTATTCGATTATGATTTTGGCGATTATGTTTAAAGAAGCTATCAAAGAAGACTTAATTCCTGAATACATGTATCCGTTTAGTAAGTTGAAATTAAAGAAAGACCCAAGCAGAAGACAGTTTTTAAAGAAAGAGCAATTCGAAGCGATTATCAATTATAAACTAGATGAAAAATCAAAAGCGAGTGTATATCGCGATATGTTTATCTTTTCAATTTTCGCTGGAGGATTACGATTCAGTGATGTATTAGAATTTCAAGTAAAACACTTCAATGAAGAAGAAAGAAGAATACAAAAAGTAATTCGCAAAACAGGAAGAATGCATCAGTTTAAAATAGGGCAGTTAGCATTGGACATCATCAACAAATACAAAAAGGAAAATGCAGAACAAGATGACTTTATATTCCCTGTAATCACAAATAAAGAGCTGTATTTAAAGAATGATGAATACCGTTATACTTTTATTGAAAGTGCCAATAAAGCAGCTAATTTTCAATTACAGCGCATAGCAAAGAAATTAGAAATTCCAGTAAAAGTAACATTTCACATAAGCCGCCATACCTTTGCAACCAATGCTTTAAATAACGGAATGAGAATTGAGCACGTTTCAAAACTAATGGACCACCGCGATATTAGCACAACCCAGGTATATGCTAAAATCATTTCAGAAGAATTAGACAAAGCGGTTGACAACTACATCTACTAAAACAGAACGAGAGTAATTACTTCAAAAAATTACTCTCGTTTTCTTTTTCGAAGGTAAATTTTATCCTTTTTTACTCCTGAATTCCAAAAACCTAGCAAATACAAGCCCTCGCAATTTTGTTGAAAACTTGTACGAAAAACAACGCAAAGCGGTACTGAATTTGTTCTAATTTTAGGCATCCCAAATATTAAAAAAAATCCAAAATCATATTGAAATCAACTTGAAGTATACCTGAACTTCAAGCAACTATACCATTTCAAGTAGTGACATTGGAAAAAGTGTAACCAAATAACAAATAATGAACAAATTTAACACCGGCAAAAAACGTGAACTTGAAAGGGCAAAACATCAAAAAATCATTATTCTCAGAATGGAGAACTATCGACACAGCACAAAGTGCAGCTTCTATTTTTGACATTACGCACGACCAGGAACCCACACTGGAAAACTATTGTATTGCTTTACTTGAAAAAGTATTTACAATCCCACAATCCCAACTACCCGAATTCATTAACTACCAACTCCAAATTGCCCAAGACGGAAACACTTGGTTAAACAAGTTCGAAAAATTATTAGCCAACAATGAAGAACTATTCTTTAGTCAAAAGGCATTGAGTAGATTCAATAAATTGTACAACATAATCGAGAAAAAACGAACAGAGCTGCAATCTTCGAGCATAAAAGAAACCAAACAAAGTACTCCAAAAAGGTTAATCAATGCCGAATCGGAAGATCGTTATTTTTCATTTTTTGAAATCAAACAACAGGTTGAAAAAATGGAATCCTTCAATGATCAAATTTTATTTTTAAACGAAGAAATTTTCGAATACCGACAAGCCGACATCATTTCAATAAACAGTAAACTACATTCTTATGACCAACAATGCGTTCAGTTGATTGAAAAATTACAAACGCTTCGCAAAATGCGTTCGGAAATTGAGAAAGAAAAAGAACTAGAACTGGAGAAAAAACTAATAACTAAAAAACTAAAATTTAACGGAAACCTAAACCAATTAGTAGATATATTCTACCAACTAAGTCGCGAACTATTTGTTGATGGAAAATCATTTATTGATGCTTCCAATGGCGACATAGTAAATATGATCGTCAATAACTTTATCGACAAAGACAACAACGAAATAAGTCCCCAAACAGTCGAAACCATCCTCAAACCATCACGAGGCGATAAACGACCAAAGACCCACAAACGAATAGACCTCGATAACTTCCTCTAAAAAATAATAGTCCCTTGGGACCCGTTTGGGACTAAGGGACTTTTTTTTACTTCACAATTTTGCTCCATAATCTTTTAAAAACCACGAAAATGGAAGCAATTATTTTAACAAAAGACCAGTACAATGACTTAATGGCAAAATTAGATGCAATTCAAAGCCAACTAAACACCAAGCCAGACCCAAAGAAAGAAACCTTCTTAGACAATCAAGAGTTCATCATGCTGATGAAAATCTCCAAACGCACAGCACAAACCTGGAGAGATGAAGGTAAAATCTCATTCAGTCAAGTAGGAAGCAAAATCTACTACAAACTTTCTGACGTTGAAAAACTACTACAAGAACACTACAACAAATCATTCAAAGGAAAATAGTATGAAATCGCAACTTAACAACTGCTTTTTTATAAAAAAAAATCCAATAAAAATAAAGCGATTCTTTATGACAATTAAAAAATCAAATAAAAACTACCATAAAAAAAAATGTAATGGAACATGTGAGGTATGTGACTGTAAAACAGGAACAACCACTAAGACTTTTCACTAATCACTTTTCACTCAAACATGATAACAATCTTCAAAAACTTCAACGAAGTAATAGAACACAAAACAATTCCCGAAATCCTGCACGAAATCAAAACAGGAAAGTACAGACCAGGGATAACCTATTTGCGTAAATCATTAGCCGAAAACAAACTAGAAGCCTATGAAAAAGCCAAAAAATCATTACCTGCATTCACACCTTCAGGAAAATTTGTAGGTGGAAGAAAAATGGAATTTTTGGAAGCATACTCCAATTTCATAATCCTAGACATCGATAAATTAAGTCAAACCGATTTACAAAACGCAAAACATAAAGCCAATCAATCTGAATACACCTATGCAAGTTTCATAAGTCCATCAGGCAATGGATTAAAGATTTTAGTAAAAGTAAACACCACAAAAGAAGACCATAAAGAAACCTTTTTAGCCATCCAAAAACACTATGAAACCCTATTAAACCATGAAATAGACAAATCCGGAAAAGACATAACCCGACTATGTTTCTACTCATTCGACGATAACCTCTATCATAACGAAGCTGCAAAGACATTTGTCACAGGAGAGCAAAATGAAATGCTGTCATCCCGAGCGGAGTCGAGGGGCGAGATGCGTTTGAGTGCAACAAACTCAAATCAATCTAGTCACACTGAGCCTGTCGAAGTGCGACAAACCGACAACCAACAACCGACAACGGAAAACAGCGAAGCTGTTTATAACCACTGCGTTCGTTTCACCGAAAAAAAAGTGCAATACGTGACAGGTAGCCGAAATGTATTCGTACACCAACTCGCGTGCAACCTAAACCGAAAAGGCATTTCATTAAACGAAGCACTAAGCTTCATACTAACAGACTTTGGCTATGACGAAAAAGAAGTAACACAAACAGTACACAGCGCCTACGGAAACATTCACGAATTTGGAAAAGATGAATACTTTGAAAAGAACAGAAACACTAAAAGTAAATCAAAAAACGCTGTCATTCCGAGCTATGCCGAGGAAACTCCTTCCAAGAAGGCTAACATCGATGAAATCGATGATGACAAACCAAAACCAACCCAAATCGACCGATTAGAATTATTCCTATCCACAAGATATGTATTTCGGCACAACATGGTTTCAGGCAAGTTAGAGTTTCAATATTTCGGTAAAAAGAAATGGCATGTAATGAACGACTTTATAGAAAACTCAATGCTTCGCGAATGTTTAAAAGGAAGAATCAAAACAAACCTTTCTTCTTTGCGAAACCTATTGTATTCCGATTTCTGTGAATTATACAATCCATTCGAAGATTACTTTTACAATCTACCATCGTATGATGAAAAAACAGACTATATTTTAGAATTAGCAAACACGATAACCACTACAAAACAAGAACTTTGGCAAGAGTGTTTTAAAAAATGGATGGTAGCAATGGTCGGTTGTGTATTGGATGACAAAGTAATCAATCACACGGTAATTGTATTCAGTGGAAAACAAGGATTAGGAAAAACCACTTGGGTAGAAAAGCTAGTCCCTAGAAAATTAAAAGAGTATTTGTTCTCAGGAACCATAAACCCAAACAACAAAGACACTTTAGTACAGCTATCAGAATGTATGTTGATTAACCTGGACGAATTAGAAAATCTAAACCGTTCCGAAATTGGTAGCTTAAAAGAAATCATCACAAAGACACAAATCAGAATGAGAAAAGCCTACGGACACAACAACGAAACTATGCCAAGACGCGCATCATTTGCCGGAAGTGTCAACACAGCGCAATTCTTAAACGACAGTACAGGAAGCAGACGATTCCTTTGTTTTGAAGTGGAAAACATCCAATACCAACACGAAATCAATATTGACAATGTATTATCCCAAGCCTTGTATTTATTTAAAACAGGATTCAGACATTGGTTCGACCAAGAAGAAATCAAAAACATCACAGAAAACAACGAACAATACCAACTACGAAGCCCAGAAGAAGAATTGCTTTTAACATGGTTTGAACCTTGCGATAGAGAAAAGGCAAATGCATTTTTAAATGCTTCACAAATAGCAGCTAAACTAGCAGAAAGAGCAAAAATCACTATTAACGACGGAACAATAAACAAAATCGGAAAAGCTTTAAAAAAGCACAATTTCACAAGACTAATGCGAAAAGGAAGTCCAGTCTACGCAGTAAAAGAATTTACCTACGAAGAAGTAGATCAAACCAACCGACAATCCGAAATCTAAACTCAAAAAAATCAAAAGTGGTAAACGAAAGTTGCCACTTTTTTTTCTGCAAACTGACCACCGAAAACTGAACACTAAAAAGAGGGTGTAAGGGGTGTAACCAAATTTCCACACAAACATTTTGAGTTTTTTTACTGTTCAAATTTTCTAGCAACATCAGTACAATCAAAAGCAAATCAATAAACTACTAAGTGTAGTTTGCACCCAATTCCTCGAATAAATCCGTTTTTTTTATTTTCAAAAAAATAAAAATCTTTTACACGTTTTTTCCCTACACCCTACACCCTGCTTTTTTTTTCTTTAATTTTCATTATTTTTTATTCAAATACGGTTTTCCTCATTTTTCTTTCAATTGCTTTTAACTATATTTACGAATTAATAAACTTACGAAAATACAATGGCCAATTTCGAGCAAACATTCAAAAACATTGACGACTTACTATATAAAGATTCAGGAGCAGATTCAGAAATCGATTACATCGAGCAAACCTCTTGGGTATTGTTTTTAAGATACTTAGACAGTTTTGACAAAAACCGCGAAGACGAAGCCATACTAGAAGGAAAAAACTATACAGCTATTCTAGAACCAAAATTCCAATGGGAAACTTGGGCAGCGCCTAAAAATGAAAAAGGAGAAATCGACATCCACAAAGCACTAATCGGACCCGATTTAGTAAAGTTTGTAGAATTCGAATTATTCCCATACCTAGCAAGTTTCAAAGAAAAACACATCGATAACCCAAAAACCATCGAATATAAAATTGGCGAAATCTTCTCCGAGCTGAGTAACAAAATCAAATCGGGGTATAACATGCGTGAAATCATCAACATGGTCGACGGTTTACCATTTGGAACCAGTGTAGACAAACACGAACTATCGCATTTGTACGAAACCAAGATTAAAAACATGGGCAATGCCGGTCGTAATGGTGGACAATATTATACACCACGACCATTGATTCGTGCGATGATAAAAGTAATGAACCCGAAAATTGGAGAAAAAATATACGATCCTGCCTGTGGTTCTGCAGGTTTCTTGTGTGAAGCGTACGAGTATTTGTATGAGAAAATGGAAAAAACAGCTGCCAATTTAGAGCAGTTACAAGACAATACGTTCTTCGGAAAAGAAAAGAAAAACTTAGCCTACATCATCGGTACGATGAACATGATTTTGCATGGCATCGAAGCACCAAACATTGTGCACACCAATACCCTTGGCGAAAACATACGCGACATTCAAGAAAAAGACCGTTACGATATCATCCTAGCTAATCCACCATTTGGAGGAAAAGAACGTATCGAAGTGCAACAAAACTTCGACATCAAAACAGGAGAAACGGCATTCTTGTTCATGCAACATTTTATTAAGTCATTAAAAGCTGGCGGTCGTGCAGCGGTAGTCATTAAAAATACGTTTTTAAGTAATACCGATAACGCTTCGGTAGCTTTACGCCAACACTTATTAGAAACCTGTAATTTGCACACCATACTCGACATGCCTCAAGGAACGTTCTTAGGGGCAGGAGTTAAAACAGTAGTGTTGTTTTTTACCAAAGGCGAACCTACAAAAAACATTTGGTACTATCAGTTTGATGCCGGTAGAAACTTAGGCAAAAACAACCCATTAAACGATGCTGATTTAGAAGATTTTCTAAAACTGAGCGTGTCGAAGCCCGAAACCGAAAAGTCTTGGAACCTCTCAATTGCAGCGTTGTCATCTCGAGCGGAGTCGAGAGGCGAAGTGTCTAATTACGACTTATCCGTTAAAAACCCAAACAAACCAGAAGAAGCTCCACTACGTGAACCAGCACTAATTTTAGAAGAAATGCAAACACTAGACGAAGAAACCAATGAGATTTTAGGAACTTTAAATGAGTTGGTGTAATATGAAATGGGAAAAAGAAAAGTTAGGTGAAATTTGTGAAATATTAGATAACAAAAGAAAACCTATATCTAAAAATAAACGAATAGCTGGGGAATTTCCATACTATGGTGCGACAGGTATAGTAGATTATGTAAATGACTTTATCTTTGATGAAAGGTTAGTTTTAGTTGGGGAAGATGGTGCAAAATGGTGTTCTGGTGATAACACTGCTTTTATTGTAGAAGGTAAAGTTTGGGTGAATAATCATGCACATGTTTTAAAACCAAAAAATAATTTAATCGACAGCTATTTGGTTTATTACCTTAATCATCGTGATTTATCTGATTATATAACTGGCTTGACTGTACCTAAACTTAATCAGGAAAAATTAAGAAGTATTCCAATACCATTACCTTCTCTCGAAGAACAACGCACTATAGTAGCCAAACTCGACCAAGCTTTTGCAGCCATAGATCAAGCCAAAGCCAACATCGAAAAAAACATCGCCAACGCTAAAGAATTGTTTCAATCTAAATTGAATCAAATTTTTTCTAAAAATACTCTAAGCACTGAAACTGAAAATAACGAGGGTTGGCAGATAAAAACATTAGGAGAATTGGGTAAAGTTTCAATGTGTAAAAGAATTTTAAAAAATCAAACATTACCAAAAGGTGATATCCCATTTTATAAAATAGGAACATTTGGAAAAGAACCTGATGCATATATTTCTAAAGAAATTTTTGAAGAATATAGTACAAAGTATTCCTATCCAAAAAAAGGTCAAATATTGTTATCTGCATCTGGAACTATTGGAAGAACAGTAATTTTTGATGGTAAACCTTCATTTTTTCAAGATTCAAATATCGTTTGGATTGATAATAATGAGGATAAAGTTTTAAATGATTTTTTATACCATTTCTATAAAGTTTGTGATTGGAATCCATCAAAAGGAGCAACAATTTCAAGGTTATATAATGATGATTTGAGAAGAATTAAAATTTCATTTCCCAATATTGAGGAACAAAAACGATTAATTCCTCAAATCGAAAAATTACAAGAACAAACCAATCTATTAGTAACCAAATACCAACAAAAACTAGCCAATCTAGAAGAACTCAAAAAAAGTATTTTAGAGAAAGCGTTTAAAGGGGAGTTAAGCACTAAAGAAATAGAAAAAGTGTAATGGAAGAAAATAAAAACATAGATAAAAAATCACTCAAATTCCTTAAAGGGAAAAATACGGATTGGGATGAATTAGCTAAAGATTGTGTTAGTTTTGCGAATGCACAAGGCGGTTTTATCTATATTGGAATTGAAGATGCAGCTACTTTGCCACCAGAAAAACAAAAAATAGTAGATAGAAACCAACCGGATATTATTCAAAAAAACATAGCACAAAGAACCATTAATGTTAGTGTTGCGGTAACTATTGAAACAGCAGAAAACAAAGCCGAATTTTTAAAAATTCAAATTTTTAGAAATGCACAAACCATTGCTTCAACTACTGATGGTAAATATTATGTAAGAGTTCATGACGAATGTAAGCCCATACCACCAGATGAAATGGCACGCTTAGCTGCAGATAGAAATGCCTTTGTTTGGGAAGAACAAATCACTAAGAAAGTGCCAGCTTCTCAATTTGATGAATCAAAACGTATAAATTTCATAAGAGAGGTTAGAAATTCGCAGCGGGTTAGTTCATTCATAAAGGAAATGAGCGATGATGAAATTCTAGATTTTTATTTTATTCAAAAAAATGGGTATTTAACCAATTTAGGTATTCTTTGGATTGGTAAAAGAAACGACAGAGCTTCATTATTATATCCTCCTGCTATTCAGGTTATTCGTTTTGATGATAAAGATGAAAAAGTTTGGAAACTATTATTAGATGATTATTTCGCCAATCCAAAAGAACTTCTAGAAAAAGTACTAAACGATGTGCCAGACTGGCAAGAAAGTGTCGAAGTATCTGAAGGAATGTTCAGAAAAAACATTCCTTTTTTCCCTATTGAAGTAGTGCGAGAATTAGTGGTTAATGCTTTGGTTCATAGAACATACACCACTAGAGGTGATGTTTTTATAAATATATACCCTGACAGAATGGAAATTCATAGTCCAGGTAGATTACCTTTTGGGGTTACACCAAAAAACATTTTAAGCCAATCAATAAGAAGAAATGAACATTTATCAAAAGTTTTCTACGATTTAGGTTTGATGGAAAAAGAAGGCAGTGGTTATGATTTAGTATATGCAAAATTACTAGGTTCAGGAAAACCATTACCAACCGTTATTGAAACAAATGAAAGAGTAACTGTAATTGTAAAAAAACAATTCGTGAGTAAAGAAGTGGTTCGATTAATGGATAAAGCAAGTAACGAATTTACTTTAAAACAAAAAGAATTAATTTCTTTAGGTCTTTTAGCACAGCAACAATCCTATACAGCTCTTGAAATATCCAGCATCTTAAATCAAAATGAAGAAGTTGGTTTAAGAAACTGGTTAGGTCGATTAATTGATTTAGAATTAGTTATTAAAACAGGAAAAGGAAAAGGGACACAATATGCCGTCAATCCTGAATTTATCCGTAAAATTAATTTTAAAGGCAAAACCAATTTAAAAAATATCGAAGATTATCGATTAGAAGAATTAATCTTTAAAGACCTAACAGCCTATCCAAATAGTGCATTTAGTGAAATACATCAACGAATAGGACTAGAAATTAATAAGCACAAAGTTCGTAGAATGTTGAAGCAAATGGTTGATAATCGTCAACTAAAGTCTGATGGCATTAAAAAGTGGTTGAGATATTCTATTGAGCAAAACATGTAAGTAAATCGAAAAATGCTCAATAAAATGCTCAATAAAAAACATAAGGTAAAAGAAATAAAATAATAAGTACTTATAAATCAAGGGATAAAAAAGATGTTTTTATAAAACATTATAAAGGTGATTGTATTGAGTACTTTATAAATATTATAACAAAAATGAGAAACGAATCCGAAACCCGTGCCGAATTAATTGACCCACACTTGCAACAACAAGGTTGGGCGGTTATTCCTGAAAGTAGAATTCGCAGGGAATATCCCATTACAAAAGGTCGCCTTATTGGAAGTGGCAAACGTGCCATGCCAGATAAAGCCGATTACATTCTGCAATTCAACAATCGTAATGTAGCTGTTTTAGAAGCAAAAGCAGAAGGCTGCTACTATACTGAAGGTTTGGCACAAGCTAAAGATTACGCTACTCGTTTAAATTTGAGATATGCCATTTGTACTAATGGTGTAAAATATTACATGGCAGACCTTCAAGGAAAGGAAGGAGACATTACAGAAGTACCTACACCAGAACAATTATGGGAAAAGTTGTATGCAGTAGAACAAAAGAAAAACCAAGATGCCTTTAATTGGGAACAACGCTTTTTCAATGTACCCTTCGAAACCAAAGGAGGAAGTTGGGAACTACGATATTACCAACAAAATGCCATCAATAAAGTATTAAAAGCGGTCGCAAACGACCAAAAGAAAATACTAATCACATTAGCAACAGGTACAGGAAAAACCGCCGTAGCCTTTCAAATTGCATGGAAATTATTCCAAGCCAAATGGAACATCAACAAAGATGGAATCCGTAGCCCAAGAATTTTATTCCTTGCCGATAGAAACATTTTAGCCGACCAAGCCTTTAATGCTTTTGGTGCTTTTGAAGATGATGCATTAAAGAGAATTAAACCATCAGAGATAAAAAAAGAAGGAAAAGTTCCCACAAACGGAAGTATCTTTTTTACCATTTTCCAAACCTTCATGTCAGGAGAAGAACCAAATTTCGGTCAATATCCTAAAGACTTCTTCGACTTTATTATTGTAGACGAATGTCACCGTGGTGGTGCCAATGACGAAAGTACCTGGAGAGCTATTTTAGAATATTTTGAACCCGCAACCCAATTAGGGTTAACAGCTACACCAAAACGTGATGTAAACGGCGATACCTATAAATACTTTGGCGAACCAGTTTCTGTGTATTCATTAAAAGAAGGAATCAACGATGGGTACTTAACACCATTCCGAGTAAAACAAATTCAAACCAATATCGATGAATACCAATTCACTTCAGATGATGATGTAATATCGGGAATGGTCGAAGAAGGAAGAGAATATACAGAAAGCGATTTCAACAGAATCATAACCATAAAAGCCAGAGAAGAATACCGAGTAAAGGAATTTTTGAAAATGATCAATCAAAATCATAAAACCTTAGTTTTCTGTGCTACCCAAGACCATGCTTTAGCGGTAAGAGATTTAATCAACCAACACTGCGAAAGTAAAAACCCTAATTATTGTCAAAGAGTAACAGCAAACGATGGTGAAATAGGAGAAAAACATTTAAGAGATTTCCAAGACAACGAAAAATCGATACCTACAATCCTTACGACCTCGCAAAAGTTAAGCACAGGTGTAGATGCTCCCGAAATTCGCAATATCGTATTAATGCGACCGGTTAACTCTATGATTGAGTTCAAGCAAATTGTAGGACGAGGAACTCGTTATTTTGAAGGGAAAGATTACTTTACTATTTACGATTTTGTAAAAGCCTACAAACATTTCAATGACCCAGCTTGGGATGGTGAACCACTTGAACCAGAACCAAAAGAACCTCGAGGACCATTAAAAGAATGTTCCGTTTGCGGTCAAAAACCATGCATTTGTCCAAAACCAGATAAAGAACCATGTGAAATGTGCGGCTACATCGATTGCCGTTGCGACAATCAAAAAGAAATAATCGAAGTAGTATTATCAGATGGAAAAGTACGTCAGTTACAATCTATGACAACTACTACTTTTTGGAGTCCAGAGGGTAAACCCATTACAGCAACAGAATTCTTAAAAACACTATACGGTTCAATTCCTGATTTATTCAATTCAGAAGAAGATTTAAAAACACAATGGAGTGTACCAGCAACAAGAAAAAGTTTATTAGAACGACTTTCTGAAAAAGGATTTACAAAAGAGCAACTATCAGAATTTCAAAAAATACTGCATGCAGAAAACAGTGACATATACGATGTATTATCTTATGTAGCTTACCAATCAGAAATTCTGGAAAGAGAACAACGAGCGGCTAAAATGAGAGAACATTTCAAAGAGTTAAATGCCAACCATCAAGAATTTTTAGAATTTGTATTAAACCAATACATACTAAACGGAGTTTACGAACTAGACGATGAAAAATTAGGAACATTCCTCCAATTAAAATACAAAACCATCGCTGATGCCAAACCAATCCTTGGAGATTTAAAAACCATCAGAAATAATTTTATAGAGTATCAAAAGTATTTATATGTTTAAATGAAATAAATCAATGAAGAAGGAAATTACTGTCCAAGTTGTAGAAATAAAACCTTGGCTTTTAGAATTACAATGATTTAGATAAAGTGATTTAATTACCTCATTCAGCTGCACAAAAATCGCTCCTAGCCTGTGCCGATAGCTATCGGTATCCAAGTATTCCTAGCACAATGCTGCCGTTTGCTTCATAGCCTGTCCTGAGTTAAATCGTAGGATTAATTAACAATAATAAAAAGTTTAGTTACTGGAAAATTTTTGCAAAAAACAGGTCTATAATGGAAAATACAATACTATTTTCCACTAAAAAGTACATGTAGTGGAAATGAAAAAACACAACCAATGTATTTATAATGGAAAATTTTTGCTAAAAACCACTCTTTAATGGAAAATAAGAGCTAATTTTGAGTTTCAAAAGCAATTATAATGGAAAATAATATCCCAATCCACTTACAAGAAATCATTTTTGCAACAAGCGATACTGCTTTAAATAGGCAATTAAGTAAATTGGAAAAAGAAGGGCAAATTAAAAAAATTGCGCCACGTATCTATACCTCAAACTTCAACGAATCAAAAGAAGTAATAATTAGAAGAAACATCTTTACCATTTTGGGTAAGTTGTATCCAGGAGCGGTGTTAAGTCATCGTTCTGCTTTAGAATTTAAACCAACAGCGGCGAATCAAATTTTTGTTACCTATACCTATACCAAAAAAATTGAACTTCCTGGAATCACAATTCGTTTTATGGAAGGAAGCCCTGCAATTGAAGGAGATAACCCATTCGCTGGCGAATTATTTGTAGCGCAACAAGAAAGAGCTTTTCTAGAAAACATGCAAACGTCTCGACAAGTAGGACCAACTTCCAAAACGCTTACACTACCCGAAATCGAAAACAAACTTGAGCAAATCGTTCAAGTAAAAGGAGAAGAAGGGCTAAATCAATTCAGAGACAAAGCCAGAGAAATAGCAGAAAAACTGGAAATGCAATCGGAGTTTGAAAAACTAAACAAACTAATAAGTGCTTTACTTACAACAAAACCTTCAAAAATACTTACTTCACCAATTGCTGTAGCAAGAGCATTAGGAAATCCATATGACAAACACAGAATAGAGTTGTTTGAAAAATTATTCATAGAATTACAGCAACAACCCTATAAAGACCGAAAAGATATAAATACAGAAACAAATGCGTTTAGAAACTTTGCTTTCTTTGAAGCGTATTTTTCAAACTACATCGAAGGTACTATTTTTGAAATAGAAGAAGCCAAAAGTATCATTCAAACAGAAACACCAATTCCAAATCGTGATGAAGATTCACACGACATTTTAGGAACCTACAAATTAGTAAGCAATCAAAAGGAAATGGCTACAACGCCATCAAATCCAGAGGAATTGTTGAATATTTTACAGTACAGACATCAAATACTTTTAGCAGCCAGAACCTCAAAAAAGCCCGGTCAATTCAAAGATAAAAACAACCGTGCGGGAGAAACACATTTTGTTGACCATACCTTAGTAAGAGGAACTTTAATAAAGGGTTTTGATTATTATCAAGCATTACAAGAACCATTTGCCAAAGCAGCTTACATCATGTTTATGATAAGCGAAATTCACCCATTCTTAGATGGAAACGGTAGAATAGCAAGAGTAATGATGAATGCCGAATTAGTGAAAGCAAACCAAACAAGAATCATAATTCCAACAGTCTACCGCGATGATTATTTGGGAGCATTAAGAAGACTAACAAGAAACGATGATCCAGCAGTGTATATCAGAATGTTACAAAGAGCACAAGAATTCAGCGCAACACTAGTAGCTAGTGAAATGGAAGTATTAGAAAATCACCTAACCCAAAGCAACGCCTTCAAAGAACACGACGAAGCTAAACTAAAAATTATAACATTGTAACACAGAATGGATTCCATGAATAAAAAATCTATTTTAAGATGCAAATAGTAGTGTCGGTTGCTCCATAGCTTGTCCTGAACTATGTCGAAAGGTTAATTAACATAAAAATATGATTTTAAAAAGCCAAGATAAAAGAGAAAATATTGATTTGGAAACTATTCAAAATCAAATTGAAACTATTGAAAATGAGGTAAGAGATTTTGCTTTACTTCTTAAAAAAGCAATTGGAGAAAACAAGGAAATAACAAGTTTACTTTTAGGCTGGAAAATATTCTACAGTCCAATTGTTATCAATTCTAAAATAGTATTTATTGGTATCAATCCAGGTGGAGGTGATACAGGAAATCCTTTTGTATATTACAATGAAGAGCATAAAATTATAGAATATCTTGATGATGAACGAAATGATTATATGTTAGCAAAGAATACAAAGAAAATTTTCAATAAAATAGATAAATTTAATCTATTAGAAAATACAGTTAAAATGAATACTAAATTTTATGCAACTGTAGGAGTAGGTGAGATGAAAATATTTGAAGATTTTTTATATAGAAATCATAGAGAATTATACAATCATTTAATAGAAAACAATAAAAAGTGGACGAAAGAATTGATAGAAATAATAAATCCCGAAAACATTATTTGTGAAGGTAAAAGTGCTTTTGATTTTATGGATGATTTATACGATGATGGCGATAATTGGACTAAAACATTAGATTATGATGCCAATAAATATTGCGGTAACTTCAAAAGAAAATCAGACGGTATGAATCTATTTGGTTATACCAGAAGAAAAGGGTTGAGTGATGAAGAATTATTAAACAAGATTGCACCAGAATTATTGAAAATAGTAGAATAAATAAAAATATAATAAAGAATTAATATCAATAAAAAGCGGACTATTCATAGAATGGTCCGCTTTTTTATATTAAAAATGGTTGGTCAATAAAAACCGAATCTCCTCAGCTCGTGTTTCAGGCACAAGTTCAGTAATCATATGAAATAAAGCATGAGGACTTACATACTTAATCTCAAGATTCTCAAACTCTACCATTTCCCAAACAATTGGATTTAATGAAACAATATGGACACTATCAAGTTCCATATACTGTTTATAGTCAAACCCCACATATAGCAAAACGATAATTAATGTATCATCATTTTTTAATTCAATGTGGTAAGGATAAGGAGTAACAACAAATTCGTCATAGAAGGTAAAAGTGGTCATATAACCAAATACACCTGCAAAACGGTTGTCTTTTAAAAAATCCAATACAAAGTTTGGTTCTAATTTTTCGTAATAAAATTGCATAATACTATTTTAAAGTTAATTATGCCATAGGTTTTGAGACATTAAAAACGGCTTCAACTTTAATTTTCAAAAAATTATAATATCAAATAAATACTTTGAATTATATTAGTTTCGTTTATATGTAATTAAATTTGAATCAATTATGGAAAATCCTTTTGAGTTAATAATGGAAAGATTAGATAGAATTGAAAAAGCAATATCCAATCTAAAAACAGAAAATAGTATTGTTGCAGAATCCAAACCAATGAATTTAAAAGAAGTAGTTGCCTATATGGGTACTTCTACATCTGCAATTTATAAGTTAACATCAACTGCAGAAATCCCACATTACAAATTAGGTAAAAAGCTATTTTTTAAAAAAGAAGAAATAGATGAATGGATATACGCAAATAAAGTCAAAACAAGACAAGACATAGAAAATGAAGCCAATGAATACATTGCTCGAAAAAGAAATCCGTTCAGATAACATAAATCAATTTTGAATACTAATTTAAAAATTGAATACAATTGCTTATGTAGTCTAATCCACCTAGACAATCACTTTATTCCATTTTAAAAACAAACACTTGTTTTTAAAACTATAATAATTGTTGATTAATCGGTTAAATTATCTCATTCAGCTGCACAAAAATCGCTCCTAGTCCAAGTATTCCTAGCATCAATTCTTTGTTTGCTTCATTTCGCTAATTTCATTTTTCAATTAACATATATTATCTTTAATTGTAATTTTTAAACAATTATTTTATATGGAAACAATTGAATTATCAAGAAAGCTATTGTATGATTTAGTTTGGTCTACACCAATTTCACAATTGACACAGCAGTATGCTATTTCAAATGAAGGGTTTAAAAAAATCTGTAAAAAATTTGAAATTCCTATGCCACCAAATGGTTTTTGGCTAAAACTCAAATACAATAAAAAAGTTAAAATAGAGAAACTAAATCCTATTTTTGGAGGTATTGATAAAATTGTTATGACATTACGAGAAGAAGGAAACACTATCAATGTTGACCAAACTCCATTAACAATAAGAACCAAAGAAATTGAGAATGATCCCAATGCTCCTTTAACAGTTCCAGAAACTATAACAAAGCCAGATATACTTACAATTCAAACAAAGGATTATTGGAAAGGTAAAATAAAATTCAATTCTTATCGTGAGGATAATAGAATTGTCTATCCTATAAGAGTTGGGGAGAATTGTGAAAAAAGAGCATTACTTTTCATGGATACTTTTACAAAATTATTGCGGTACAGAGGACATACTTGGAGTAAAGAATATAGCTATACTGGTGTTTTAATCGATACTGTTTTCATTGAAATCGATTTAAGAGAAGCTTCAAAGAGAATTCCACCAACAACAAAATATGGGTCTTCTCAATATATTCCAACAGGAGAGTTAATTTTTAAAATGGGAAAATACTCTGGTGAAAGAGAATGGCGTGATGGTAAATCTAAAGTTGAAGAAATGTTAGCAAAAATAATGGCTAAACTCGAAATTTATGCAGCTGAAGAAAAAATCCAAAAAGAAAGAAATCGTATTTGGCACTTAAACTATGAAGCAGAATTAAAAAGGAAGGAAGAAATAAAACAAAGAAGAAACGAAGAGCTCGAAAAATTCAATAAACTCCTAAAATTATCCGAACAATACAATAAATCACTTATAATTAGGAAATACATTGAAGCAAAAAAAGAGAAAGCACAAAACGAAAATACGCTAGACCAAGAAACACAAGAATGGCTCAATTGGGCAAATAAAAAAGCGGATTGGATTGACCCTTTAGTAAATTATGAAGATGAACTTCTTAATGATGATAATAAATAAGAATTATTAAAATAGGAACGCTTCGCTGAAGTAGTTTCACCCACCCAGTCCAACGCTCCCCACCGCACTAGTGGTATTTTGTGTGTTTTTAGCACTTGTTTTACCCAAAGTAAGTCAATAAAAAAAGGCTCCCTGTTTTCCCAACCCCTCGCGCACAGTCCGCCTTTTTTTATACACTTACACCCAATCCAAAAAACAAACGCTAAAAACACACAAAAACCACTCCCAAGCTATTATTACATAATAAACCTTATAATTCATTCCCAACACCCCACGCAGTCCCCCTGAAAGTTATAAGGGTTATTATGTAAAATATCCGCGCCCAGCCGCACCCACCCGAAGAATAATAGGAACGCTACCGCTAACGTAATTTGCATTGTTTTTTGAAGATGCTTCCCATTTCCATCAGACGTTAACTGCTAACTGAAAACCGCGACTGCTAACTGAACTATCAAGCATCCTCAAAAATCAAACTATCACAAGAGTGTATTTTTATTTGCATCAACAACCGATACACCACGTAAGCAAATAAAAAAACACCCTTGTTTACAAGTCCCGATTGAACACCCCTAAAACCCCATTTCATAAGAACATTTGGGGTAAACATTTTTACAAAAAAAAGGATAAAAAAGAAGCCAAAGGTTTGTTCCGGGTATTCAAAAAAGCAAGTTCAAGCCTTCGGTTCCGGATAAAATCTCCACCCATACATTTTCAATACCACAACATCCACTTAGCGTTTCCACAGACGCATATGGGTAGTATTTTACCCGTAAAACTTGCTTTTTTGAAACCCTCCACAAGGCAAGACGGCTTTCTTTTTTTTCCTTTTTTCTTTTGCAAAAAAGTGTGTGAAATGGAGTGAAACGGAATTCACGAAATCCAATAAAAAACAATAATACATTGAGTAATCATCTCGGTTTCCAATCACATTTCGGGCAATCACGAAGGAAAGACGAAGGAAGTTAACCTGTTAAATCCTTGTATTATGGACACTATTTTTATTAAAACCCACCAACCTGGGGCGCACTATGCCAAACCGCACTTTTTCGTATTATCAAAAGGACTGAATAGCGGAAAACCTCAAAACGAACCCTTTACAAACAGCTTTGTACTTGTATTTCAAACCGAAGCTCAAAAAGAGGACATCTTTTGGATAGCCATGAGCCTATGGAAATCCAAATTCTGGATGCCTTTTCTTCGCGGTTCGGTTATTCTGTTCTTATCTCTCTATGAATTCAAAAAAGAGTTCAATCCAAAAGCAACCCGATTAATGCGTGAACACGAGCTGCACCATAAAAACATACAAGCACTCAAGCTGCTGCAAGAACAAGAAGCACACCACGCAAAAAACATCCACTTAATCAACGAAATCCGTAACGCCATCTTACTCCGTTACAGAAACAAATAACACAAACCTGGCCCCGATGGGCTAGGTTTTTTCATTTCATCAAATTTCCAAAAACAATCCCTATCCCGAAGCAAAACAATACATAACCGCAATATAAACGCACCAATTAAATAAAATTGGAAAAAGCGAAGCAATTGGGTATAAAACAAAAAAAAGCCCCTGAAATAGGAGCTTTTGATTGCAATTTTTAAGCAAATTTAGTTTTATTGAACCCTGTCTTCCTGTGGAACTCTCGGTTCGTCGTCATCTTGTACAGCGGTTTGCGATACTGCCGACAATACACCACCGCCCAAAACCAAATAACCTGCAGCTGCAACTAATCCAGCCGGCAATGCAATTGGTGAAGCGATGATAGTTCCTCCAACGGTTGCCAAGGCTAAACCAATTGTTCTCAATACTTTGAAAAACTTTGGTGTTGGAGCTTTTACTCTTTGAACGATATTCATTTCATTACTTTTCATGTTCGTGATTTTTAAAGATGGATAATTCTAATTTTTGTACTCGGTGTTCTAAATAATCTACTTTTTGGTTCAGTAAATCACTACTACTTTTAAACTCGGTTTTGATTAATAATGCCATGGTTTTTACTTCAACAAGGTCTTTTTCCATTCTTTTGAAATCTGTGTGCAATTGTTTGATAAAATAGGCTACAACCGATAATAATAAGCTTATTAAACTTCCAAAAAGTACCATTAATTGTGGAGCTTGTTCCATGGCATTACAAGTTTAAAATTGGAAATTGTTTTCGATACTAATCTTGTTTGCTTTGTTCTTTGCTAATGCAACTAGCTTAGGATAAATCATTTGGTAAGCCATAACACTTTGCGTAACTCGGTAATCGCCCTGGATAAGTTGGAACCCAAATCCACAAAGCGGACATCCTGCGGTATCTTCAATCGTATTTCCTGTATGGATATACACATAACTGAAATTTGGTAAACCTGTAATTTCAATCATACCTTGGTGAACTTTTCCAAATGCTTTTTTGTAGTTGACATTTTTTGCACCCCAAGTATTAAGCTGCAATGAATAGGATCCAGTAGGTATGGCAGTATGTTCCTTGATTTTTTCTGTTCGTATTTTATCCTCAAGTAAATAGCATTGAAATACTCCGTTGATATATAATTGGCTTAATGTACTTTGTTTGCCCTGTGCTACGCGAATGATTTTTGTTTCCATGGGAATTGAATTAGTAAGTTAAAACAAAAAATCCCCCAGAAGTTCTGAGGGATTTGTAAGTAGGATTCTTAAAATGCGTCCTCAATTTTCAAGCAGTTTCCACTTGCAAATAAGTAATAGTTTGAACCTACTTGTTGGTAGAACTCAATTCCAATACCTTGAAGAACGGTAACATCTGTTGATGGAGTGATACCATTTGGCAAAGTTGCTGTAATGGTAGTTGCAGTTGCAGGAGCATACAAGTCTAAGAAACCACTAAATTGAACATCACTCACTTCATTTTGAGCTGTGTCAATAGGATCATAACTATTCGTTACAGCATTGTAAGCAAAGTCACTCACAACAGAAAGCGTGTGAATCAATCTAAAGTGAGTAGCACCTGCAGGAGCATTAATCAAATTCGCTGGATTAAACGCAGGAATTACAAAATCAGCAGTGTTTCTTGCTGGGTCATGCGTAACACTGTAAGGAGCATTGAAAATACCATTTAAGGAAGTGTTTTTGTCAAACTCAAAACCTACCAAGTAATTTCTTTGAGTGGTAATCTCAATTTTACGATACCCTCTGGCTTCGGTTTGGTCTTCCAAATTGATTTTCTTCATGATAGCTGTTAAACGCCCTGCTACTTGCGTATCAGACATTTGCTTCACGATTTGTGATAAACCAGTTCTAACGGATTTTCCTGCTTTAGCACAAGCACCAAACTCGTTCATGTTCTCACGAGTTCTTTCAAATTCTGGAGCTGATAAAACTTGCTCCCCTGAAGGTCCACCTACCATTCCGGCAAAGTACCCTTCTTGTCCTTTAATTTTAAAGTGGCGAACATCTCCAAGAGTTCCCACATACTTTAAAACGCCTTTCTGTCTAGCCATTTTGTAAAGATTTTAGAAGTTAATATTTAAGTGAAATTTTATACTCAAATATCATTCATTATCTTTGATTTGCAATAACTTAAAATACTGAAAATCAATGCAATACAACGCAAAAGCACCCTATTTGGTGGAAACCCATTGGCAAATAGATGAAGTCTTAGATGGAGACAGCATAATCATTAGCAACCTTTTCACTCGTTTGCGAAAAGAGATACGACTTTATGGTTTAGATGCACCAGAAGTAAAGTACAATAGAAAGATGAAAGAGGACGAACAGAAAACACGTTTAGCAGCCCAATTTTTAATCCAATTAGGATTGGAAGCCTTGCATTATGTTTTGAAGGTAGCACCGCCTAAAACGATTGTAACGATAATTACAGAACAGGATAACTTTTACGATTATTGGAACCGACAATTAGGATATGTAATCTTGCCAGGAGGGGAGTGCTTGAATGATTTGCTTTTGATCAATGGATTTGCAAAAGCAACAGACGAGTATTATTGTGGACGATTAGCAGAATTTCAAAAAATGAATCGCAAAGCACAACTTAAAAAACGAGGTATTTACAAGCATGTAAAAAAGTTCTGATTTGTTGTACTTATGTTGTACTAATGGATGTTTGAAAACTAAAAATATCAATAAATATAGTGCTTTACAGGCGTAATGGAGCTAAACCGCTGTTAGCCGTTCGGTTTTTCTACATATGCTTTTTAAAATAATTTGATATTTCTGGTTTTTGAATGTTTCTTCTAAATTTATAAATATAGTTGACCTTAATAATCGAATCAGTTCTGTAATTTTTTATTTCATTTATGACAAATGTGGTATCATTTTTTATAATTCCGTTCATTTCATATAAATAATATGAATTAAAAGAATCTTTGTCAGGAATTTGCATTTCAGCTTGATAATGTTGAATTCTAATTTTATCACCTATAATTTCTGTTAATCCTTTATTATTTATGTAATCTGGTTCAAAATCACATCTTCTTCTGAGTTTTTTATCTTTTGATTTCTGTGCTTCAATCATTAACTGAATATTTCTATGAGCATTTTCATAACTGTTTTCAAATATTATTCCTTCAGCACAGTAATAATTTGATAATCCATCAATTCCTGATAGAACGAAAGTAAAACCATCGCTGTAAATGAATAAAGAATTCAATGTTTTAAATTTAGTTATTCCAGTTTCGGTTATATATTTTTTATAGTGATAAGGAGGATTTTCCCAATCCATATCGGATTCAAATTCTCTATAATAGTAACCATCGAGTTTTAATTTATTTTCAGGAATTTTGTTGATTTTAAAATCTATTAAATCTTTTTTATGGTGAGTTACTGCACAAGAAATAAGTATATAGTAAGAAATAAAAATTAAAAATATTTTTTTCATTTTATGTTTCATTTTTACGATTTCGCCAAACTGACGGCTAACGGGTTGCGGCTAAAAGAAGTGGCGGCTTTGGAACACTAAACTGTCTAAACGCACAATGTTTATTAGTTGCACAACTGTTTATATTCGCACTTCGCCCGCCATTTTTTTTAGGTGCTGTTAGCGGTTCGTTGTTTTCTGTCTATATGGTCATTACTTGTCCACCGATTTTATCAGTCTATTTGATTTTTTAAAACTTTTAAGAAACAAAATTAAACTAATTAATGTCAATATTGAAGCAATTAAAAAAGGAATTCCTGGAAAATAAATCTCGGATTGTTTTCCCGTAAAGTAAGAAAAACTGCTTGTCATTAACGGTGGTGCAATCAGAGTTGTCAAGCCCATTAAACTGCCTAAAGCACCTTGAAGTTCACCTTGTTCGTTGTCGGGCATTGCAGAAGACATAATACTTTGAACGGCTGTGCCTTGAATTCCACCAACTATGAAAAGTAATAAAGCGGTAAAGAGCAACCATTGCCACGGTGTAAAAGCAAACAGAAAAAAGCCCGTCATCATAAGTACAAATCCTAATACTGCCATTCGTTTGTCGCCCAATTTTTTTGCCAAAATACTGACTAACCATAACTGAACGATAATTGATAGAATGCCTATAAATGCTAATGAGTAGCCAACAAGAGAGGTGCTCCACTTAAATTTTTCAATGGTGAAAAATGCCCAAACACTTTCCATACTGTGATTAGCGATGGAAACAAAAATCATTGATAGCACTAAAGTTTTTATCAATGGGAATTTCTGTAAGTGTTTGAGGGAACCAAATGGATTAGCTCTTTTCCAGTCAAATTTCCTGCGGTTATTTGCTTTTAACGATTCCGGGAAAAAGTAATAGCCGAAAATAAAATTGATAAAACTTAAAATAGCAGCAACAATAAAGGGTGTATGAGTTCCGAATTGTCCCAATGTTCCGCCAATTATGGGTCCAATTATAAACCCCAAACCAAAGCCTGCGTTTATAAGTCCGAAATTTTTAGTTCTATTATCGTCTGTGCTAATGTCGGCAACACAAGCAGATGCAACGGAATAGCTTGCTCCTGTTATACCTGCAATTGTCCGCCCAACAAAAAGCCACAAAATACTTGGTGCAAAAGCAAGAAAAATGCAGTCGATGCTAAACCCAAACAATGAGCTTAAAAGTACTGGTCGCCTGCCATATTGGTCGCTTAAATTCCCTAAAACTGGTGCAAAAACAAATTGCATAATTGCATAAGCAAATGAGAGCCAGCCTCCGTATTTGGCGACTGTGCTGATGTCTGAATGAAGTAGATTAATTAGTAGTTGTGGTAGAACTGGAAAAATTAGTCCAAAACCTGCGGTGTCAATTACGACAACTATTAATACAAATATGAGTGTTGATTTATGATTTGATTTCATTTTTATGAAGCGATAAATTATAGCATTACTCTGAAAAGTATAATGCAGTTTGTTAATAATAAATTCAATTAAGAAGAGTCTCAACCATGTACGTCTTCAAACTAAAGTGGACTTTTCCTAAGAGAGTATTTAGTTAATAATTCAAAGATAAATGTTTTTTTTGATTTGTTGTTAATTTTAATTTTTGGTACTCATTTCTTCGGCCAATAATAGCCATTTTCTTTAATCGTTCACGTTCTTTTAAAATCATTTCACCTCTTCCAAAATAGACATCTGCTGGGGTTAAGTTGTTTAATGATTCATGATAGCGTTCATTGTTATAGCGATAAACAAACTTTTCTAAAGCAGCTTCTAATTCTTCGGGAGCAAAGTAATTATCAAGTTTTACCACGTTTTTCATAGTTCTGTGATAGCGTTCAATTTTTCCTTGTGTTTGTGGATGATTGGGTCTGCCATGTACTTGTTGCATTTGATAATTGTCTTTTAAATACGTTTTTAATTCGCTTGCAATATAGCACGAACCATTGTCTGACAAGAGTTTTGGTTTTTGTTTAGTTACCAATTTTGCTTTTTTAATGGCAGTATCCACAGTTCTTTTTACATCATCGGCTTTCATGCTTGAGCAAAGTTCCCAATGCACAATGTATCGGCTGTAATCATCTAAAACCGTACTCAAGTAATACCAACCCCAACCCAATATTTTAAAATAGGTAAAATCCGTTTGCCACATTTGATGAACAAAGCCTGTTTTGTCTGTAAATTCATTACCTGCACTCAGAAAAATATGAGCTGGAGCTGTAATTAAACCTCTTGACTTTAAAATCCGATAAACACTTGATTCTGATAGGAATATCTGTTGTTCATCAGTGATTTTATAGGCTAATTCTCGAGAAGACAAATCAGGATAATCTAAAGCTAATTTTACAACCAAATTCTTCTGCTCTTGTGGAATGCTATTCCATTGCCTGTTTGCTGCTCTTTTGGTTGGAAGCAATCCTTCAACACCATTTTCGCTGTAAGCATGATACCAATTGTAAAACGTACTTTTATTGATTCCAATCTCCCGAAGTGTTCGATTTACGCCAATTTCTGAACGAGTAACCATGTGAATGATTTCTTGTTTTTCGGATACTGTAAGTCGCATATATTTCTTAAACTTTTCAGTTAATCCAGCATGTCCAAGCTTTTTTTTACAATATCGTAGCGTAAAACTAAATCGGCAATCATTACTTTTAAAGACTGATTTTCTTTCTTGAGCTCTGATACTTCATCACTCGTAGCTTCTCTTGTTACATCGCCTGCTAAACGCTTTTTACCTGCTTCCAAAAATTCTTTGTTCCACTTATAAAACTGAGATTCATTAATGGAATACTTACGACACAATTCTGCAACTGACATTTCTGCTCGTAAAGCTTCCATAACAATCTGAATTTTTTGTTCAGAACTAAAGATTCTTCGTGTGTTTCTACGAATGTCTTTGATGAAATTCTCTGCTGTTTTTTTCTTGGGTGTTTTCATAATAATTCAAATTTAAGGATTTTGAAAACACTCTCTTAGTTTTGAACTAAATCAGTCCACTTTTTGCTGACGATTTACATCAACCAGATTTGGTTAAGAAAAAAAGCGTAGAACGCTATGAAAATATTATTGCCTCATAATGGCACAAATATAAACAAAGTTTAAGACGTCAATGTCGAGTTGCGAAAAATAATTAACAAGACCAACGAAGTGTTAGTTTTTTTGTCGGGCGTTTAATGCTTGTACATTTACAATGACCGCTAACGTTCTGGCGCTTGGCGAGGTTGCGAACTTCGGAACCGATTATTTTCTGTTAAAGATAAAATTTCTTGCGTGAAATAAACGTGAATTTACTACAAAATTCGCAATCTTGCCAAACGCCTGTTAGCAAATGTTATTATTTTGTCTTTTTAATTACTAAATTGTAAATTGCCTCTGATATTTCGTAAACATTATTCGTATTCTGATTAGTCAAGATTATTATAGTAATATTTTCCAAATTAAACCTTCTTGCAATACATTTAAAATTTCCAAAACTTCCATCGTGAGTATGTTCTGTAACTGAAATTTCTCTAGATGTTATTTGTTTTGTAGTATATAGTTTTCCAAAAGGACTTTGCATGGATTTATCGGATAAAATATTTGCAGTTTTACCGAGAAATAATTTTGATTTTTCACTTATTAAAGAATTTTCATCAATTCTCTTAAACCAATCGTACAAACCATAAGAATTACTAACAAACAAAAATGGAATTTCTAATTTAAAATTGTCAGGAACAAATTCATTATTAAATGATACTGCTAAATTGTCCTTTTCTATATATGGATATTGTGTTTTTATGTTAATATTTTCGGAGTTAAAAAGGAAAATTTTCGAGTATTCATTAAATGTTTTGCCACTTACATTTTCAACAATTTTCATTAGTAAAAGGGGACTATAATTGGTGTACAAATAATCAGTTCCAGGTTTATAAATTAAGTTTGGAATATTTAAAAGATCATTAAAAATATCTTTAGTGGTGATAATTTTATCTTGTGGATATTTTTTGGTTTGAATATCTGGTAGCCCAGCTGAATATTGCAGTAAATATTTTATTGATATATCTTTAGACCACGAAGGCAATCCAGGAATATATTTGTCGATATTGTCTTCTACGTTGATTAACCCTTTTTCGCTTAATTGCATTATTGCTACAGCTGGAAACTCTTTGTAAATTGAACCGATTAAAAATTTAGATTCTTTATTCAATTTTATTTTTCGATTTGGTTCCGCAAAACCAAATGATTTTTCATATAAAACTTCACTATTTTGAATAACTAATACATTACCATTTATGGTGTTATTTTGGTTATTATTCGTTAATAACGAATCAATTTGCCTAAGTAATTCTTGATTCGTTTGGCTTATTCCTTTTGCGCCCAAAAGTAAAGTAATTATGATTGCGATTTTAGATATTATTTTCATTTGTAAAGTTTCTTGGTAATATAATATTTGCTAACGTTCCGCGGCTTAAAAATGTGGCGAAAATGCAACACCAAGCCTTCACAAATATAACCAAAACTTTAAATTAAACAACTGCGCCATTTCGGATTTTCCCGAAACCAGCCATATTTTTAAACCGCTGTTAGCAAATCGGTTTTATTTGGTTAAGTTTTTTCGTCTTTTTCAATTATTAAACATTAAAAAATAAAATTATGTCAGATTCAAGATTATACATAGCAAAACAATTATTAAAACAGTTAGATAAAGAAGCTCCTGAAGCAAGTATTTGGTTATTTAGTGCCATAAATAGAATTTTAAAATCAAATAAAGAATATACACTATTGGAGTTTTACGAAATTTTAAAAAATGAAAATCATGAAACTTTTAAAGCATTTAAAGAATGTACAATTGAAAAAGGTCTTAAAATAATTGAGTAGGGTCTTTGTATTTATAGAAATAAAAACCTTGAGATTCTAAAGTTTCAGAATGTCTGTCGTCTGGTGAAACAATTATATAAGAAGTTCTTCTGTCGTTATAGTTTTGGTAAGCTCTCATTTGTCTAATGAGTTCTCCTAAACTTGGTATTTGAGTTTTTATTTCTATGAAAGCATACATTTCAGCATCTTCATATTCTTTAGTATCACTAAAATAAATTTTACATTTTATATGCGCAACTATATCAACATAACCAACAAGCATTTTATAACTTCCGCTTATATGATTTACAGGATATTCCCAATAAACATTTTTAATAGTAAACGGATGAGGATTATTAGCCATAAAAGTTTCGGAAACTATAGTTTCTATGTTTTTCTGAACCCATTTTTGAATAATGTCGTGTTTAGAATCTTTTTTGTCACTATCGGAAAATCCAAGTTTTTCCAAATGCGTTTTAGCTTTAATTTGTCCCATAATTATGATTTTTCTAAACTGTTTGCTAACGGTTTTGCAGCTTGGCGAAGTGGCGGATTTTGGAGCACTTACTTTCATTTTAGCACTAAACTTCATTTGAAAACTAAATTTTCATTTTAGCACTGAACCCGCCATTTTGCCAAACTGCTGTTAGCCGTTCGGTGTTATTTTCCACTCTTTATTCGGTTGTCGTGTTTGCATAACATTTGACAATTTTCGGCTGTTGTTTTTCCGCCTTCGTGCCAAGGTGTAATGTGGTCGGCTTCCATTTCGTTAATTTCAAATTCAACACCACATTTTACACAAATTCCCTTTTGTCGTTCAAACGCTTCACGCTTTTGTTTGTCTGTAAATGCTCTAATGCTTAAATACTTTTCGTTTCGTGTCAAAACGTATTCGTAAATGCCTGACTTCTTAGTTACATCTTCGTCTTGCATTAAGGTCGTAATTTCTTCTTCTAATTTTTTAGCGTCAAAATTTTGATCTTTATAATTATTATACAAAAAACCATAATTGATACCTTTCATTTCTTTGCGATATTTTGGAAAAACGACTTTTATCCAATTCATCAAACTTGTAAAGTATAACCACAATTCACTTGCATTTGGCTTGTGTTGGTTTTCAGCCATATATTGCTCAATATTATCTTTGCTAATCCAACTAATTACAGTTTCTAAATAATCTTGTCGAATAGGCGAACCTGTCATATAATCGCTACCAATGTTGTAAGCTGGACAACCTGTTTTACTGAAATATTTTTTAGCTTCTGTTAGCCAAGTTCCTGTATAAATTGCGTTTCGCAATTCTTGTGAAGTTAGTTTTTCGCCTGCAATATTTATGGTTTTGAACCAATCTAATTTTTCTTTGTCGTTACCTTCGCAGAAATAAACCATAAGTTTATAATCCAAAATTTGGTTTTGTTCTACATCAGTTAGATTGTTGAAATACATTGAATTTAAAGAAAAACTTCCCGAAACATATTCACAAATACTAATGGTTCGTTGTTGTCCGTCCAAAACTTCGTAAGTGTCATCTTCGTTTTTTACCCAATACATTACATTTAATGGGAAATTCTTTTGCACCGTTTCTATTACAGAATCTCGCTGTTTGTCTTTGTAAACAAATTCACGCTGATATTTTGGACGAATATTTAGTAAGCCACCAAAACCAACAACGCCTTCTTCGTTGTCGTTAAAATAGCCATTTGCAACTTCGCTTATTTTTATTTCCTTAAGTTCTATTTTCATATTCTTCTATTCTTTATAAATACACGTGCAAAGGTGTTAACTCCTTTAATTATTGGTCTTGCATCTTTGTCGCCTAAAAATGGTATTCCTACAACCTCCTCGTTATAACCTGCTGAAGAAGCCATACCTAAAATTTCAAATTGTTCAGGATTATATTTATCTAAAAATGATATTGGCACGCCCATAACACCCTTGAAATCCATAGGAATATCTTTAGTTTTATCTACATTTATTGCGTCATAATTGTCATAAAAAGGATATTCACTTTCATTGCCTAAATAAGTTTTGTATAGTATAATATCCTCGTGTCTTTTTCTATTGTCAATATTAGTAAACCATATTGCTTGAGCTCTCGCTTTAACTTTACCATTGATAATTTTGTAGCCACTACCTTCTTTTTTTGTTTCAGTTAGAACTTTTGAGTAATCAGTTGGTACGTCAAACAACATATCAGTACTCATTGGTGTAACTCCAACCCACATTTTATTTTCTTTAATTAATTGAAAACTTTCCTTATAGGTTATTGCGTTTTTATTTCCAATTATTAAGAACTTTTTATTAAACTCAATAAGTTGCGTAACATATTCACGAAATAAAGAAAATGGCGGATTTGTAACAACAATATCGGCTTGCTTCAGCAAGTCAATACTTTCTTGGCTTCTAAAATCACCATCGCCTTTTAATTTATGTATTCCAATTTCTTCTGGATTTGGAACTCTGTCACCATTTTTGTCGCCATTGTATTCAAGCCAAATTGCACTTTCAGAGGAATGTTCACTAAATAAATCACGTTCTTGGTTTTTGTAACAAGTTGTAATTAAGCGTTTTAGTCCTAAGTCTTCAAATTTGTGAGAGAAATAATGAAAGAAATTACTAATTCTTGGGTCGTCACAATTACAGAATATTGTTTTTCCTTCAAAATGGGTTTTGTAGTGTCTTAATTCTTTTTCAATGTCCGAAAGTTCAGTGTAAAACTCGTCATTCTTTAGTGCTTTTGCGTTTTTTAAACTTTTATTTTGTGATTTCGCCATTGATATTTTGTCATTTCGTTAAAGTCGCAAATTTACGCTTTTAATTTCTGTTTTTGTCGGTTTGTCTGTCGGTTTTTGCGGTTCGCTACACTGACGGCTAACGTTCCCAGGCTTTGCGAGGTTGCGGACTAAAGAAGCCGTAACTCTTGATTAAGCACTGAACTCAAAGATACAAAACCAACTTTAAATTAAGCCCAAAACCCGCAATCTTGCAAAACCTGTGTTGTGTGCTGTTTTTATTCTTTTATTGTTTCGGTTCTTTGTTCTACTATTTTATCATTTATTATTTTTTTGTAATGTACAATAGCCGTATCGTTTGGATAGGTATAATTTTCTATAAAATTTATTTTTCCATTTTTATTGAAATGGTATTTTTTATAATATGCGTTTTCCATGTCCCATTCGTGTGTTGTCAAAATTTTATTGACACTATCTATTTCTTCAATAACTGGTGCAGATAATTCAGAATGTTCAAATGTTTTGGCTTCATTGTTGAAAAGCATTATGACAGTTGCACTTGTCATTGGCATACTGCCATATTCATAAATTGTAAAATCCTTATATCCGTCAAAATTAAAATCATCAAAATGGCGTTTGTTTATACTGTCAAAATATGCTACAGATTTGTAATCATAGTCTTCTTCATATTTTGGCTGATACTCATATTTTAATAATAGCTTTTTTGATTTATAATCGTACAATTTCATAGTAATTTCAAGACCACCATAATGGTAAATAACAAAAAAATGTTCCCAATAACACAAAAGTTTATTTAACAAAAATGGGTTGCTTATTTTAGAAAGTGTATCAGCTTTATATTCGGGAAGTTCTTCGGTAGCAACAGTGTCTGTGAGAACAATTTTTTCCGCATGAAAATTATTGTGTAAAGCATTCTTACAACTTGCTGTAAGTAGAATAATAAATATGTAAGTGAGTTTTTTCAAAGGTTAAATTCCATTATTTTCGTTATCACATTTTTTTACTTTCCGTTTTGCTATTTTCTCAAATTTACCAATTTTTCTATTCGCACGCCAAGCTTTTTTAATTTTAGTGTAAAATTCGGCATTGTTATCTGTTTTTTTTACAAGAGCAATAATTTCTGTATCAGCACCATTATTTGTGTAGCAATATTCTGTTAATTTATTTTCTTCCAATTCTTTCTTATCAATTTCTAAAATATCAATTATGATTTTTTTTGTATTTTCAATTTTGAAAAATAATATGAATATTTTAGTTTCAGAATTAGAAAATGCAATTCCATAATCAGTATCGAGCTTACCTTTATCTAATAGAAATCCACCTTCGCTTTTTATTTCTTGACCAATCGAATATTTTCTATTGTTTTGCTGTGAATAGCAAGAAGAAATAAGAAGTAGAAATATGTATATAAAATTTTTCATATAATCATTGGAAAGTTTCAATTTAAACGATTTGTCACAAAATAGCACACAACGTTCCCAGGCTTTACGTCTGTTGCGGATTAAATAAACCTTAACTTTCGGTTTTGCACTGACTTCAAAGATACAAAAGAAACTCTAAATTAAGCCCAAAACCCGCAATAGCGTAAAACCTGTGTTGGTAGCTGTTTTTTATATTAAATTTCTAAATATTATAATAACTAATATAGTTAAAATTAATAATGTAATCGAGATTTTATTTATAGTTATTTCTGCATCAATTATTTCCATCTTTTTATATACTCTTAATGTACTTAAATAAGTCATAGGTACAAAAACAGTAGGCAATAAACTAAACCAAACAGTAATTGGTAAATTAAGTAATGAGACTCCAATAATTAAAAAAATGATTGGAAAAATTAACAGTTGTTTTTGACACTCTTTTTTATCAAATAGTTCTGCATTTTTATAGAATATAAACTCTTTAGATAAATATTGGAATAATTTTTTTGTAATTAGAAATGTGATAACTGCAATAATTATTGAAATGAAAAATGGAATTTTAAAGTAATTAAAAACTCGACCAGTATCACCATCTTTTATAAATGGAGCAATTAACATATAACCCAAAAAATTTAGAATATTACTCATACCAAACCATAATAAAAAAAGTTTCATTAAAGATGGTTTAAAAAGTTTTATAGATATAAAAAGAATCAATATTCCAATTATTAATGAGAAAGTTGGTCCTGCTAAAGCAATTAACATTAATTGTTTTTCTGATGGTTCAATTAAAGGTCTAACATAATTATGATGCAGTTCAGGATTCAAATTAAAATATTCTGCAATTAAATAATGCGCAGATTCGTGCAAAATTATTGAAATTAATGATGTAGAAATTGCAATTAAAATACTATTCATTCCTAATGAATTGTTTTTTAGGGTCATTTTTTTTATTTTTTAGAGTTTACAAAGTTCAAACTTCTGAATTTTGAATATTCTATTTAAATAAATTATACTGAAATGTTGATTTTCAAGGATGAATCGTCATTTTAGGATAAAATAGCTACCAACGTTTTGCGGCTTGCTCTCAGTGGCGTTGCACCAACACCAAGCCATTACAAATATAACAAAACATTCCATTCAGCAGCGGATTTTCCGTAGGAAAATCCGGAAGTAGCCATTGAAGCAAACCGCTGTTGTAGGTAGTTTTTTATTTCTTTTCTGTAAGTTGAAAACGGCCTAATTTAAATTTATGTTCCTTGATATGTTCTGAATCAAGAAAAAAATTAACGGTTTCAATTTGATTGTCAACCATTATATATGATTGATTTAGATTAATCATTTCTTCGTTATTAACCATAGTGTCCCTTTCAACAATTTGATAAAGTTGTCCTTGTAATCTATTACTGAAATGGTTCTCAAATTGAAAGTTAATTATGTTTGATTTTTTTGATTCTACATACCTAAGAAAAACACTATCTTTATTTTGGTTGCAATAAGCAAATTCTATCTTTCTACGATTTTGTTTATTCAACTTCAAGTTTTTATATTTTGTATGTAAAGTTATTTGACCATTATATACATGGGGATTATTTGTTTTTGTTATTTTTAAATCATAAAAATGACTATTTAAAGTATCGATATTATCATTAACAAATGATTTATATTGATTTGATATTGTATCATTATTTTCCGAAATGTAAATTTCAATTTCTTCAGTTCGATTATCTTCATAATCTATTATTATCCATTCTCTTTTGAATAAAGTATCTTTTTCAGAAGCAATTAACCTATCTTTTTGGATTCTTTTTGGATTCTTTTCTTTAATTTTTTCGCAAGAAAGATTTAAAAATGAAACTATTATTACAAAGAAAATATTTATTTTGGATAAATTTAAATTCATTTCAAGTATTTATTTTTGTACGACATTTTAAAATTACCTACAACGTTTTGGGGCTTGGCGTAGTGGCGGATTTTTAGCACTGAAGCCGATTAGAATTACTAGTGTTCGACCTTGCACGTCAGCTCAGTAGAAGTCCGTCAGCCGCCATTACGCCAAACCCTTGTTAGCCACAGTGCATTTTATTCGTCATTCGTTTCTGTTTGTTCTGTTTCTTCGTCCGGGAACATAAAGTCAAGGAATAGCAATTCAGCCATTGCATAGTCGTCCTCAAATTTTAAGTCCCAACGTTTTTCCATAAACTGTAACAATTTATTTCCTCTGTCAAGAATGTTGTCGGGATTCCAAATGTCATAACCTGCAACTTCAATTTCAGAATGTGAGCCGTCAGAATAACCTTGTCTTATTTTCTCTTTTTTGTCGTTGAATTTTGGATTTTTCTTGTCGTCAAAACAATCATTCTGTAAACTTGAATTGATACTTTGAGAAAGAGGCAAGAGGTTTCCTAATGTTCCTTGAAAAAATATTTGCTGTGATTTTTTGTAATCCTTGAAATTTTCTTTCCAAGTTTTATGAGTTGGTGTTTGCGGATAAATGTGTTCAATTGAAACTTTGTCCTTCTCACTCTTTACAAAAAGTTTCCAGTCAATTTTTTGGCTTCCTCTTTGTCTAACCTTGTCCATTTCGTATTCATAGAGGAAATAACGAAGACCATTCCAATAGTAGAAACCACCACCACTTTTAAATTTCTTGTCTATGAATTTTTGAAAGTATGTGTAGTCAAAGTAACTTTCTTTTGAATCCTCTGGGGTGTAGAAACAATAACTCATCCTGTCGTTTAGCCTTTGAACAATATCGTCAACGGACAATTCATTATTCCTTAACTGTCTTGCTGCACGATAAAACTCACTATTCCGATAAGTTGAAAAGGCTCGGCTAAGCCTAAATGTGATGAAGATAAAGCGTTCAATAGCTTTGAATAGTTGAATACGTTTTTTAGAATCTATATCTTTATTTAAAAACGAAACCGTAACAAGCGGTCGGAAATAAATGATACCAATTCTGTTTAGTCGGTCAATCCAAAGGCTTTCTGCTGATGTTAAGTCTGAATTGTTTACAGGATTATGTGTGTTATACCAATGAACTGCGGCTGCTTTTAAACTGTTTACATAATCTTCAATTTCTTTTGGCGAAAGTTTGGAACGTAAAACAATAACTTCTTCATCTCCGTTTACTTCAACTTCTTCTTGGTCGGTTTCTTCGTCCTCTCGGATTTCTTCAAACTCCTGTAAAGAACTAAGTTTTACTTCTGTCTTTGCGTAAATGTTTTGTGGCGTAAATTTTTGCTCTAATAAAAATCTAATGTAATCGTCTCCTTTTTCTCTTGTGTATTGGAAATACATTATCCAATGAGCCACTAAAAAATCATCGTCATTTAATGGATTTTGTTTGTTTCTGCCAAGTTGATAATAAACCTCTTTCCAGGCGTCATTGATTTTTTCTCTTAATGAATTTCTTTCGTCATTTTTTAATTCTTTGTCGTCATACAAAGTCGTTAAATATATCAGACGATTTTTGAGCAATTCTAAATTTGATAATTTTTTCCCTCTGTTGTTCATTGTTTCAAATGCAACGAATACATCAAAATCATCGCCTATTTCGTAAACGTTGAACATTAGATTTTGCGTTACTTTTTTAAATAACGCTTCTATTTCTGTTAAACCGTATTTGTCGTAGTAGTTTTGTAGGTTTTCTTTGAAAAAACGCTTTGCGTTTTCAAGATTAAGTGTATAAAAAGTTTCTTGAATAGTTCCGCTGTTCGGTTCTAAGAAAATTTTGTGTCGCAAAAACTTGAAACTTGGATTGTCTACTTCGTAGCCAAATTTGTATGTTTTGATAATAAATTGAGGTGGTCTTTCAATCACCAAATATTCTTCTTTAATCGTTTTCAAACTGAAAGAGCCAAGATAAATTTCTTCGTCCTTTTTGTCTTTGTTTTCTGGAATTGATTTGAGTTGTTCGGAAATTGCTTGAATGAAAATTACAAATGTTGTCAAACGCTGTTGTCCGTCAACGATGTGAAAAGGTTTAAATCCTCTGTCTTCAATAAGCCAACGTTCGTCATTCCAATTTGCCCAAACATTTCTGTCGACTTTTTTCAAAGAAAGTAGTCCCGTGTAGTGAAATCTTTCAGAAGGCAGATTAACCAAATCTTCCCAAAAGTCTTTCAGTTGTCTTGTTGTCCAAGCGTAACCACGTTGATAGTCTGGAATTTTAAAAATTCTGTCTTTGAATATATTTTTGAGAGATTCTAATTCGTTCATTTTTGTCTGTTTGTTTTATGTTGGCTCGGTCGTCCTTGCATTGTGGCTAACGTTTTGCAGCTTGGCGAAGTGGCGGATGTTGAAGCACTTACTTTCAATTTAGTACTAATGTTCATTTGAAAACATATGTTCAATTTAGCACTGAACCCGCCATTTTGCCAAACTGCTGTTACCTGCTGGCTTTTTATTCAAAGTCAATTTCTGTACTTGATATTTTTTCTAATTCGTCAGAAATGCTTTTCTTTATATCTTCTATTCGTTTAAATTTTTCTGCTAATTGTTTTTGTAAAGTTAAGTCAAATTTACCTTTTTTGTCAGTTGGAATTGATATTTCAATTTCTTGAATTTTACCTTTACCTGCTTTGTTGTCAAAACCAAAGTAATGTTTGCTAAATTCCATTTCAATTGCATATTTCAAAAACAGCAAATCTAAATTATCCTTATACTTTTTTTGAAGAATTAAAGGAATTACTTTTTCAGACAATGAAAATCTACCCTGACGTAAATATACTTTCCCTATCGAACCATCAATATTCCAAGTCAAACAGTCTTCAAAATATTTTACACCTTCTAATTTGTCTTTTACATAACCATAATCAACGTTTTCAGGAAATTTAGAAGCTGAATAAACTGGAATTGTTCCTTTATTTTTATCAATATATGTTTTAGTGAATTTACTATTGTTGGTTTTGATTTTTAAATCAAAAATATCTTTTATAGCAAGTTTTATAAATTTAGGTTTATTTGCATCATTTGCCAATTCTTCAACTTCAGCTTTAATAGAAATAATGCTATTTGAAACTTCGTCTAATAAAGTTGGAAATTCATCAATTTTTAGTTTAAGATTTTCATCTTTAATACCTAAAACCTCTTTTTCTTCTGTTGACCACCATCTTTCTACGCACCAATGATTTTCAGGTTTAAAAAGTTCAATTGGCTGAATCTTACAACGAATATCTGTATTTATTTTACTAAAACTTTGTTTATTTCCTTTAAAAAATGAATATAATGTTATTGCTTCATTCAAATCATCTTGGTCAATATCAAATCTATATACATCTCTGCTTTCTCCCATTTCACTTACAAAATAAGTAAAAACTGGGTCAGTTTGGATTTGTTTTTTATCTGCTTTTTTTGTTAAACAAAGTATGTATGTTCTTTTTGGTGTTGTAAAAAATGTTTTAATTGGTAAAGAAATAATACCATCAATTAAGCATTCGTCAAGTAAAAATTGTCTTAAATTTTTATCATTTTGACGATTAAAAATACCGTCAGGAACAATAATAAATGCTTTCCCATTTGGCTTTAAAGCTTTAACAATCCATTCCATAAATAAACCTTCCACACCAATAGCATTGATTTTGTAATAATTTACAAGGTCGCCATCTTTTTTTATTTCATCTTTTAAATTACTACTTCCACTTGTTACATATGGCGGATTAGTTACAATTAAATCATATTCATTTTCAACTGGTTCAGAAAGTGTTCCTAAAATAGAATTAGTTTTTAAAATAAAACTTTCATTAAATAGTTTGGCAAATTCAGTAGTAATAGTTGGATTGTCTTTTAATAAATCTGAAAAATAAATAAGCATATTGGCTTTAGCCAATATGATTGTTTTTTGTTCGTCTTTATCAAATCCTTTGTCGTAACCGTGTATTGTTATTTTTGGAATTAGCTTACCTTTTTTAACTTCATAAAATTGGTCAAGTTTGGTAATAATTGGTTCTAAAAGGAATTTTCCAACACCACAAGCTGGGTCGCAAATTTTAGTTCCAACTTTAATATCATCTTTAGCCATTTCAACAACAGCTCTTACAACTTTTATAGGTGTGAAAAATTGACCCCAATTTTTTTTGCTTATACTTTCTTTTAAAAAACTTTCAAAAAGTTGACTTTTAAAGTCATAATCAATATGTTCAAGTTTTCCATAATCTTTAAACTTTTTTAGAACTTTTTTAAAAACTGTGCTATATCCTTGAACAGCTTTTTGGTCTTTACTTACAAATATAGTTCCATTAATAATTGTTGTTTTGTCTATCGGATTTTCAGGAAATAGCGTTTTAATTTTTGGACGAATAGTTGTTGCATAAGTTTCTAAAACTTCATCTTCTGTATTTCCATCGTAGCTTGAATATAAAGTATTGAAGTTGAAGATACCTTGCAAAACTCCCAAATCACTCAAGTATTTAAAAATAAATAATTCTACAAAAGTATATAAGCAATTTTCAGGTGTTGCTCCACTAACAGACCAAATGTCTTGCCAAATTTGCTTAGCTAAATCAGTTGGATTAACTAATTCTTTTGGTTTAATTTGGTCGCTTAATTCATTTATAGAATATTTAATTTTTTCAATTAATTCTGGTAATTTTTCGTCTTTTGGGTCAAAATGTTCTTTAATAAAATTTCCTTTTTCATCTTTTATTTTATTTCCTGTTAGAACATTTACCCAAATAGTATCTTTAGTATCAGTAGCGATAATTATATGAGCATCAAGCTTTCTTGCAACTTCTAATTCTTGCTCAATTGCTTTCTGTTTTTGTATTTCTGTTTTAAATTCAGAAGGTTTTTTATACTCAATTACTGCAATTACGTTTTTCTTTTGTACAATTAACGCATCAACTTTTTTCTTTTCTTCGCTTCCATAATCAACGTTTCTTATGATTCCGTATTCTTTTAGATTCTTGATTGAAGTAGCACCAATATTATAAAAATCCCATTTTCCGATTTTTTCAGGATTTTTTTGTAAATCTCTTTGTAATAACTCTTCGCTCATAAGAAATAATTTATATTTTTGCAAATCTACAAAATTAATTCTGAATATTGAAGAACGTTCTTCTTTTTTAGCGGTTCGTTTTAAGCTTGCAGGTAACGTCCCGGGGCTTTATGAAGTTGGGGATTTTTATTCCCAAACCATTCCATTAGGACTGAAGTCAAATATATAAAATTACCTTTAATTTTTGCCTAAAACCCCAATTTCATAAAACCCTTGTTAGCGGTGGTTTTTATTTGTCGTTTAGAATATTTTCGATTTTTTGGTATGCTGTCATCACATACTCAATATTTGGATTTTCATTGTGGTATAATAACGATGTGTAAATTGTGTAAACATTACCTTCAGCTTCACAGTTTATAATATTATCCACTTTGGTCACGGATTCTAAAGTACTGTTTTTGTACCATCTATCGAAAACATTGAATCGAGTTTCTGCTTTATCATCATTTTCTGAACAAATATAAATTAGAGAATTTTGTACATTTGCAAAGAAAGCAGTTATTATGTTTTCAATAGTTTTTGACACCAAAGCATCAAAAGGTTCAATTTTATCAGTTATTTTTTCAATAATAATTTGATAAATATTTTCAATATGAACTTCAGAGGCAATGTCAAGTGACTCATCAACGATAAAAACAATTTTATATTCAATATCGTTTTTAGTTGTAAAGTTATAAGTGCTTGTCGCCTCGTTGTAAGTATAGTTATATTGGTTTGGCAAACTTGATTCCTTTTTGAGTTAATTTTTCAATAGGAGTATTGCCTTTCAAGAATGAACGAACCAAAGCTTTGTCTGAAACCATTTTGGCTACAGATTTCATTATTGCTTCTTTATTTACGGCTTTATTATTCATATAGCAAAACTAGTTTACTATTTTTAAAATATAACAAAAATTCAATCGTTTGTTTCTATTTTATTATTAAAAATAATAGATTTATCTTATTATGGGAAGGCTAGATTTTATTCATTCTTCGTTACATGTAAAATCACCGCTAACTTGTATATATGCGATATAAAGTTTCGTATATACAGCCATTTATGGGTAGATAAACGAAGTTTTGTTTCGCTTTTTTAGTTAAATCAAATGTATTAAATTTTTCTTACAAATCATCAAATGGACTTTTAATTTGTTGTATACTTTTTGTACTTACATGGGTGTAAATTTCAGTGGTTTTGCTACTGTTGTGGCCTAAAAGTTCCTGAATATAACGTAAATCAGTTCCACTTTCAAGTAAATGAGTAGCATAGCTATGCCTCAACCAATGTAATGTAGCAGGTTTTGTGATACCGGTTTTTTTTAAGGCTTGTTTTAATATAAGCTGTAAACTTCTTGCATCATAAGGAGTTCCTTCTTTTTGCCCCTCAAATAAAAAAGTCTTTGGTTTGTAAACTTTATAATAGTCTCTTAATAGTTCTAATATTTTAGGGCTTAACGGAACAATTCTGTCCTTTTTCCCTTTTGAATTTTTCAGTAAAACTATATTTCTTTTAGAATCAATATGATGAGGTTGAAGTGCTAATAACTCACCACATCTTAGCCCACAAGAATAAATTAAACTTAACATTGTTTTGTGTTTTTGGTTTGTAGGAGCAGAAATAATTGCTTTCACCTCTTCTTTACTCAAAACATTAGGTAATACTTTTTCTCGTTTTGGTCGATGTATTTTGTCAATTTCAATTGCAGTGTCTTTTACAATCTTAAAATACAGTTTAATAGCATTTACAATCTGATTTTGATACGAAGAAGATAAATTATGCTTTAAAATATAATCATTGTTGTATAAAATCACATCTTCGTTAGTAATGTCCTTTACGGCTTTTGTGTTGCAAAAAGTTAAAAACGATTTCAAAGCTTCGCTATACGTGTTAATCGTATTTGGGCTGTAGCGCTTTGATAAAAGATAGCGTTTGAATGTTTCAATGCTTGCAATTCCTTCAGCATTTGGAACTAAAGTATGGGCTAATGGAAGTTTAAAATGCAATCTATTAGCTTCTGTATCGGGTAAATGCCAGTATTTGTTATTTGGACTCCACCTTGCATCTTCAAAAGTTTTAATGCGCGCAATTAATTCCGTGTTTTTTTCAAAATAAACAGCAATTCTAGGTGTTCCTTTGTGTAGTAAAGTTTTGGCTTTCCAATTCATAATTAATGGCTTGTATGGAACAAATATAAAAAAATCACGTAATTAATTCTCAATTAAATAGGAAATACTATATAGATGCTATATGGATACTGTATAGATACAGTATGGATAGTGTATGGATAGTGTATGCTATCTGTATAATTTGAAAATATGAGAAACAAAAAAAGCACCTCGATTGAAGTGCTTTTGTGGGGAGAGCAGGATTCGAACCTGCGAAGATGTAATCAGCGGATTTACAGTCCGCCCTCGTTGGCCGCTTGAGTATCTCCCCAAGCCATCTTGCTTATTTGTCTAAGCGGTTGCAAATATAGAATTGTTTTTTATACTTACAAAGATATTTTGGACTATTTTCACTACTATTTTATAACCTTCTGTAAATGAAAAACATAAAAAAATCTCCATATGGAGATTTTTTTATGTTAAGGATTTTAAATGTTATTTTACACCTAATAATTCTTTTACTTTAGCTTTTAATTCGTCGCCTCTTAGGTCTTTTGCTACGATAACTCCTTTTGCATCTAGGATGAAAGTTGCAGGAATAGACTGTACATTATATTGTTTTGCAATTGGATCTTCCCAAAATTTAAGATTTGATACGTGAGCCCAAGTTAAACCATCTTTTGCAATTGCCTCTTTCCATTTTGCTGCATCTTTATCTAAAGATACCCCAATAATGTTTAATCCTTGTGCGTGAAATTCATTATATAATGCTACTACATTAGGATTTTCAGCTCTACAAGGTCCGCACCATGAAGCCCAGAAATCGATAATAGTAACTTTTCCTAAAGATTCTTTTAAAGAAATTCTTTTTCCTTCTGGAGAAGGAGCAGAAAAATCAGGGGCAGGTTTTCCTATTACAATAGCAAACATTGCATCTAATGCAGTTTTAATTTTTTTACCGCTTTTAGTTTCAGTTACTTTTTTATCCAAACCAGCGAAATAAGTTTTTACTTCTTCTGGAGTTAAATATTGTCTCATTAAAAAGTTTTCTAATAATAAAACAGATAAGAAAGCATCTGGATTATCTTTAATGAAGTTTTTAGAATACACGTTCATTTCTTCTTGAAATTTCTTGTGTTCTTTCATTAAACGGTTGATGGTAACCGTGTCTTTGCTCATTTGAGCTTTTTGCATAGCTGGGCCATTATCTTTTTCAAATTTTGCAACTTTTTTAGAGATAGCTTTTGTCTCCAAATTAAAAGTATTAAATTTTTCATTATTAGGAGTTCCGCCTAAAGTAGATTTATGGATAGAATCTTTAACAATATTAATCTCAATTTTGCCTTCTTCTAAGATGATAGGTAGATTTATTTCTTCATTTTCAATACGTACAAATCCTATATCAATACCGTCGGTAATTCCTTTTAATTCAAATTTTCCATCTTTTACAACAGCGGTATCTTTAGCTAAAGAACCAGTTTCAGTTTGTACTTCGATAAATACTTTTTTTCCGTTTTCAACACCCTCTGCTTTACCAGAAATTAAAAATTCATTATCTTTTAAATTATTACAAGCGATCGCAAATAGTGCAGTTGTAATGATAAATACTATTTTTTTCATTTTAATTGTTTAAATTTTGGCAAATGTATTTAAAATAACTCATTTACAAAACATAAATAAATGTTACAATTAAGGTAAAAAACCTCATTACAAAGTTTTGTAAATCAAAAATATAGTTGTAATTTTGCGCACCTTTTGGCGGATAGCGTTTCCATTAGGTATCAATCATTTATGTAAAACACTGCTGTTGTTTTCTATTCGCTTTATGAAACGCAAGAAGCACGGCATACAAATTTTTAATCAGCATGTCTGAAATTAACAAAACACAAGAAGAGTTTTTAGCGAATTTTAACTGGCATAACTATGCAGAAGGTATTGACCAAGTAGACGAGAAAAACTTACAAGAATTTGAAGATCTAGTAACTAAAACTTTCATCTCAACTGGAGAAGAAGAAGTAGTAGAAGGAGTTGTTGTAAGAATTACTGATAGAGATGCTATCGTTGATATCAACGCTAAATCTGAAGGTGTTATTTCTTTAAACGAATTCCGCTACAATCCTAACTTAAAAGTTGGTGATAAAGTTGAAGTTTTAATCGACGTTCGCGAAGATAAAACAGGTCAATTGGTATTATCTCACAGAAAAGCTAGAACTATCAAAGCTTGGGATAGAGTTATCGCTGCTAACGAAACAGGAGAAATCGTTAATGGTTTCGTAAAATGTAGAACTAAAGGTGGTATGATCGTTGACGTATTCGGAATCGAAGCATTCTTACCAGGTTCTCAAATTGATGTAAAACCAATCCGTGATTACGATCAATATGTGAACAAAACTATGGAATTCAAAGTAGTTAAAATTAACCACGAATTCAAAAATGTAGTTGTATCTCACAAAGCGCTTATCGAAGCTGATATCGAAGTACAGAAAAAAGAAATTATTGGTCAATTAGAAAAAGGACAAGTATTAGAAGGTGTTGTTAAAAACATTACTTCTTACGGTGTATTTATTGACTTAGGAGGTGTAGATGGATTAATCCACATCACTGACTTATCTTGGTCAAGAATCAACCACCCATCTGAAGTTCTTGAGTTAGACCAAAAATTAAACGTTGTAATCCTTGATTTCGATGATGAGAAAACAAGAATTCAATTAGGTTTAAAACAATTACACGCTCATCCATGGGATGCTTTAGGAGCTGAATTAAAAGTTGGTGATAAAGTAAAAGGTAAAGTTGTTGTTTTAGCTGATTACGGTGCTTTCATCGAAGTTGCTGAAGGTGTTGAAGGTTTAATCCACGTTTCTGAAATGTCTTGGTCTACTCACTTAAGATCAGCTCAAGATTTCATGAAAATTGGTGATGAGGTAGAGGCAGTTATCTTAACTCTTGATAGAGATGAAAGAAAAATGTCTTTAGGTATCAAACAAATGACACAAGATCCATGGACGGATATCACTGCTAAATACCCAGTAGGTTCTAAACACACTGGAATCGTTAGAAACTTTACTAACTTCGGAATTTTCGTAGAGTTAGAAGAAGGTATCGACGGTTTAGTATATATCTCTGATTTGTCTTGGACTAAGAAAATCAAACACCCATCTGAATTTGTAAATGTAGGTGATAAATTAGACGTAGTTGTTTTAGAATTAGACGTTGAAGGTCGTAAATTATCTTTAGGTCACAAACAAACTACTGCTAATCCTTGGGATAAATACGAAGATGCATTCGCTGTTGGAACTGTTCACAACGGAACTATCGCTGAAATCGTTGACAAAGGAGCTACTGTAGAATTTGGTGACGATATCGTTGCTTTCATTCCTACACGTCACTTAGAAAAAGAAGACGGTAAAAAATTGAAAAAAGGAGATACTGCTGACTTTAAAGTTATTGAGTTCAATAAAGAATTCAAAAGAGTAGTAGCTTCTCATACAGCTATCTTCAGAGAAGAAGAAGAGAAAAACGTTAAAACTGTAGCAGAAAACACTTCAGCTCCAGCTCAAACATCGACTTTAGGTGATAACAACGATATTCTTGCTGAATTAAAAGCTAAAATGGAAAAAGGAGGTAAATAATCTCTAATTTTCTAAATATTTAAAATCCCGGAAGAAATTTCGGGATTTTTTTATTGTCGTTTAATTTGTTTATCGTAATATTGCAATATAATAATTCAATAAAATTATGGGAGCATCAAAATCAGATTCTTTTTCAATAGAGCACAATGAGATGGCAAACTTATTTAAGGCGTTATCACATCCAGCACGCGTTGCTATTGTAGAGTATTTACTTTCGGTTGATAGTTGTATTTGTGGTGATATTGTGGAAGTGTTGCCTTTGGCTCAACCTACTGTTTCTCAACATTTAAAAGAGCTTAAAAATGCTAATATCATAAAAGGAAGTATTGATGGAACAGCTATTTGCTATTGTATCAATCCAACTACTATTGAAATTATCGAAAAGTATTTCGGTTCTATAAATAAACAGCTTAAAAATAAGTGTTGCTAATTAATTTTTACTAATCACTAATTATTTAAAAAAATGAAACTTTCAGAGATAAAATCAGAATTAAAAAAGTTATCAGCTATAGCTTTTCAATTGCCAAATGGCGAATTAGTTCCTAATCACTTTCATGTAACTGAAGTAGGAAAAGTGAGTAAACATTTTATCGATTGTGGTGGAACTGTAAGAACAGAAGAAGTGGTTAATTTTCAACTTTGGGAGGCTAATGATTATGGTCATCGTTTGCATCCTGAAAAATTACTTCATATTATCGAACTTTCAGAGAAAACATTAGGGTTGCCAGAGGCTGAAATCGAAGTAGAATATCAAATGGCAACTACTATTGGTAAATTTAATTTGGATTTTGACGGAACTAATTTTTTATTAACTACAAAAGTAACGGATTGTTTGGCAAAAGATAAATGTGGAATTCCAACTGAGAAACCAAAAGTAAAAATAGGCGAGTGGAAGCCAAAAGAAACTTCTTGTTGCTCACCAGATTCAGGTTGTTGTTAATATGGGAAATACTAAAAAACAACATTGGGAAACAGTTTTTACTACAAAGGCTGAAAATGAAGTGAGTTGGTACCAAAAACAACCACAAACCTCTATTCAATTAATTCAAGCTTGTAAAGTGGCTAAAAATGCTGCAATTATTGATATTGGCGGCGGCGATAGTTATTTGATAGATTCTCTACTAGATTTGGGTTATACCAATTTATATCTTTTAGATATTTCAGAAGCTGCATTAGCGCGTGCCAAAAACCGATTAGGTGATAAAGCAAAACAAGTAAATTTTATCAATTCAGATAGTTTGAATTTTCGATCAGATGTAAAATTTGATGTTTGGCACGATAGAGCTTCTTTTCATTTTATTACGTATGTAAATGATGTTCAAAAGTATAAAACTAATGTTGTAAACGCTTTAAATTCTGGCGGACATTTTATTTTGGGAACTTTTTCTGAAGATGGACCAAAAAAATGTAGTGGTTTGGATATTACACAATATTCTGTTGAGAAGCTTGAAACTATTCTTGAAGAAGATTTCGAATTAGAAAATTGTTTTACCGAAGACCACGAAACACCTTTTGACACCATTCAAAATTTTATTTTCGCTCACTATATAAAAAAATAATATGTATTCTAATTTGAAACAAGCAATAGCGAGTTTGGCTAATTTATCAGTTTCGGAAGAACGTAAAGAAGTCCTGAATCCTTTGGTGGATTATATTCAAAGTAAAGTTGCTAATCAAGAAGAAATTCGTTTGAACTTTATTTGTACTCACAATTCACGTCGTAGTCATTTATCCCAAATTTGGGCGCAAACCATGGCATTTCAGTTCGGAATTAAAAACGTTTTTTGTTTTTCTGGTGGAACAGAAGCTACTGCCATGTTTCCAAAAGTTGGTGAAACCTTAGTTAATCAAGGTTTTCTAATTCAAAAACTTAGTAACGAACAAAATCCCGTTTACGCAGTAAAATTTGATGAAAATCAGCAACCAATTGTATGTTTTTCAAAAGCTTATTTCGATGATTTTAATCCGAAAACTAATTTTGGCGCTATTATGACATGCAATAATGCTGACGAAGGTTGTCCGATGGTTTTCGGTGCAGAAGCAAGATTTCCTATCAAATATGATGATCCAAAAGCATTTGATGGAACTGATTTAATGGATGCTAAATACGCAGAACGCAGTTTACAAATTGCGAGTGAAATGTATTATGTATTTTCTCAAATCAAATAATTAGAAATGAAAAAAAGATTAGGATTTTTAGACCGTTATTTAACGATTTGGATTTTTTTAGCAATGTTACTTGGTGTTGGAATTGGTTATTTCATTCCCAATTCAGCTAATTTTATCAATTCTTTTTCATCAGGAACTACTATTGTTCCGTTGGCTTTAGGATTGATTTTGATGATGTATCCACCATTAACAAAAATTGATTTTTCTAAAGTCCCTCAAATGTTTAAAAAGCCAAAGTTACAATCGGCTTCACTTTTTATTACGTGGATTGTTGGTCCTTTTTTAATGTTTTTATTGGCAACTTTCTTTTTAAAAGACTATCCAGAATACATGACAGGTTTAATTATCATTGGAATTGCACCATGTATTGCCATGGTAATTGTTTGGAACGAACTTGCAGAAGGGAATCGTGAATTAACAGCAGGTTTAATTGGGATTAACAGCTTACTTCAAGTATTTTTCTTCAGTTTATACGCTTATTTTTATTTGCATGTGATGCTTCCTTTATTTGGAATCAAAGGTTTGGAATTAGATATTACTATTAGTGAAATAGCTAAAACAGTTGGAATCTATTTAGGAATTCCGTTTGCATTGGCTGTAGTAAGCCGATTTACAATAAAAAAGTATTTAGGAGATAAGTTTTTCAATCAAAAATTTATTCCTTTTGTTTCACCAATTACGCTAATTGCATTGCTTTTTACCATAGTAATTATGTTCAGTTTAAAAGGAGAAATGATTGTTGATTTGCCAATGGATGTTATACGAATTGCGATTCCATTAGTAATTTTCTTCGGAATAATGTTTTTCTTGATGTTTTTTGTGGCAAAAAAAATCGGTGCAGATTACCGAGATGCAACGGCATTATCATTTACTGCATCTGGAAATAATTTTGAACTAGCAATTGCTGTTTCAATTGGTGTTTTTGGAATCAATAGCGGACAAGCATTTGCGGGTGTAATTGGACCTTTAGTGGAAGTTCCAGCTTTAATAATTTTAGTAAATGTAGCTTTCTGGTTAAGAAAGAAATATTTTAATTAAGAGAATCTTTGCGGAATTTTCTGAATTTGGAACCAAATTCTTTCTGATATTCATATTCTAATGTAGAATCAGTAGGAGAAATAACTATTTTGATATTGGGATTTTTCTCTTTTAACCATTTTATATATTCTATAGTATTATTATTTTCAACAGAAGTAAATGATTTCTTTCCAGAAGCATATTTTATGTGATCAGTTTTACTTTTGTTAGTTCTAATGAAATGATATTCAGATATGTCTGAATATTTTAATGTTTCTATTTTATTGATGTAGAGATATTTGATTTCGATTTTATCATCAAAAAAATAAATGTCAAAAATACTTGCTCTTGTTTTAATAATTGTATAAATAAGAACAGCTAAAGAAAAAAGAAGGCTTGAAACAAATACGAATAAGTTATATTTTACGTAGATAATTTTTAATACTACTATCAATATTAATAACAATAAAAAAGGTAGAAATATTTCTAGCGAATTTTGAGAATGGTATTTTTTCATTTTATAATTAAAAACGCTCTATTAAGAGCGTTTTTTAGTTTTATTCTTTAATAATTTTTATTGTTTTTTGTTGGGAATCGTTTTCTAATTCAATTAAATAAATACCACTTTCTAAATTACTAACATCTAAAATGTTTGAAGTTGTATTTTCAAAAGTCTTCGTTTCAATTAATTGACCAAGAATACTATAAATTGAAGCTTTCGTAATGCTTAAATTATCCAAGTGTAAAATATCTTTAACAGGGTTTGGATAAAAAACAAAAGATTCTAAATCAGTATCATCAACACTTAATGTAGTTGTGATGTTAAATTGATAAGGCGTTTGGTAATTAGTATTTGTAGGGTTAGTACTCGTTAATTTTAAGAAATAATCGCCAGGAGCAAGAACTCTTGTAAAACTTAAAGTATTACCACTGTTGTTTTGTGATGCACCAACAGCAACTCCAGCAGCATTTAAAATAGTTCCATTCATTGAAGAAGTTACAATGCTACTTACATTTACTACAGCATTTACATTGTCAGCAACTGTAAATCTGAAATAATCATTATCAGCACCTGTTGGGTTTTGAATCGTTGTATATCCAATGTAGTTTTTGTTTGTATTAATAACATAAGCCAATTCTTTAAAATTTGGCTCGTCTAAACCTTGCATCATTTGGTAAGGATATCCAGGCAATTCAGTATGGTTTTCAATAATATCATAACCTGAATTAAAATAAAATAATTTGGCTGGATAAGTTAATCCGGTTAAATACGTATTCATATTAGAAGATGGTTCTGGAACAACACCGTCAGTAGTAATATTACTTCCAAAAGCATTTGTAATTCTTCCAATTACACAAGAAAAATCGATTAAATTATCAATTGATTTTTGGTTTAAACCTTGAATCGTTTCGCCTGTAATTCCGTTGCAATTGATGTCCGAATTATAAAAATCTGGTGAATACGAATTGTCATTCATACTAGTGCTGTTTTGAGCTTCTAAACCACCAAATAAGAAATGTCCAGGTTCACCACTATAATAATAGGTTGTTTTTAAATCGCGAATAGCTTCTGAACTAACATCGGTTCCTGTCATAAAAGCCAATACATTATCACTTGCATTACTTCCTCCGTGAGGTGTACCTAAAGTTAATAATTTGGCAACATGGTGTTGGTTATCCGCTTGCCAATTGTATGAATTTTGAATGTATTCTCTTGAAGCCAATCCTCCCATACTATGACCAACTAAAATTACCTTATTCTTTCCGGTAACTTCCATAACACGTTGAACGGCAACTCGTACAGCTGCTCCTTGTTTTGCAATAGCCGATTGGTTACTTAAAACCGTTGTACCAACGGCCCCATTAGGATTAACATTAAAATTGACATAAAAGTAATCCCCATTTTGTACAAGCGATTCAAAAGCTGCTATATCAGCGCCAGCTGTAGGGTAAAAGTTTTTGTTGGTTGTTGTGTTATTGTTATCTGCATTTAGGCAAAAATCAAAACGACCACCAAAAGTGAAACCGTATTGTGTATCATAATAATCGGTTGAAGTGTTCCAAGTTTCTGAACTTGAATTTAATCCGTGAATGAATATAATAGGGTAGGGTAACTTACTTTCAAAAACTCTATTGGTGGTATTCGCAACAGGAGTTTTTAATGGAATGATACTATCATTTCTGTATTCGTAAAATTCAAATTCTGCAGATCGAGGTTTGAACTCTATTCTTTGGTTTTGAGAAAAACCTATCGATGAAATAAATAAAAATGCAATAGATGCAATTAAGGTAGTTTTATTCATACACATTATTTTTTTGTGATAATAATATGCAATATATAAATTTTTTGTGAAATTACTATGTATGCATATATTTTTTTATGATATATGTAATTTCATGAAAAAAGCTCTATGAGAACATCATAGAGCTTTTAAATATTTTTCACTTTAATTGTTTATTTGTCGATAGAACCCACAACACGTTTCATGAAATCATTTAGTGCTGTTTTCTTATCTACTCCAGATTTAATTGATTGGTTTACTTCTAGTGCACCATACATATTAGAGATTAATTCTGCAATAACATCTAATTCTTCATCTTTTAAAGAAGGAACTTCGCAAAGATTTTCTAAAACTTCAATAGTTTCAACAATATAATCTTGGTCGTTATCTTCGATAAATTGCGTTAACTGTTTAATTACTGGTAACTTCATAATTAAATTACTTCGTTTACTAATTCAGCTAAAACATCTGCTTTATTAGTTTGCGTTTGATTTACTAAAACACCATTTTTAAAAGTAGCAAATGTAGGTAAGTTATCTACTTTTGCTAATTTTCTTGATTCTGGAAATTTCTCTGCATCTACGATTACAAAAGGAATCGATTCGTTTTGAGATGCCATTACTTTGAACTTTGGTTTCATAATACGGCAATTTCCACACCATGAAGCCGAAAATTGCACTACTACAGTTTCGTTTGAAGCAACAATTTCTTGTAAATTATCTTGTTCTATTTCTGAAAACATAATTTTTTTAATTTTCAATTAGACAATATGTCAATGTGCCAATTATTTTCAGATTGACACATTGATTATTGACATATTATTTTAGTTAGATGCTAAATAAGCAGCTGTAGATTTTCTATCTGCAGTCATAGCTTCTTTACCTTCTTCCCAGTTAGCTGGACAAACTTCTCCTTTAGTTTGAACGTGAGTATAAGCGTCGATTAATCTTAAATACTCATTTACGTTTCTTCCTAATGGCATATCGTTAACACTTTCGTGGAAAACTTTTCCTTCTTCGTCAATTAAATAAGTAGCTCTAAAAGTTACATTAGATCCTTCTAAAATTTCATCGTTTAAGTTTTCGTCATAAACCCACTCAGCATCTAAAATATCTAAAGCTGCAGCTAAATTACGAGTAGTATCTGCTAATAAAGGATAAGTTACACCTTCAATTCCACCGTTGTCTTTTGCAGTGTTTAACCAAGCAAAGTGAACTTCGTTAGTATCACAAGAAGCACCAATTACCATAGTGTTTCTTTTTTCAAATTCTTGTAAAGCAGCTTGAAAAGCGTGTAATTCTGTTGGACAAACGAAAGTAAAATCTTTTGGATACCAAAATAAAACTACTTTTTTCTTGTTGTTTACAGCTTCTTCTAAAACGTTAATTCTTAAATTATCTCCCATAAAAGAGATTGCATCTACTGTAATGTTTGGAAATTTTTTCCCTACTACTGCCATGATTTTATGTTTAAATGTTACTAATATTTTCTGATTGCGAAATTACAAATAGAATTAGTACAAAAACATGATATTTATTATATTTTTAAATATTAAAATAGACAAAAGCTATTGCAATTTTAAGCAAAGTGTAATGATTTGATTTTGAGTAAATAATAAATAAAAAACCATCTTAAAAAAGATGGTTTTTGTTATAAAAGTTGTTTAAAATTTATTTTAAATCAAAACGATCTGCATTCATAACTTTTGTCCAAGTATTAACGAAGTCTTGAACAAATTTTTCTTTATTATCGTCTTGTGCATACACCTCAGCATACGATCTTAATACAGAATTAGAACCAAAAATCAAATCTACACGAGTTGTAGTCCATTTTGTAGCTCCGGTTTTTCTATTTACAATGTTGTATAAGTTATCTCCGGCTGGTTTCCAACTGTAGTTCATATCCGTTAGATTAACAAAGAAATCATTGGTTAAAACGCCTTCTTTATCAGTGAAAACACCATGTTTAGTTCCGTTGAAATTAGTTCCTAAAACGCGCATTCCTCCAACTAGAACTGTCATTTCAGCCGCAGTTAATCCTAAAAGTTGTGCTTTATCAAGCATTAATTCTTCAGGTTCAACTATATATTTAGCTTTCATGAAATTTCTAAAAGCGTCGTTAGTTGGTTCTAATACTTCAAATGATTCATCATCTGTCATTTCTTGTGAAGCATCGCCTCTTCCTGAACTAAAAGGAACTTTAACATTAAATCCGCCATCTTTTGCAGCTTGTTCAATAGCGGCACTTCCTCCTAAAACAATTAAATCAGCAATACTAACTTTTTTAGATAAATCAGCTTGAATTTCAACCAATTTATTTAAAACTCTTTGTAATCTTTCAGGTTCGTTAGCAACCCAATCTTTTTGTGGAGCTAATCTTATGCGTGCTCCATTTGCACCACCTCTAAAGTCAGAACCTCTAAATGTTCTTGCACTATCCCAAGCGGTATTAATTAAATCGGTTCTTGTAAGTCCTGAGTTTAATAATTTTGCTTTTAAATCTTCAATTTCAGCATCTGATAAAGTATAATCTACTGCAGGTATTGGATCTTGCCAAATTAAATCTTCTTTTGGTGCATCGGCTCCTAAATAGCGATCTCTTGGACCTAAATCACGATGGGTTAATTTGAACCAAGCTCTAGCAAATACTTCAGAGAAATAAGCAGGATCTTTATGAAAACGTTCTGAAATTTCTCTGTAAGCAGGATCCATTTTCATTGCCATATCGGCATCTGTCATAATTGGATTTCTTTTTACAGATGGATTATGAGCATCTATTGGTTTATCTTCATCTTTAATATTGATTGGTTCCCATTGCCAAGCACCAGCAGGACTTTTCTTTAATTCCCAATCATAGCTTAATAATAGATTGAAATATTCGTTATCCCAACGTGTTGGATGTGTTGTCCATGAACCTTCTAAACCACTTGTAACAGCGTTTGCACCACCACCATTTGGATTTATCCAACCAAAACCTTGATTTTCGATAGCTCCAGCTTCTGGTTCAGGACCTAATTTTGAAGCATCACCATTTCCATGTGCTTTACCAACAGTATGTCCTCCAGCAGTTAATGCAACTGTTTCTTCATCGTTCATTGCCATTCGTTTGAATGTAACACGAACATCATGTGCCGTTTTTAGTGGGTCAGGTTGACCATCAACACCTTCAGGATTTACATAAATTAATCCCATCATAACAGCAGCTAGCGGATTTTCTAAATCTCTTTCTCCAGAATAACGAGTTCCTTCGCTTCCTGATTTAGCTAACCATTCTTTTTCAGCTCCCCAATAAATGTCTTTTTCTGGATGCCAAATATCTTCACGACCACCAGCAAAACCAAAGGTTTTTAATCCCATAGATTCATACGCCATATTTCCTGCTAATATCATTAAATCGGCCCAAGAAATTTTATTTCCGTATTTTTTCTTGATAGGCCAAAGTAATCTACGTGCTTTATCTAAGTTTCCGTTATCTGGCCAACTATTTAATGGAGCGAATCTTAAATTTCCTGTTCCAGAACCTCCACGACCATCTGATATTCTATAAGTTCCTGCTGAATGCCACGCCATTCTGATGAATAAACCACCATAGTGTCCCCAATCGGCTGGCCACCAATCTTGACTTTCAGTCATTAATTTTTTTAAATCTGATTTAAGAGCTTCTAAATCAAGTTTTTTAAATTCTTCAGCATAATTAAAATGATTACCTAAAGGATTTGTTTTTGTATCGTGTTGATGTAAAATATCAAGATTTAATGCTTTTGGCCACCAATCATAATTTTTTACCCCATCACTTAATCCTTTTTGATTTTGATGAAATGGGCATTTGCTAATGTCGTTTGTGTTTTCCATATTAATTGATTTTTGCTTATATTCTAAATGTTTGTTTTCTAGATTTTTACATTAGCTAATTTACAAAAAAAATAACCATAACTATAGTTAAGTCATGGTTAAATTTTATTTTTGTATAGATTTTACTTATACCTATCTATTCTTTTATATCAGAAACTAATTGTCGTATTTTGATATTAAACGCTGCAAAAACCAAAGTCATTAGTGGACTTATGATATTAAAGAAGGCATAAGGTAAATAATCAAAAGTGCTTACGCCTAATGTTCCAGCTTGATATGCGCCACAAGTATTCCAAGGAATTAATACTGAAGTAACAGTTCCGGAATCTTCTAATGTTCTACTTAAATTTTCGGGAGCTAAACCTCTATCTTTATAAGCTTTTGCAAACATTTTCCCTGGAACTACAATTGCTAAGTATTGATCAGAAGCTGTAATGTTTAACGCTAAACAACTTCCTACAGTTGAAGCAAATAATCCTAATGTAGATTTAGCAATAGATAATAAGGCTTGACTGATTCTTGATAAGGCACCAATAGCATCCATAATTCCACCAAAAACCATAGCGCATAAAATCAACCAAATAGTGCCAAGCATTTTTTCCATTCCTCCAGAAGTAAACAAATCAACTAATGTTGGGTTTTGAGTTGGAATAATAGATTTAGTTGTGATGGCGTTCATAATTCCTTTATATCCGCTTATGAAGTTTAATTCTTGAGCACCAGAAAGCATTAAAATGATATTAGGTTGAAAGATTAAAGCAAAAATAGCTCCTAATATGGTTCCGGCTAAAAGAGCAATTAATGGTTCTGTTTTCTTTACAATTAAGAAGATTACAATAACAGGAACTAAAAATAACCAACCGCTTACATTAAAAGCAAGTTTGATATCAGTTAATAATTGCCCTGTGTTGGCAACTCCGTTTGTTTCTACAGATAATCCTAATATAATAAATAATACTAACGTTAATAAGTAGGAAGGAATTGTTGTAATTGTCATGTATCGAATATGCGTAAACAAATCGGTACCTGCCATTGCAGGAGCAAGATTGGTAGTATCTGACATTGGGGATAATTTATCACCAAAATAAGCACCTGAAATTACAGCTCCAGCAACCATGCCTAATTCGAAACCTAAAGCACCTCCAATTCCAATTAAAGCAATACCAACAGTTGCAGATGTAGTCCAAGAACTACCTGTTGCAATCGAAATAACAGAACAAATTATTAAAGTAGCTGGTAAAAATATAGCTGGACTCAAAATTTGCAATCCGTAATAAATCATAGAAGGAATGATACCACTTACAAGCCAAGTTCCGGCTAAAGCACCAACCATTAATAAAATTAAAATAGCTCCAGCAGTAGATTTAATATTTTCTGCTACTTCATCAATCATTTTTTTATAAGAAACTTTATTTAAGAATCCCATAAGAGCCGCAACTGCACCTCCTAATAATAATACAAATTGATTACTTCCGCCAAGGGCACTATCTCCAAATACATATACATTAAAAGCTAACATTCCAATTAATGCAAATACAGGAATTAAGGCTTCCCAAATATTTAATTCTTTATTTTTATTGATTTTTGTATCCATTTAGTTTTGTTTGAGCTTGCAATATAGAAAAAGGAAATTTTATCGCAAAGTTTCGTTTAAAATAAAAATCCAGCCATTAATATTAGCTGGATTAATATATAAGTGTTGTTGAATTATAAAATTCCTAATTCAACCATACATTGTTTCATCATTTGATAGGTTCTTTCGATATCATTATCTAGACCAATTGAAAAACGAATTAAACCATCTGTTAATCCCATTTCAGCTTGTTCTTCTAATGGAATTTCAGATGAAGTTGAAGTTCCTGGTGCACTAAATAATGTTTTATAGAAACCTAAACTTACCGCTAAGTATCCTAAATTTCTTTCTTGCATTAATTCCATTAAGGCATTGGCTTTATCTAAACTTCCAACATCAATTGTCATCATTCCACCAAATCCGTATTCAGGATTAATCATTGTTTTATAGATTTCATGACTTGGGTGGCTTTTTAATCCTGGGTAAACCGTTTTGATTCCGTCAGCTTCAAATTTGTTTGCCAAATACATAGCATTAGAACTGTGTTGTTTCATTCTGATGTGTAATGTTCTTAAGTTTTTCATCACTGAAGCCGAACGTAAACTATCCATTGTAGGGCCTAAAAGCATGCTAGCACCATCATTTACATTTTTTAAGCTATTGATGAATTCTTGCGAAGCACAAGTTACGCCACCTACAGTATCGCTACTTCCGTTGATGTATTTCGTTAACGAATGGATAACGATATCAGCACCTAATTTTGCAGGAGCAACTGATAAAGGAGAAAAAGTATTGTCAACTACTAATTTGATATTGTGTTTTTTAGCAATTTTAGCCAATGAAGCAATATCAGCAACTTCTAATAAAGGATTACTAACAGTTTCGCAATATAAAACTTTAGTATTTGGAGTTATAGCTGCTTCAACAACATCTAATTTTGTAATGTCTACAAATGTAGTTTTGATGCCCATTCTTGGAACGAAGTTCTTTAAAAAAGCATACGTTCCACCATAAATAGTTCTACTAGAAACAATGTGGTCTCCATTTCCACATAATTGTAATAGAGTAGGAGTAATAGCGCCCATTCCTGAAGCAGAAACATTTGCAGATTCTGTTCCTTCCATTGCAGCTAATGCTTTATCTAAATATAAGTTACTTGGTGAAGAATGGCGAGAATATAAGTAACATCCTTCAGCATTCCCTTCAAAAGTATCAAACATTGTTTTTGCTGAAAGAAATGTATAAGTTGAACTATCAGATATTGAAGGATTAACACCTCCAAATTCACCAAAATATTGTAAATCTTGAATTCTATCAGCTGGATTAAATTTTTCCATTATTTTTAAGTTTAGTTGTTTATTTTAATCCAAAAATATAAATATGTAAATTATTATTCAATAGTATTTGAATAAAATAGTTTTTTATTCTATTTTTGTTTTATGTTGTAGTTTTAATTTCACTTTTTTTATCAATTTAATTACATTTGCTGACAACAAAACAACAACAACAACACAACAACCAATGGACGCAATCGACAAAAAACTATTAGGTTTTCTGCAGGAAGACACTAAAAAAACTACTAAAGAACTATCGTTACTGCTGAATTTATCTGTAACAGCAGTTTATGAAAGAATTAAAAAATTAGAACGAGAAAAAGTAATCAGACAATACGTAGCCATCTTAGACCGTACTAAAATTGAAAAATCATTTGTCGTATTTTGTCACATCAAATTAAATCAACACACGAAAGACTTTATTACAATTTTTGAAAGTGAAGTTGTAAAACTAGAAGAGGTGTCGGAATGTTTTCACGTAAGTGGTGATTATGACTACATTCTTAAAGTTAATGTGAAAGATATGGACGAATATCGTGAATTTATGGTGACTAAACTTACAGGTTTACAACATATTGGTAGTACGCACAGTTCTTTTATGATAGGTGAAGTTAAAAATACTACAGCTTATACGCTATAAATAGAACTATAACAAATAACCAAGATTACTTTAAATTTATAATTCAAAAAGCCTTACTTTTGTATTCGAATTTAAGTCAAATAAAAAACTTTATATAAAATCATGAGTCAATTTGATGTAACCATTATCGGTTCAGGACCTGGAGGATATGTTTCGGCTATCCGTTGTGCCCAATTAGGTTTCAAAACAGCTATCATAGAAAAATATTCTACTTTAGGTGGAACATGTTTAAACGTAGGTTGTATTCCATCAAAAGCATTATTAGCTTCATCACACCATTATGAAGAATTACAACACTTTGCAGATCACGGAATTGAAGTTTCTGGAGATGTAAAAGTAAATCTAGAAAAAATGATTGCTCGCAAACAAGCAGTAGTAGATCAAACTTCTGGAGGTGTAAAGTTCTTAATGGATAAAAATAACATTACTGTTTTTAACGGTGTAGGTTCTTTTGAAAGTGCTACTTCTGTTAAAATCACTAAAGAAGATGGTTCATCTGAAGTTATTGAATCTAAAAATATCATTATTGCTACAGGTTCAAAACCATCAAGCTTGCCATTTATCAAATTAGATAAAGAAAGAATTATTACTTCTACTGAAGCTTTAAAATTAAAAGAAGTTCCAAAACATTTAGTAATTATTGGAGGAGGCGTTATCGGAATCGAATTAGGACAAGTTTATTTACGTTTAGGAGCGCAAGTTTCTGTAGTAGAATTCATGGACAGAATTATTCCAGGAATGGATGCTGCTTTATCTAAAGAATTAACTAAAGTATTGAAAAAACAAGGTATGAAGTTCTACACTTCTCACAAAGTTCAATCGGTAGAAAGAGCTGGAGATATAGTAACGGTTAAGGCTGAAAACGCTAAAGGAGAAGTTATTACTTTAGAAGGTGATTATTCTTTAGTTTCTGTAGGTCGTCGTCCGTATACTGATGGATTAAACGCTGAAAAAGCAGGAGTAAAAGTTACGGAAAGAGGTCAAATCGAAGTAAATGATCATTTACAAACTAATATTCCAAATATTTATGCCATTGGTGATGTAGTTCGTGGAGCCATGTTAGCACACAAAGCGGAAGAAGAAGGTGTAATGGTTGCTGAAATTTTAGCAGGTCAAAAACCACATATCGATTATAACTTAATTCCTGGTGTAGTGTACACTTGGCCAGAAGTTGCTGCTGTAGGAAAAACAGAAGAGCAATTAAAAGCGGAAGGTGTAGCTTATAAAGCAGGAAGTTTCCCATTCAAAGCTTTAGGAAGAGCTAGAGCAGGAGGAGACACTGACGGATTTGTAAAAATCTTAGCAGATGCAAAAACAGATGAAGTTTTAGGCGTTCACATGATTGGAGCAAGATGTGCTGATTTAATCGCAGAAGCTGTTACAGCGATGGAATTTAGAGCAAGTGCAGAAGATATTTCAAGAATGTCTCACGCACATCCAACGTTTGCAGAAGCTATCAAAGAAGCCGCTTTAGCAGCTACTGATAATAGAGCATTACACGTGTAAAACATAAATTGTCATCCTGAGCTTGTCGAAGGATAAAAATCCCAAATTCAATTGAGTTTGGGATTTTTTTTATACTTTAAAATTTGTAGTAGCCGTGAATAGCTTTTTGTAATTCTTTTAACGTTTTGCAGCTTGGCGAAGTGGCGGAAATCGAAGTCCAAATGTTGAGTTTTGCACTAAACCCGCCATTTTGCCAAACTGCTGTTAGCCGTTGTTTTTATTTTTCTGTTCTGTTTTCAATTCTGTTTCTTGTTTCTATTTCTTTTCCCTTTTTCAACGTAATAATAGGCTTAAACAAAACTTTTTCACAAGCGTAACAATTTTCAATTCTGTATTGTTCAAACTCGCCAAACTTTGTTTTATAAAATTCATATCCACTTTTTTTAATTTCGAATTCCGCATAACAATAGGCAATTGGCAAATCTAATGGTGTATGAAACCAATCTATTCTTGATTTTTCATAAAACTTGAAGTTTCCATTTCTGTCCGTTTTAACACTTTCAGTTCTCAAATCTCTAGATTCATTGGAGCCAATCTTTTCGTCTATGTAATATTCTTTTTCTATTCTGTAAACTGTTGCATTTGGAACTGGTCTATTTTGTTCATCAACTACTTTTCCATTAACATTCGCTTCATAAATTACCTTTTGAGGGCGAATGAAAAGTAACGTGATAAAAATCAGAATTATAACAAGAATTGTTTTAAATATTTTTTTCATTTTTAGGTTTTCCTGCAAAATAACGGCTAACTTGTATATATGTATGACAAAATCATACATAGCTACCTAAATTCAGGTGTATATGTATGATAAAAATCAGTTTTATTATTTTATAAATTATGGTTTTACAATTTCTTTATAACTGTCCCAGTTAGCATAAATTAAAAACACATTAGCAAGTAAAATTGCAGCAGCCATTGGAATATCCGCTCCAGTAACCATAACATGAATTAAAAAGATATTGATGCTTATTGGTAATAAAATAATGGTTCCTAGTCGAACAAATTTACCACTTACTAGCATTAACCCAGCTAATAGTTCTACTGCTTTTGCTACAGGAAAAATGTACTTAGAAGCCATAAAGCCTGCCATTAACGTAGCTAAATCTCCAGTAGGTACTGGTTGTTCTCCCATTAAATTGAAAAAATAAGAAATAGAAGCAAAAAGCATCATCGCTCCTAAAAGTACTCGAACAATAATAGTTGCAATTTTCATAGTTTGAATAGTTTTTGGTTAGTTATCTCAAATATAGCAAATTATTCATACAAAAAAACCATCAGTTTCCTGATGGCTTATATCTTACTTTTTTAAAAACTTTTTGTAACCTAGAAATCCTAAAAACCCAATCAAAGCAAATGGCCAAAGCACTACAACAAATGCTATAATGTGTTCTAACATAAACCAACCCGTTTTTACACTGTCCCAAATTTGTAAACCAATATTTGGTCGGTAAGCGTTGATGCTTTTTTCATTAGCTACCATTTCTTGTTTTATGCTTTCGTCTTGGTAAATGTTTAAAGTCAATGTACTAAAATTCACTTGATCTTGAAGTGCTAAATTCTGCATTTTTGAAGCGTCATTTTGTTCTTTTTTAGCATCTAACGTTTCTTCTGCTTTTACCACTTGATTGAGTTTCTTTCCTTTTAAATCAATAGCATTTTCCAATCGTTTTTCTGAAGAATTACTTCTTTTTTGCGCTAATTCATTGGATAACATTTGTAAGGAAACATCATCCGCTTTAATGATGCGATAATCCAAAAAGTGAATTTGTTTTGCAATGGTTTTAATCACCGTATCCATTTTGGTATTCGGAACACGAATCGTAATGTTGTTATCTACTTTGTATTTTGTAGTCACTAAAGTACTATCCTGACTCACTTTGGTTTTATCTACACTGTAAATGTTACTTTCTAATTTTGTAAAAGTTACAAATCCACCAAATTTCGTAGTTGCATCTTCAATCACATAAGTCGATTTGGCGACGTTTTTTACCTTGAATTTAATATCAGCCGTTCGAACAAATTTACGATTACTGTTTTTATTTTCAACAGCTGCTGATGAAGAAATTACGCTAGTGCTATCTGCCGATTCAGCTAAAGAATAATCTGAAGCTGCTTCTCTGCTTTCTGCAGATTCTTTACAAGATAAGATAAGTCCAAATGCTAGTAAAGCCAATACGATTTTGGTGTTTTTGTTCATAAAAATTCATTTTTAAAATTATTGATTAATTGATTTTTGATAAGAGTAATTTTAGAATCAATAGAAATGAATTTTTAATTGGATTAGCTTATCGAAGCAAGAATAAAAATCGTGCCAAATTTTAACAAGTATCTTCATTTTCAACAACTATTTTTTTGTTGTACTTTTGGAATATAAATTTTCTAGTTTGAGAACCGTAATTACTAAAGATATTTCCCAATTTTCAGATTTGAAAAAGCAACTTTTAATTTGGGCTAACCAACACAGAGAAGTCGTTTTTTTAGATTCTAATAATTACCATCAAAAGTATTCAAGTTATGATGCTGTATTGGCTGTTGATGCTTTTACATCTATAAAAACTGATTACGAAAATGCTTTTCAAGATTTGTATCAGTACCAAAGTCAGGCTAAAGATTGGTTATTTGGATATTTGTCTTATGATTTAAAAAACGATACAGAAGATTTAACTTCTAGAAATTTTGACAAATTAGATTTTCCAGATTTGTTTTTCTTTCAGCCAAAAAAGTTGTTCTTGATAAAAGGCAATCAATTGGAAATGCAATATTTGAGAATGTGTGATGATGAAATGGAATCGGATTTTGAAGAAATAATTCAATGTTTGGTATTTAGTGTTCAATCATCAGAAGTTGAGGTAAAACAACGCATTTCAAAAGAAAGATATCTTTCTAAAGTTTCCAAAATGTTGGAATATATTCATAGAGGCGACATTTATGAAGCTAATTTTTGTATGGAGTTTTTTGCTGAAGATGCTCAAATTGAACCGCTAGACATTTACCAAAAATTAAACGCAATTTCAGAACCACCATTTGCGGTTTACTTTAAAAATAATTTTCAGTATTTACTTTCAGCTTCACCAGAGCGCTATTTGCGTAAAGAAGATACAAAAGTGATTTCGCAACCCATAAAAGGAACCACTCGGCGTGGGGCCAATTATGACGAAGATGATGTGTTAAAATTCAATTTGGCTCAAAATGAAAAAGAGCGCTCCGAAAACATTATGATTGTTGATTTGGTTCGAAACGATTTATCACATACAGCCACAAAAGGAAGCGTAGTAGTTGAAGAATTGTGTGAAGTTTATACTTTTAAACAAGTACATCAAATGATTTCAACTGTTGTTTCTCAGGTTGAAAATACAACTTCTCCTGTCGAAATTATCAGAACGACATTTCCAATGGGAAGCATGACCGGTGCGCCTAAAATTTCGGCTATGAAAATAATCGAAGAATTAGAAGAAACGAAAAGAGGTTTGTATAGCGGAGCAGTTGGGTATTTTACACCAACTGGAGATTTTGATTTTAATGTGGTTATCCGCAGTATTTTATACAATGAAAAAAAACAATATCTTTCCTTTTCGGTAGGAAGTGCCATTACTTCTCAAGCTATTCCAGAAAATGAATATGCGGAATGTTTGCTAAAAGCCAATGCTATGTTTGAAGTTTTAAAATAAAATTGATGTTAGAAAAATTCACAAAACATATTCAATCCAACTTTCCTTTTTTAACTAAGGAGAAGTTTTATATTGCCGTAAGTGGAGGGATTGACAGTATGGTTTTGGTGGATTTATGTTTAAAACTTAAATTAGATTTTGAAATTTTACATTGTAATTTTAAGCTTCGTGATGATGAAAGCGATGGAGATATGGAATTTGTTGAATCCTATAGCAATAAAAATTTCGTAAAGTATAAAACAATTTGTTTTGACACGAAAGATGTTGCTCAAACAGAAAAGGAGTCAATTCAAATTACGGCTAGAAATTTGCGATACAGATGGTTTTATGAGCAATTGCAAGAAAATAATGTTTCATTTTTAGCAACAGCGCATCATTTAGACGATAGTTTAGAAACGTTTCTAATTAATTTGAGTCGCGGGACCGGAATTGAAGGTTTAACCGGAATTCCAGAACGAAATGATAAAATCATCAGGCCTTTATTACCATTTTCTAGGATTGAAATTGAAGAATATGCTAAAGAAAATTCAATTCAATGGAGAGAAGATTCCAGTAATGCTTCAAATAAATACGTAAGGAACAAATTACGTCATGATGTAATTCCTATCTTAAAAGAATTAAATCCGAGTTTTTTAAACAGTTTTAAAAACACTTTAAATCATTTGCAAGAGGTAGAAACGTTAATTCAAGATGCTTCACAAATGGTATATAAAGATGTTGCTCAGGAAAAAGGAACTACCATTTCTTTTGATATTCCATTACTGTTGCAATACAAAAATTACACAGCTTATTTGTTTCAATGGCTAAATCAATACGGTTTTACAGCATGGAATGATATTTACGAATTGGTTTATGCTCAATCGGGGAAACAAGTTTTTTCAGAAACCCATATTTTACTAAAAGATAGAGATCAATTATTGCTTTCTTCAAAAAAACATACCCTAAATGACAATTTTTATCTAATTGAATCTTTTGAGCGTAAAGTTAATATTCCCTTAAAACTCGCTTTTAGTCGTGTAGTTAACATTTTTGAAACAAATTCAAATTGTATATTTGTGGACGAAGATAAAATCAAATTTCCTTTGGTAGTAAGAAAATGGCATGAAGGAGATTATTTTTATCCTTCGGGAATGAGTGGAAAAAAGAAATTGAGTAAATATTTTAAAGACGAAAAGTATTCACTCTTAGATAAAGAAAACCAATGGTTATTGTGTTCAGAAAACCAAATTGTTTGGGTAATAGGAAAAAGAGCAGATAATCGACATATAGCAACAAACACAACACAACAAATTATAAAAATAGACTTAACCTAATGAAAAAAATAGTTTTAATACTGACTTTATTATTTTCCTTTTTAGGATATTCTCAAATTTTTAATCCTGTAAAATGGACTTCAAAAGTTGAACAAAAATCGGAGAATGAATTTGTTCTTATTATGGAAGCAGCTATTGAAGATGAATGGCATTTGTATTCTCAGTTTACACCTGAAGGAGGTTCACAACCAACAGTTTTTACTTTTAAAGAATCAAAAGGAAATTATCAATTGGTTGGGAAAACTAGCGAAAGCCCTTATAAAAAAGTATACAACGATATTTTTGAAGTAGACGAATACTATTTTGCTAAGAAAGTTACTTTTAAACAAACGATTAAGGTTACCAATCAAAAACTAAAAAACGTTAAGGTTTATGTAGAATATCAGGTTTGTAAAGAACAATGTATTCAAGGCGACAACACATTTACCTTTACTTTACCTGAAATCAAAACAGCAGCTGTTGAAACGGTTGCAAGTGAAGTAGTTGATTCAACTGCAACAACTAAATTAGATTCAACAGCAGTTGCTAGTGAAACTTCAAAAACACAGGAAAAAGAAGTTGTAGCAACTTCAGCTCCAAAAGAAGAAAAAAAAGGATTATGGTCTATTTTCTTTTTAGCTTTTATTGGTGGATTTGCTGCATTGTTAACACCTTGTGTTTTCCCAATGATTCCAATGACAGTAAGTTTCTTTACAAAACAAAGTAAAACAAAAGCTGAGGGTAAAAGAAATGCTATTTTATACGGAGTTTCTATTATTCTAATTTATGTTATTTTAGGTTCATTAGTAACAGGAATTTTTGGTGCCGATTCATTAAATGCATTATCTACGAACGTTTGGTTTAATTTAATATTCTTCTTTTTATTAGTGTTTTTTGCAGCCTCTTTCTTAGGAGCTTTCGAAATTGTTTTACCAAATTCTTGGGCAAACAAAGTTGATCAACAAGCAGATAGAGGAGGATTTGTAGGTATATTGTTTATGGCTTTAGCTTTGGCTATTGTGTCATTTTCTTGTACAGGTCCAATTGTAGGAACTTTATTAGTAGAAGCTGCTTCAAAAGGCGGATTTGCTCCAATTGTTGGAATGTTAGGTTTTTCTTCAGCATTAGCATTACCTTTTATGTTGTTTGCCATGTTCCCAGGTTGGATGAATTCATTGCCTAAATCAGGTGGATGGTTAAATACTGTTAAAGTTTCATTAGGATTTTTAGAATTGGCTTTAGCTTTTAAATTTTTATCAAATGCAGATTTAGTAGTTCAAGCTCACTTATTAGAAAGAGAAGTGTTTTTAGGGATTTGGATTGCAATTTTCGGTTGTTGGGCAGCTTATTTATTTGGAAAATTAACATTACCTCACGATAGTCCAATGTCGCATTTGTCTGTTGGACGTTTATTCATGGCAATTTTTGTAACGATTTTTACAATATATCTAATTCCGGGATTATGGGGAGCACCTCTAAAAATCATATCAGGTTTCCCACCACCAATGACGTATAGCGAAAGTCCAAATGGAATAGGAAAATCAGGAGGTACTACTTCTGGAATAGAGTTACCAGAACACGCGCATTTAGGACCTCACGGAATTATTGCCTTTCATGATTACGAACATGGTTTAGCTTATGCAAAAAAGGTAGGTAAACCTATTTTATTAGATTTCACAGGTCACGCTTGTGTAAATTGTAGAAAAATGGAAGACTTTGTTTGGTCAAAACCAGAAGTACTAGCTATTTTGAAAGAAAAAGTTGTTTTGGTTTCTTTATATGTTGATGATAAAAGAGAATTACCAAAAGAAGAACAATATGTTTCTAAAGAAACAGGTAAAGAAATCGTAACTATTGGAAATAAATGGAGCGATTATCAAATTACACGTTATAAAAACAATGCACAGCCATATTACATTATTTTGGATGCAGATGGTAAAGATATTTCTTCTCCAGTAGGTTACACACCTGATGTTGATGAATACAAAAAATGGTTAGAAGAAGGTGTAGCCGCTTTTAAAAAATAATTATGAAATAAAAATCCCAATCAAACGATTGGGATTTTTATTTAGAGTAACTGAAAGTTATTGATTTTTAATACAAATTATTTTATCAATCGCATTTCTAAGTACTTATTGGTAAAACCAAGTTTTTCATACAAGGCTTTAGCTGGATTATTAGGTTCAACATGAAGCGCAATATTACCTTCAACAGAAGAAATAGCTTTTTCCATAAGTTTTTTTCCATAACCTTTTCCTCTTTTTGAGTTGTCAATAGCAATATAAACCAATATGTTTTCAGGAATATAATCTTTCATTCCTGTATTATTTAAAATAACTATTCCTACGATTTTTTCTTCATCTGTTCCAATGATAATTTGTCCACCTTTATTCGGATTTAAAACATAATCAATGCATTTTTGAATGTCTTCTTCGGTATCTCCAAATTCTTCAAGATGTGTATATAAAAAGTGGGTAATTGTTTTGTTTGGAAACTGTTTTGAAGCTCCTGTAGCAGCATTGATATAGGTGAAATTCATAAATAAAAGTAATAGTAGTAAATACGAAGTACAAAAGTATTGAATTGCCAACAGATTGACTAATTCATAAAAAAGTTATTTTTTTCAATACTTTTTCTATATTTGTATCATTATAAGCCATTTAATTTAGTATAAGCCATGTTAGTAAAAGTATTTGGAAGCGCCGTATTTGGCGTTGAAGCCACGAATATTACTGTAGAAGTTAATATCGATAAAGGAATCGGCTACCACTTGGTAGGATTACCAGATTCCGCAATCAAAGAAAGCAGTTATCGTATTGCTGCCGCTCTAAAAAATAATGGGTACAATCTGCCCGGAAAGAAAATCACCATTAATATGGCTCCGGCCGATTTAAGAAAAGAAGGTTCTGCTTACGACCTCACATTAGCTGTTGGTATTTTAGCGGCTTCTTCTCAAATTAAATCCGAAGAAATTCACAACTATGTTATCATGGGTGAATTATCTTTAGATGGAGGTTTACAACCCATAAAAGGAGCGTTATCAATAGCAATTAAAGCTAAAGAAGAAGGTTTTAAAGGTTTGATTTTACCTTTTCAGAATGTGAAAGAAGCAGCAATCGTTGATGGACTTGATGTTTATGGAGTTGAGAATGTATTGCAGGTAATTCGCTTTTTTGAAGGGAAAGAAGAGTTGCAACCCACGAAAATTGATACCTCTGAAGAATTTTGTAAAATTCTCGATTTCCCAGAACATGATTTTGCTGATGTCAAAGGACAAGAATCAATAAAACGTTGCATGGAAATTGCAGCAGCTGGTGGTCATAATATTATTTTGATTGGTCCACCAGGTTCAGGGAAAACGATGTTAGCAAAACGATTGCCAAGTATTTTGCCGCCGATGACGATGAGAGAAGCTTTAGAAACTACTAAAATTCATTCGGTAGCAGGTAAGACGGCTGCAATAGGTTTAATGGCACAGCGTCCTTTTAGAAGTCCACATCATACGGCAAGTTCGGTTTCATTAGTCGGAGGCGGAAGTTATCCACAGCCTGGTGAAATTTCATTAGCACATAACGGTGTTTTATTTTTAGATGAATTACCAGAATTTAAACGAGAAGTTTTAGAAGTTATGCGTCAACCTTTAGAAGATAGGGAAGTAACGATTTCAAGAGCTAAATTTACCATAACGTATCCATCTTCGTTTATGTTGGTTGCAAGTATGAACCCAAGTCCTGGCGGTTATTTTAATGATCCAAATGCACCTGTTACATCATCTCCAATGGAAATGCAACGTTATTTGAGTAAAATATCGGGACCGCTTTTAGATAGAATTGATATTCATATTGAAGTTACTCCAGTTCCATTTGAAAAACTAACTGAAACAAGAAAAGCAGAGAGTAGTGCCGAAATTAGAAAACGTGTTACAAAAGCAAGAGTTATTCAATCGGTACGTTTTGAAAATTTAGATCACATTCATTATAATGCACAAATGAGTAGCAAACTTATCCGTGAATTTTGTGTTTTAGATGAGGTTTCGTTGCAATTACTTAAAACGGCTATGGAACGATTGAATTTATCGGCAAGAGCTTATGATAGAATTTTGAAAGTTGCCAGAACAATTGCCGATTTGGAAACTTCTGAAAGCATTCAGTCGCACCATATTGCAGAAGCAATTCAGTATAGAAGTTTAGATAGAGAAGGTTGGTTGGGATAAAACCAACCTTATTCTACAAATTTATAATATCGAGCGCCTTTTAAAACAGGATTATTATTTTCAATATAATCCAATACGAATTCGTTTTTAGCCTCTAAAACAGGAGTTTTTTGTTCTTTTTTGTGTAGTTTTTCATAGGTTTCAAAATCAATTGGAACTCTATGTTCAAGTTGTTCAGTTAAGTTGGTTTTTAATATTGTTTCTTTCCAATGCGCTTGAATTTCGCCTTCAAAAACTTTTGATTTTGAACCGCTTCCATAGGCAATAAATCCTATTTTTTTAGAAACTAAATCAGCACTTTCTGTTGCCGAATAATACAAAGCCGAAAGTAAACCTAGAAAAATAGAACCAGTATAAATATTGCCTACAGAACCTGAAGCAATTTCAGAAGGATATATTTTTGAATTTACCAGTGCCAAATATTCTGGTGATTTTGACAATGCTCTTATTTTATCTTTTACTGTTTCGCCTTCTTGTTGGTTTAACAAATCGGGATTTTCATTAGCAAAAATTTCGATGAAAGTTCTTCTACCTTGAAAACAGTAGGGAAGGTGCATTAAAATTAAATTCCAATTATTGAAAATTACATCAGTTTGATTGCTTTCTTTTTTATAGTTTTCATAAGCAGCAGTAATTCGATTGATATAACATTGATTGGAATATTGTCCATCAAAAACTGGTTGTTCTTTGATTACGGTAACTTCTGATTCTAAAATATCAAACCAATTTTCATTTGCTTCATTTCCTGTAATTGCATTTTTATTGATGGTTTGTTTTGGTTTAAAAAAATCAAAAACACCTTCGGTAGAAACACCCGTTTCATTTGAGAAAGCTACAATTTTAGGATTTGCCGTTATAAGCATCGCAATTGCACCAGCTCCTTGAGTATATTCACCAGTCGAATTTAAATCATATTTAGCGTTGTCAGTTGCAATTACAATGGCTTTTTTATTTGGATGTAATCTAATGTAGTCGGTACAAGTTTGTAAAGCATCAACAGCACCAATACAAGCGAAAGTTAAATCAACAACATCGCAGTTTTGAAGTGCATTTGCACCTAGCTTTTGTTCAATTAAATTTAGAATATAAGAAGCAATAGGTTTTGAGTTATCCACACCGCTTTCTGTTCCAACATAAATTTTAGAAATCTCAGAAAGGTTGATATTTTCTTGTTCAATAAGTTTTAATAAAGCATTTGCACCTAGAGTTACAATATCTTGATTCACATCTAAAAAACTCATTTTATGTAAACCAAGACCTTTTATTAATTTATCAGCTTCAATATTTCTGTGATGTGCTAAGGTTGAAATGGGTAAGTAAATTTTTGGGATTTCAAATTGTATCGCGTCGATTCCTACTTTCATTTTATAATTTTATTTTTCCAAAAATAAAAAAGGTATGTTCAAAAACTGCTTGAACATACCTTAAAAATTCGATTGTATTTTTCGTTTTACGAATTATCTAAAATCAATATCTATTTTTTATCTAATTTAAAAAAATAGGTAATTAAAATTATAATTCTTCAGAAAAGGTATCACCTTGATTAATGTCACCCGATTTAAAACCTCTCATGAACCATTTCATACGTTGTTCAGATGAACCATGAGTAAATGAATCAGGTACAACATGACCTTGCATTTTACTTTGAATTGCATCGTCACCTACAGCATGAGCAGCACTTAAAGCCTCATCAATATCACCTTCTTCTAAATATTTCTGATTGTAGTGTGCCCATAAACCGCCATAAAAATCGGCCTGTAATTCCAAACAAACTGAAAGTTTATTAGCCTTAGCTTCACTTCTTCCTTGTTGTAGTTTGCGTACTTTTCCTGAAGTTCCTAAAACAGTTTGCACATGATGTCCTACTTCGTGAGCAATTACATAAGCAATGGCAAAATCGCCACCTTTTGCACCAAAACGGGTTCTTAATTCTTCAAAGAAAGCCAAATCCATATATACTTTATGATCTCCAGGGCAATAGAATGGACCTGAAGCTGAACTAGCACCACCACAAGCAGTTTCTACAGAACCTGTAAATAAAACCATTTTTGGTTGTTTGTAAGTGCCAAGATTGTTTTCTTCGAATATTTTAGTCCAAATATCTTCAGTATCAGCAAAAACAGTTTTTACAAATTCACCCATTTCTTTTTCTTCAGGTGTTAATTCTCTTTGTTCAACTTGTTCTGTTTGTTGCCCACCTTGACTTTGTTGGATTGTATCAACGAAAGGAGCTGCCTCTGGGAAAAACATTTTTACTAAAAAGAATACTATTGCGATGGCACCACCACCAGCAACTACTTTTCCACCGCCCGACATTCCTCTTCTGTCTTCTACGTTGTCACTTTGACGTCTACCTTTCCATTTCATATTATTTATTTTTAATTAATTAAAATCCGAATCGAACTCCTAAATATAAATCTGCTTGTTTTCCGCTATCTGCTAATGCTGTGAAAACACTATTTGAACCAATAAAAAATCCAGATAATCTAAAACCAATTCCACTTGTAAATCCAGAAATTTCATTAGCTGCTAAAGGAGCATAAGCTTCAAACCATTTAGTTGTAAATCTAGGAATTAAAGTATAAGAATTTTGAGTTGTTATAAAATCACTTTCTGAATCATCATTTACTTTTTGATAAATACTTCCTGTTACAAACCATTTTTTTGTTAATCGTACATCTGCGTAAGCATTAATAACTGTTGGTAATTTTACCGTATAATCATCAGTACTAGAAGTTGATTGAAAATAAGCTGCATTTACTGGATCATTCAAAATGGCTTCAATTTCAGTTAAACTTTCCACGTTTTCAAATTGATTTAAATCCAAACTTTCTAAACCACTAACATCTAAAATGTAGTTTTTACTCAAATTGTTATCTGATTTAAAAGTCATGGAACCGATATTTTTTATAGACAAACCTGCGTTTAAACGATAACTAGCAGGATCATTTTCGTCTTTCCAACGATAATTCACAGCTAAATCAGCTGCAAATCCATTTATTCCTTGAGAGAAAAATTCGTTGTAATTGCCTTGATCATTATAATCATTTGCTAAAACGCCTGCATAAGCAATATTAATGTTCGCAGAAGCATCAACTAATGAAATATCTCCAAAATTGTTTACGATTGTTCCGTTTAAGTTGGTAGCAGAAAAGTTAGCGTAAGCTCCGGGAAATAATAATCTTAAATTAGTACCAACATTTAATTTATGTTTTGGTAAATCGATTAGGTTTCTTGCAATAGTTAAATCAATTTCACCCCAAGTTGTTGCATTTAATCTTTGATTATCATTTGATGAAATTTCAGTTTGTGAAAAAATATTACTCAATTCCCCATTCTGAATTGCATCACCTAATTTAGGGTCTACATTAATCACATTGGCTTTAACATTGGCTACAGAAGTTAATCCAAATCCCCATTTTTTGTATTTCATGGCAAATGATGGTCCGAAAATTTGTGCATCTAATCTTAAATTTACCGCTTCATTTCCTTCAAAGATTTTATCTTCTAAATTGTCACCACTAACCAAATCGCTAAAACTTAATTTGTTGTTAGCCATTCCTAATGAGAAATTAAAAGCATTTACTTCAAATTTTGTGCTCATGTTCACTAATTCGGCAGGATTGTTATTGGCATTTAAAAGCCCACCTCGCTTAGAAGTAGAAATACCTGAGAAATGTTCTTGTGAATAGGAAAAACATCCTAAAAGTAGCGATAGAGATAGAATTGTTTTTTTCATAGTTATTAAAAGTTATAGTGAATTCCAAATTGGATCTTTTGGTGTAGGTGCATTAAAAATAATAATTTCTTTTGAAACAGGATGTTTTAACACTAACTTTTTGGCATGTAAATGAATACCACCATCTGGGTTACTTCTGTCAAAACCATATTTTAAGTCACCTTTTATAGGACATCCTATTGCTTGTAGTTGTGCTCTAATTTGGTGGTGTCTTCCGGTATGTAAATCGATTTCAAGCACAAAATAATTGTCTAATTTTTTTATTATTTGATAACTTAAACTTGCTTTTTTACTATCTGGAACTTCTTTTAAATGTGCTTTTGAAGTATTGTTTTTTGGATTTCTTTTTAAAAAATGAACTAAAGTATCTTTTTCTTTAGGTGGACAGTTTTTTACAACTGCCCAATATGTTTTTTGAGTTTCTCTATTTTTAAAAGTTTCATTTAAGCGAGAAAGCGCTTTTGAAGTTTTGGCAAATACTACAATACCAGTAGTTGGTCTATCTAAACGATGAACAACACCTAGAAATACATCTCCAGGTTTATTATATTTAACTTTTATGTATTCTTTTACAACATCAGATAAAGGTTTGTCGCCCGTTTTGTCACCTTGAACAATATCGCCAACACGTTTATTGATGACAATTATATGATTGTCCTCATGAAGGATTTGAAGGTTGTCTTTAGTTGAAATTTCTTTTACAGACACAATTAATATTGTTCGTTAGCATTAGGAAAATCCTGAGATTTTACATCGGTAACATACTGTCCAATTGCATTTGTCATTTGTTCGTATAAATTCAAATAACGACGCAAGAATCTTGGACTAAACTCGTTATTCATACCTAACATATCATGAATTACAAGCACCTGACCATCAACACCTCCACCAGCACCAATTCCAATAACAGGAATCGAAATACTTTTTGCTACTTGTTCAGCTAATTTTGCAGGAATTTTTTCCAATACTAAAGAAAAACAACCTAATCTTTCTAGCATTTTAGCATCTTCAATTAGTTTTTCTGCTTCAGCATCTTCTTTAGCTCTTACTGTGTAAGTTCCAAATTTATAAATAGATTGTGGTGTTAATCCTAAATGTCCCATAACAGGAATACCAGCATTTAAGATTTTTTTGATGGAATCTTTAATTTCGCTACCACCTTCAAGTTTTACAGCATGTCCGCCACTTTCTTTCATGATTCTGATTGCCGAACGCAATGCTTCTTTTGAATCTGATTGATAACTTCCAAAAGGTAAATCTACAACGACTAAAGCTCTGTCACAAGCTCTTACAACACTAGATGCATGGTAAATCATTTGGTCAAGTGTTATTGGAAGCGTAGTTTCATGTCCTGCCATAACATTACTTGCAGAATCACCAACTAAAATTACATCAACTCCAGCTGAATCTACAATTTTTGCCATTGTAAAATCATAGGATGTAAGCATGGAGATTTTTTCTCCATTTTCTTTCATTTCAATAAGAGTTTTAGTTGTAATTCTTTTGTAATCTTTTTTAGCTACAGACATAATTTTTTTCTTTATAGTACAAATGTAATAAATGTTATTTTCTTTTTTAAAACTCTAAAAAAATATTTGCCTAATATTAAATTTATATTGATTTAATCTATTAAATTAGTACCACTTTTAACACTATATCATAAAATGATAACAATATTACTTGCAGTCACAATTTTCGGATACTTATCTGTTATCCTTGAATCTCCAATTAGAATAAATAAAACAATATCAGCGCTATTAACAGGAACATTTTGTTGGGTTGTTATTGCATTATTTAGTCATGATGATCAACATTTAGTTACTGAAAAATTAATGCACTTTTTTGGTGAAATTTCTGGATTGCTAATATTTTTAATGGGAGCAATGACGATTGTTGAGTTAATTGATATTCACAAAGGGTTTACAGTTATAACAAGCAGAATTAGAACAACTTCTGTATTTCAATTGTTATGGATAGTGGCTTTTATCACGTTTGTTTTATCGGCATTATTGGACAACTTGGCAACAGCAATTATTATGGTGACTTTATTGCGAAAGTTAATGCCAAAGAGCGAGATAAGAATGATATTAACCGGAATAGTTGTTATTGCGGCTAATGCTGGTGGTGCTTTTAGTCCGATAGGTGACGTTACAACTACGTTGTTATGGATTGGAGGACAAGTAAGTTCTTTTGGAATTGTTAAGGCGTTAATTTTGCCATCAATCATGGTATTGTTAGTTCCGGTTGTAATTGCAAGTTTTAGAATGAGAGGATTTGCAGTTTTAAGAGCTCAGGTTTCTATGGCACAAGTTAAGCAGGAAGAAAAAATGCGAGGTAGTATGAGTGTTTTTGTTGCTGGAGTTATAGGACTAGTTTTGGTACCAATTATTAAAGCGTTAACTGGTTTGCCACCATTTATCGGAGTTTTAATTTCGCTTTCTATGGTTTCTTTAGTTTCGATAGTGTATCATAGAAATAAACCTCAAGAAGAAAAAGATAAATTTTCGGTAGCTTATGCGTTATCAAAAGTTGACATTAGTTCAATTTTATACTTTATGGGAATTTTATTAATGGTATTTGCTTTGCAAGAAGTTGGACTATTAAGGGAATTAGCCAATATATTATTAGCTCATTTACCAAATGTAAATTCTATGGTAATTGCAATAGGCTTTTTATCATCTATTGTAGATAATGGAAGTTTGGTTGCAGCAACTCAAGGAATGTTTCCGCTTACTACTTATCCTATGGATAATTCATTATGGGAATTTATTGCTTTATGTGCAGGAACAGGTGGTAGTATGTTAGTAATTGGATCTGCAGCTGGAATAGCAGTTATGGAAAAAGAAAAAATTACTTTTATGTGGTATTTGAAAAAAATAACTCCTTTAGCTGTAGCAGGTTATATCGCTGGAATTGTAACATATTTGATACAAACGTTACTAATTCATTAAAATGACGTTTATGAGATCAATTGTATTTTTTATTGTTTTTAGTTTTTCAGGAGTTTTAATGGCTCAAGACGCAACTCCAAAAAAAGTTGTGGAAGATTTTTTTACCGCATTTCATGCTAAAGATACAACAGCTTTAAGACAATTGTGTCATTCTGAAATTGTAATGCGAACAATTGCAAATACAAAAGAAGGGAATAAGTTGAAAGATGAAAAGCTAGATGAGTTTCTAAATTCAATTGCTACAATTCCTTCAAATCTGAAGTTTTTAGAAAAGTTAACCGATTATAAAGTTGAAATTGATGGCAATTTAGCTCATGTTTGGACTCCTTACGAATTTTACGTAAACGATAAGTTGAGTCACATAGGTGCAAATGCATTCACATTATACAACGATAACGGAAAATGGTTAATTATTCATTTGATTGATACGAGAAGAAAGAAATAAATGATCAATCAAAAAAGCTATTGAAGTTCCAATAATATAGCAAAGTAAATCTGACCAAAGAAAACCTTCGCCCAAGACGTAATGACCTAAAGTTGTTTTTCTAATAGTAATTAGCCAATCAATTTGAACCAATTGTAAAATTTCAATTCCAAAACAGAAAAGCAAACTTAGTAGGAGTGAAGTTGACTTTTTTAAAGTAATCAATAAAAAACGGAATCCAAAATAAATTAGAACAGCATATAAAATATCTCCTATAAATAAAGGTATTCCAGTTATTTTTCTTGATGTTATTCCTAATAATACAACAAGAATTACTATTATAAAATAAAAGATTCTGGATTTCTTCATTAACAATCTGCCATGTTTACAGCAACTGCTAAACCTCCTTCAGATGTTTCTTTGTATTTAGAATTCATATCTTTTGCAGTTTGCCACATCGTATTAATTACTTTATCCAAAGGTACTTTTGCATTTAAAGCATCTGTTTCTAAAGCTAATTCAGCAGCATTAATTGCTTTAATAGCGCCCATTGTATTTCTTTCAATACATGGAATTTGAACCAAACCACCAATTGGGTCACAAGTTAATCCTAAATGATGTTCCATAGCAATTTCAGCAGCCATTGTTACTTGAGCAGGAGTTCCGCCCATAACTTCACATAAAGCAGCAGCTGCCATAGCACTTGAAACTCCAATTTCAGCTTGACAACCACCCATTGCAGCAGAAATAGTAGCTCCTTTTTTGAAGATAGAACCAATTTCGCCAGCAACCATTAAAAATTGTTTAATCTCTTTCTCTCCAGCTTCATGATTTTCGATTACCAAATAGTACATTAAAACTGCAGGAATAACGCCAGCACTTCCGTTTGTAGGTGCAGTAACTACACGTCCTAGAGAAGCATTTACTTCGTTAACGGCTAAAGCAAAACAGCTTACCCATTTTAAAATTTGTCTAAATTTTACTTCCGTTTGACGAATAATTTGCAACCAAGAATAAGGATTATCGTAGGGTAAAACTCCGATTAAGTTTTTATGCATATCGTAAGCTCTTCTTCTAACATTTAATCCGCCAGGAAGAATACCTTCGGTATGACAACCAATGTACATGCATTCTAACATGGTATCCCAAATACGTAGCAATTCGTCATGAATTTCTTCTTCGCTACGCATGGTCTTCTCGTTTTCATAAACGATTTCAGATATCTTTTTGTTTTCCGATTTACAAAAGGCTAATAATTCTTCAGACTTTTCAATAGGAAATGGCAAAGTATGTAAAATTTCTTCTTTATTGGTTTCTTCTTTTTCTTTAACAACAAATCCACCACCAATAGAATAGTAGGTTTCCGAGAAAACTTCTTTATCTGTTTTTGCGGTAAACGTTAATCCATTGGCATGAAAAGGAAGGAAATTTCTATTGAAAACAATATCAGTTTCAAAGCAAAATGGAATCAAAATTTCATTACCTAAGAATATTTCTTTTTTATTCTTAATTGCCGAAATAATTACATCGATACTTTCAACTGGAATATATTCTGGATCAGCACCACTTAATCCTAGCATTACTGCTAAATCAGTAGCATGTCCTTTTCCTGTTAATGATAGTGAACCATATAAATCTACTTTGACTCCAATTACAGAATCTATCAGATTACGCTCGCGTAATTCTTTCAAAAATTGTTCGGCAGCACGCCAAGGGCCAAGTGTATGAGAACTCGAAGGACCAACACCAATTTTTAGCATGTCAAAAACAGAAATACATTCCATTACTAAATCGTTTTAGGTGGCAAATATAATCTTTAAAATTGAAAATTAAATTAATTTGACCAACACATAAAGGTACTCAAATGTTATATTTTAATTTGAATTAATAACATAAAATTAAGAATTGGTTCGTTTATTTTTTAGTTCTTTTGCACAAAAAAAGAATGCCAATTAATAAGTATTTTGTTTCTGCTTTAAGTGCCTTTGTAATTTGGGGATTTTTTAGCTTGGCTTTGAAGCCTTTAACTGATTATCCTTCATTGGATATTTTGTTTTATCGTGTTTTTATAGCTACAGCTTTTTTATTGGTAATTAATTTAATTTTTAGAAAAGCAGTCGTTTTAGATGCTAAGAAAACTTTTAAAGAACTTTCAAAGAAAAAACAGAAATCGGCAATAGTTATGACTATTGTAGGAGGACTTTTGTTAGTGTTGAATTGGTTTCTGTTCATTTACGCTATAAATCATGTTAGTTTACAATCCGCTTCATTTGCTTATATCATTTGTCCAATTTTGACAACCGTTTTGGCTTTTATCTTATTAAAAGAAAAAATTGATGTTTGGCAATGGATAGCTGTTGGACTTTGCGTAATTAGTTGTGCAATATTGTCTTATGGGAATTTACAAGACTTGATTTATAGTGTAATTATTGCATTGAGCTTTGGGTTTTATTTAGTTTCACAGCGAAAGAATAGTTCTTTTGATAAATTTTTGATTTTAACCATTCAAATGGTGATTGCTTCTGCAATTTTATTACCATTTTATCCAAGTTTTGGTGGAGTAGTGCCAACAGAGTTTCTGTTCTATTTTTTACTTTTCATTATTGTAATTTTATTTACGATTATACCTTTGTTTCTAAATCTTTATGCATTAAAAGGTTTGAATTCTTCTACGGTAGGAATTTTAATGTATGCCAATCCATTAATTCATTTCTTTTTGGCTATTTTCTATTTTCATGAATCAGTTTCTGTTGCTCAAATTGTTTCTTACTCTTTGATTTTGATATCAATTTTGGTTTTTAACATCAGTACTTTTTCAAATTTAAGACAAAATAGAGTCAAAAAATAGTACTAAAACGCCATTTTGTCAGTTTATTTAGCATGACAAATATTGTTTTCTGTCAATTTTCCTTATTTTTTGTAATGGCACAATCATTGAATTAGTATCCACGAGTTTAAAATTGAAATTTAAAATCTAACAAGTATAAAAATGAGCAAAATTATTGGAATCGACTTAGGAACAACCAACTCATGTGTGGCTGTAATGGAAGGTGGAGAACCTGTTGTAATTGCAAACGCAGAGGGAAAAAGAACAACACCATCTGTTATTGCATTTGTAGAAGGTGGAGAAATTAAAGTTGGAGATCCGGCAAAAAGACAAGCAGTAACTAACCCAACAAAAACGATTGCTTCTGTAAAACGTTTCATGGGGAATAAGTATTCTGAAAGTGCAAAAGAAGCTTCAACTGTAGCTTACAAAGTGGTAAAAGGGGACAACGATACACCTCGTGTTGATATCGATGGTCGTTTATATACACCACAAGAATTGTCTGCAATGACACTTCAAAAAATGAAAAAAACAGCTGAAGATTATTTAGGTCATTCAGTTTCTGAAGCAGTTATTACTGTTCCAGCTTACTTTAACGATGCACAACGTCAAGCTACAAAAGAAGCTGGTGAAATTGCAGGTTTAAAAGTAATGCGTATTATCAATGAGCCTACAGCAGCGGCTTTAGCTTATGGATTAGACAAACAAGGAAAAGACCAAAAAATCGCAGTTTACGATTTAGGTGGAGGTACTTTTGATATTTCTATCTTAGAATTAGGAGACGGAGTTTTCGAAGTATTATCTACAAATGGTGATACACACTTAGGAGGAGATGATTTCGACCAAGTAATTATCGATTGGTTAGCTAACGAATTCAATACTGCAGAAGGTGTTGATTTACGTAAAGATCCAATGGCATTACAACGTTTAAAAGAAGCAGCTGAGAAAGCTAAAATTGAATTATCAGCTTCTACTCAAACAGAAATCAACTTGCCTTACGTAACAGCTACGGCTTCTGGACCAAAACACTTAGTTCAAACATTAACAAGAGCTAAATTCGAGCAATTAGCTGAATCTTTAGTAAAACGTTCTATGGAGCCAGTTGCTAAAGCGTTAAAAGATGCAGGTTTATCAGTTTCTGATATTGACGAAGTAATCTTAGTTGGTGGTTCAACTCGTATTCCTGTTATCCAAGAGCAAGTGGAGAAATTCTTCAACAAAAAACCATCAAAAGGAGTAAATCCTGATGAAGTAGTAGCAATTGGAGCTGCAATTCAAGGTGGAGTTTTAACAGGTGAAGTAAAAGACGTATTATTATTAGACGTTACGCCACTTTCATTAGGTATTGAAACTATGGGAAGTGTAATGACAAAATTAATCGAAGCTAATACGACTATCCCAACAAGAAAATCACAAGTTTTCTCAACAGCAGCAGATAACCAACCATCGGTAGAAATCCACGTTTTACAAGGAGAAAGACCAATGGCAAATGATAACAAAACAATTGGTCGTTTCCATTTAGATGGTATTCCACCAGCACCAAGAGGAGTTCCTCAAATTGAAGTAACTTTCGATATTGATGCGAATGGTATCATCAAAGTTTCTGCTACAGATAAAGGAACAGGAAAATCTCATGATATTCGTATCGAAGCTTCTTCAGGATTAACTCCAGAAGAAATCGAGAAAATGAAAAAAGATGCTGAAATGAATGCAGAAGCAGACAAATTAGCTAAAGAAAGAGCAGATAAGTTAAACGAAGCTGATTCTATGATTTTCCAAACAGAAAAACAATTAGGTGAGTTTGGAGATAAATTATCAGAGGCAAATAAAGGAGCTATCGAAAGTGCTTTAAATGAATTAAAAGCTGCTTACGAAACTAAAGATCTTGCAACTATCACTCCAGCTTTGGATAAAATCAACGAAGCTTGGAAAAATGCATCAGAAGAAATGTACAAAGCACAAGCTGAAGGTGGCGCTGCACAAGCAGAACCTCAAGCAAATGCTTCAGGAGATCAAACTCAAGATGTAGATTTCGAAGAAGTGAAATAATTTACTTAAACGTAAATAAATTAAAAACCGAATCAGCAATGATTCGGTTTTTTTATTTCATAAAATTCAATCGTATCTATTTTTTTGTATATTAGGAACTTAATTTAACAACCTACTATTATGAAAAAACTATTTTTACTTCTTGTTTTATTGATGTCAACTGTTGGTTTTGCTCAAAAAGGCAAAGGAAAACCCGCTGCAAAAAATGTTGTGTTAACTACAGTAGATAATATTTCTGCAGAAATTTTAAATGAAAAAACAGGAAAAAGAGTAGTGTTGTTCGTTAAAAATGATGGTAAAGTTGTGGACACTTTAGAAGTTAAGAAATTAGATAAAGTAGATTTTAAGCCTACAAATTTTACAGTTAAAAGTTATACAACACAAGGGAAGAAGTTCTATCATGTTAACTGGAAGGAAGAAATCAAAGTAGATACAAAACTTAAAAAAGAAAATGGTGTTGTTACAGAAGATCAACTTTGGGATACAGAAACAAAAACACTTTTATTAGGTAATACACACAAATCGTCTCATATAAAAGAAACAGTTTTTTTAGATAAAAATAAAACAGCTTCACATGATGTTGAAAAGAATAGAAGTGAAGGTTTTGAATTTTTATTAAATGCAGATGGTAGTTTTGCTTTAAAAACTAAGACTCAAAACAGTACGTATGTTTACAATACTGCTTCAAGTAAATATGAAATTAAAGGAGCTCCTAAAACTTCTGGAACTAAAAAGAAAAAATAATTTAATACAAATAAAAAAAGGGTTAACTCGCGTTAACCCTTTTTTGTTCGTATTTGCTTTTACTTATTTTGGTTTCATTGCATTTTCGATTCGAGCTACTAAATCATTTAAATGGAATTTAGTTAACCTGTCAGCTGAAGATGCTGCTGCCAATTTTAATTGACTTTTTAATTCATTTAATTGGCCTCTTGCAATAGAAGGAATATCAGTGTCTGCTAAAACTATTCTACGACCACTAAATATAGCAATATTCGTTTTATCGCTAGACATGGTTTCAATTAATTTAGAAACGAATAATTTCTGTAAATTTCTTCTATAAATGTCAATAGGAGCATTAGTTCTAATTTCAGAGAAAATACCTCTTCTTAAATCGCTCATTAATTCATCTACTGAATAATTAGCTTTGTTTTGAGATGATGTTTCTAATAAACGTATTAAACGATCCCCAGCTAATAAGCTTGATAATGTTCCGTCTTGAATAGATTTTATTGCTTCTACACCGTTTTCTGGTTTAATTTTAGATAAAATGTTTTGATCTAATAACCATTTTGGCGTTTTAAATAATTGTTCGTTTAAGAAAGCAACTGCTTCGTTTTGGATAGAAGAAGGAACAACTTCGTATTTATTACCTTCCATATCATAGGTTTTTGGAGTTTCATAAATTCCACCTACGTTTTTAGTAACGTGTCCCATATAACGTCTGAATTGACCTGTTAATGAATTATACAGACCATTCAATTCATCATAATCTTCTCCGCTTTCTTTACTCCATTCGATTAAGTTTGGTAAAATTCGTTTTAAATTTTTAATTCCATACTCAGAAGCTTTCATTGCATTGTCTCCTAAATCTTCTGTTTGATATCTAGGATCGTATGGATTAGTTTCTGTACCAAACCATAAACGACGGTTTTTGTAAGCTTCTTTAGTCATTTCATTTAAAAGCGCTTTTTCTTCTTTTTCGTCTTTTGCACCATCAAAATAAGAATAACCCCATTTAATAGCCCATTTGTCGTAATCTCCAATTCTTGGGAATAAATCCGTTACATTATCTTCTGGTTGCGCTACGTAATTAAATCGAGCGTAATCCATAATAGAAGAAGTGTGCCCGTTTTGTTTTTGAAACTCTTTATCACGAAGTTTTTCTACTGGAGTTGCAAAACTAGCTCCCATATTGTGACGTAATCCTAGTGTGTGACCCACTTCATGAGCAGCAACAAATCGAATTAATTCACCCATTAACTTATCATCAAATTTTTTGTTTCTTGCTTTTGGATCAACCGCAGCAGTTTGAATCATATACCAATCACGTAATAAACTCATGATATTGTGATACCAACCGATGTGACTTTCCATAATTTCACCCGTTCTTGGATCATGAACATTTGGTCCGTACGCATTTTGAATTTCAGCAGCGAAATATCTCAATACTGAAAAACGCGCATCCTCTAAACTCATAGTCGGATCGTTTTCTGGCCAATATTCACCACGAATAGCATTTTTCCAACCAGCACCTTCAAATGCTTCTTGCCAATCGTCGATACCTTGTTTGATAAATGGTTTCCATTTATCTGGAGTTGCTGGATCTAAATAGTAAACGATAGGTTTTTTAGGCTCAATCAATTCACCTCTTTTTTGTTTTGCTGCATCTTCAGCATTTTTTGGTTCTAAACGCCATCTTACAGCAAAAATATCTTTATCTGCTTTTTGTGAATCTTCTTCAAATACATCGTATCCATTTGCAAAATAACCAACTCTTTTATCAAAAGCTCTTTTTCTCATTGGATTTTCTGGAAGTAAAATAAAAGAAGTATTTAATTCCATCGTTACAACACCAGCATCTAAACCAGCAGGTAAATCAACTCCAATTTTTGGTGTTGGGTTTCTTGAAATTTGTGGTGAAGCTGTTGAATACGTTTTAGTAGTTCTAATTTCAGTATTTATAGGGAAACTTTTTACAAATTGAATAAACGATTTATCTTTTTGAAATGCCTGAATGCTTAAAAGTTGCTTGTTTATTGAGTTTAATGAAAAAGTTTGAATGTCAGAATCAAAAGAAGGTGACATATCAATAACACTTGCCACATTTTCTTTTCCTGATTTGTCTTTCTTGTAAGCTAAAATATCATAGATACCTATGATAGGATCAGCACTTGAATTTTTTACCGATTGTGTAATAGGTTTATTTTCATCTGGTGTCATTATTACATAAGTAATAGAACGAAGTAAGATAGTATTGTTTTGACCTTTTTCAAATCGTACTACTTGTCGATTTACTTCTTCACCACCAAAAATTCCACCTCCAGCAGGAGTTTTAGAATATCTTGTAATGGTCATAATTTCTTTTCCAATTAATGAATCCGAAATTTCAAACAGGTATTTTTCACCCATTTTATGAACATCAATTAATCCTTTTTGAGTAACTGCAGTTGTGTCAATTACTTTGTTGTAAGGTTTAGGCTCTTTTTTTCCATCAGCCTTTTTAGCGTCTGAAGGTGCAGGAGCCTCGGTTTTTGCTTTCTTTTTGTCTTTTTTCTTTTTCTGAGCAACAGCCTCTGATGAAATAAAGAATGCAAAAAGACAGCTTAAAATAGTTAGCTTTTTTATCATTTTGAATTAGTTTGAGTAATATTCAAAAGTATTTGATTATTATTGTTTTGTATAAATAATTAAGTTTTTATTAAGAATTTTAACATATGATATCACATTATTACCTTTTTGATTTAAAAATTTCACCTTGTAGTATGCATGCATAATATTTTATTTTTTCATATATTTGAAGATAAATTTTTTTACAATGGAAAAACAATCGTTAACAACACTTTTGAATATTAAATACCCAGTAATAATGGCTCCTATGTTTTTAGTATCGAATACTAAAATGGTTATAGAAGGAATGAAAAGTGGCATTGCAGGTTGTATTCCGGCATTAAATTACAGAACTCTAGAAGAATTAAAAGCTGCTATTCATGAGTTAAAAGCTTCTAAAGTTGATGGTGGAAGTTTTGGTTTTAATTTAATTGTAAATAAATCGAATGTTAAATACAAAGAGCAGCTACGCATTTTGTGCGAAGAAAAAGTTGATTTCATTTTAACTTCATTAGGCTCTCCAGAAGAAACAATAAAAGAAGCACACAAAGTTGGAATTAAAGTTTTTTGTGATGTTACCGATTTGTCTTTTGCAAAAAAAGTAGAAAGTTTAGGAGCGGATGCGCTTGTTGCTGTAAACAATCAGGCTGGGGGACATAGGGGAAATATTGATCCCGAGACTTTGATAAAACAATTAAACGAAAATACAAGTTTACCGGTAATTTCTGCTGGTGGAGTAGGGAATAAGGCAGATTTAGATAAAATGTTAAGTTATGGTGCAATTGGAGTTTCCGTAGGAAGTCCGTTTATTGCATCAGAAGAAGCTGGTGTTTCTCAAGAATATAAACAGGCTTGTGTTGACTATGGAGCAAAAGATATTGTTATGACGGAACGTATTTCAGGAACTCCTTGTACAGTTATCAATACACCTTATGTTCAAAAAGTAGGAACTAAGCAAACTTGGTTGGAAACTTTGTTGAACAAAAACAAAAGTCTTAAAAAATGGGTTAAAATGATTCGTTTTTATATTGGTATGAAAGCTACCGAAAAAGCGGCTACACAAGTTACATATAAAACAGTTTGGGTTGCTGGACCGAGTATTGAAGATACAAAAGCGATTTTACCTGTTAAAGAAATTGTAACAAAGTTGATTAAGTAGTTTTTTAATTTACTTTTGTAAAAAATATTTCAATTGAAAAAAGGGATTCATTATTTCATAACGATTTTAACCGTTTTTATATTCGGTTTTTTGTTGTTGCATAGTAATGAAACTAAAGCAATTCAATTAAAAACAACAGATTCTCTAGATAAAGTTGCTAGTAATTTTAGTCAAGGAAAAGTTCATTTCACAAATGAAGGCACGCAGAAAGAATCGGTTTCATTAAAAACATCTCAAAGTCAATCAAGTTCGAATGAAGTTGTTAGAAAACAACAAATTCCTTCGTTTTTACTTGGGGTTTCTTTTGATAAATTAGAATTGTTTTATAAAAATAGCGTAGATGCTTTCTTTGTAAAGAGAAATCTTTTACCTGTTTTTTTCAATACCACTAGGATTATTTTTCCATTTCATTATTTCTGGTAAAGTTTATTTTAAATTTTGTTTCTCCCAAGTAATTTCTATTTGGGATATTTAAACTTATACATAATTTAAAATAAATTCAAAATGGATACTACAAATACCATAATTGGACTCGTATTCTTATCAGCAATCGTGATTCCAATTTTCATTATCAATAATAATATTAGAAAAAGAAAAAATCAATTATTAACGACTTTAAACGAATTGTCTTCTGACAAGAATTCAAAATTTTTAGATTTCGATTTTTGGACAAATAATTCAGGAATTGGTTTAAAAGGTGATGTATTAGCTTACTTTAGAAAAACAGAAGATGCTCAAATTAATGAAGTTGTTGATCTTAATGAAATTAAAAAATGTAGTTTGCAACAATTTGACAAACATGGAAATGTACCGAGAAATAACCATGAAATTAACAAATTGGCGTTACATTTAACTTTAAATAATCAAAAAGAAATTAACTTGGTTTTCTTTCATGCCGATGCTACAAATTTTATCATTGGTGAGGAATTAAGAATTGCAAAAAAATGGTTGGATATTATTACTGCTAAGTTTTAAAAATAAAAAGTCCCGATTATTCGGGACTTTTTTATAATAATTATCGAAACCAGTTTCTTACTTTTTGAATTTGTCTGCCGAAGAAAGTTCTTCTTTTAATATCTCCTATTAGAACAATTCCGGTTGAGACTAAATTTCCATCTTCTGTCATTGTTACATTTACTGTTGTGGTTTTAGAATCTATTATTGTTTCATAATTTTTAAAACCTATATAACCAAAAACTAAAGTATCTCCTTCATGTGCTTCAATTGAATATTTTCCGTCATAATCTGTTGAAGTTCCTCTTGTTGTTCCTTTAATTACAACATTAGCCCCAGCCATTGGACCTAAATCATCAATAACAACCCCAGTAATAGTAAAAGGATTTTTTACAGTTTTAATAGCAGCATCTTGATTTAGATTTTTCTTATCTGTTTGAATGGTATCTTGTTTAACCTGCGAATATGCAGCTTGACTTCCAATTCCTAAAAAACTAAATAAAGTAGCGGTGGCAATTATCCAATAAGATGATTTTTCTTTTGTAATTATTAAATCACGGTTCAATTGAGAACTTACAAATCGTCCACAAGCGTTTTTATCTTTATTCAAATGTTCAATAATCTCTTTATCTGAAGCTTTTGTAAAATCAAAAACCGTTTTAGAACAAACACCACAAAACCTTCCTTTTTCTTCAGGAGTCATGGCTTCCCAGTTTTCATGGCAAGGTTTTGGAATTGATATGTTTATTTTTCTAGTCAACTTTTATCTCAAAAGTTTTATCCCAGTTTTTACCCGTTACAAAATACGTTTTTGTTGCAGGATTGTATGCAATTCCATTGAAAGCATCTAGCTCTTCATGTTTTGTGACTTTACTGCGTAATTCTCCACAATTAATTACATTTTCAATAGCACCTGTTTTTGGGTTGATTACAGCAATTGCATCTTTTTGATAAATATTAGCCCATATTTTTCCGTTAACCCATTCCAATTCATTAACAGCTTCAATTTTAGCACTATTTGTATAAACGCCAATAAAATCTTCAACTTTTAATGTTTCAGGATTTAAAATATAAATTTTTTCAGAACCATCACTCATGTATAATTTTTCACCATCATTAGTAATTCCCCAACCTTCAGTGTCAAATGAAAAAGTCTTTTCTAATTTGAATGTTTTGGCATCGTAAACAAATCCTGTTTTTTCTCTCCAAGTTAATTGATAAATTTTGTCATTTAAAACAGTAATTCCTTCTCCAAAATATTTGTCTTCTAATTTAATTTGTTCGGTTACTTTGCCTGTTTTATAATCTGTTTTTCTTAAAGTAGATTCTCTATATTGCCCAGTTCCTTCTAGCAAAACACCATTGTAAAATTCAAAACCTTGTGTATACGCATTGATGTCGTGGGGATATGTATTTACGATTTTATAGCTTAAAATTTTCGGTTCTGCACTTGCGTAAATTGAAAACCCTGTTGCGATATCAATATTCTGACCTTCAAAATATACTAAAGCTTTAATAGTTTGATTTCCTAATTTTTGATTGTTCAATGCAAAAGGTAACTTCTCGTTTCCTTTTACCGATCCAATTTTTTTATCGTTGATATAATACACAACCGAATCGATTGTTTTGTTTTCTTTGTTTTGAAGTACTAAATCGATGCTTTCTTCTAACTTTAAAATAGGTTTTATTGTAGGATTTTCTATTGAAAATAAATTTTTTATAGTATTCTCATCATCTTTACAAGAAACTGAAATGATGCCTAATGCTATGAATGCGAATATCTTAACTTTTAACATGATTAAATTATTTAATATCGTAAATATACAATCATTTTTTATACTCACAATTGCCTTGCAAAAATATAAAAAGGTTGTATATTTGCACCGGCAAGTCCTACACGACCAGCTCCTGCAGACTCCTCCAGGGTGGGAACACAGCAAAGGTATGTGGTTGTAGCGGTGCGATGTAGGTCGCTTGCCATTTTTTATTTCTTTTGAATTTGTGGTCCCGATTATTTGGGATTTTTTATTTTTACACCAATTCTAATTCCTATGCAAATTACTTGGCAAATTGTTCGCTTGCAACTAAAAGAAACTTTTTCAATTAGTTACGGAAATTATTCCTTTAGAGAAGCCTTAATTATTTCGCTTTCCAAAAATGGAAAAGTTGGATATGGCGAATGTACTGCTATTGATTATTACGGAATTAATTTGAATGATTTTACTCAGAAATTAGTCGAAATTCAAACCCAAATCGAAAAACAATCCATAAATCATCCATTTGAATTTTATACCTTTTTAGAAAGTTTACAATTGCATTCGTTTTTACGTTCGGCTTTAGATTGTGCGTTTTGGGATTTATTTGGTAAGCTAGAAAATAAGAGTTTTTTAGAATTGAATTCGATTGAAGTAAAACAATTACCAGAATCTTCCATCACAATAAGTGTAGCACCAATTGAGGAACAATTGCAAAAAAACGCAAAATCCGATTGGAATAAATTCAAAGTAAAATGGAATCATTACAATGAAAAAGCTTTGGATTTATTATTGAATTGTGGAAAAGAAATCGCTTTAGATGCTAACGGAAGTTTCTCCGTTTCTGAATGTCAACAATTGGAAGAAAATCCTTTATCGGCTCAATTTACTTATATTGAGCAACCAATGAAAACTGGAATTTCAAATTACAGCCATTTAAGTGCTAATAAATATGCGAATTGGATGGCTGACGAAGATTGCCAAGAAAAGACCAAACTTTCCGATTTAAAATCGCATTATAAAACCATCAATATCAAATTAGTTAAAACAGGCGGATTAACTCCAGCTTTACAACTAATCAATGAAGCAAGAGCAAACGATTTTAAAATTATGATAGGTTGTATGACCGAATCTACAGTAGGAATTTCAGCCGGAGCGGTTTTGGTTCCTTTAGTAGATTATGTCGATTTAGATGGCGCGAATTTAATTGCTAATGATATTGCTTTTGGAAGTGTTATAGAAAAGGGGAAAGTGGTACTATCAGATAAAGTTGGTTTAGGAATTTCCTTGAAATAATATAAAACTGTATTTTCGCAGTATAATTCACACTAAAATGAGTAGAGTAGTATTAATTACAGGTGGTTCATCAGGAATAGGAAAATCAATTGGCGAGTTTTTGCATCAAAAAGGTTTTGTGGTGTATGGCACTAGCCGTAATCCTGAAAGAATCACAAATTCGATATTTCCATTAGTAGCTTTGGACGTTCGCGATAAGCAAAGTATTGTAAATTGTGTTGCCGAAGTGATTCAAAAATCAGGGAGATTGGATATTGTAATTAATAATGCGGGTGTTGGAATTACAGGTCCAATTGAAGAAATTCCTACAGAAGAAATCCGAAATAATTTTGAGACCAATTTGTTTGGACCAATTGAAGTAATGAAAGCGGTTTTACCCCAAATGCGTGAGCAAAAATCGGGTTTAATTATCAATATTACGTCGATTGCAGGTTATATGGGATTGCCATATCGTGGGATTTATTCGGCTTCTAAAGGTGCTTTGGAATTAATCACAGAAGCATTACGAATGGAAGTAAAATCCTTTGGAATTCAAATTACGAATGTAGCACCAGGTGATTTTGCTACAAATATCGCAGCAGGACGTTATCATGCACCTGTTGTAAAAGGTTCGGCTTACGAAGTTCCTTACGGAAATACTTTGAAAGAAATGGATACACATGTGGATAGTGGTAGTAATCCAAAAGATATGGCAGAAGCAATTTATGCTATTATTCAAACAGAAAAACCAAAAGTACATTATAAAGTTGGGGCTTTCTTACAGAAATTTTCCATTGTTTTAAAACGCATTTTACCAGATACGATGTATGAGAAAATGTTGATGAATCATTACAAACTTTAATCTATATTTTAAAAATGGAAAATATTCGAATTATGAAAGCTGATTTACAAGACGTAGAAAAGCTTCAGAAAATTGGTAAAGAAACTTTTTTTGAAACTTTTTCTGAAAGTAATTCAGATGAAAACATGCAAAAATATTTGATTGAAGGTTTTTCTATTGAAAAATTAACGACTGAACTTACCGATACAAATGCTGAATTCTATTTTGCAGTATTTGATGAGGAAGTAATTGGTTATTTGAAGCTAAATTTTGGTGATTCTCAAACTGAATTGAAAGATAACAAAGCACTTGAAATTGAACGTATTTATGTTTCAAAAGAATTTCACGGAAAAAATATAGGTCAATTATTATATGATAAAGCTATAGAAGTAGCTAATCAAAAAAACGCAGATTATGTTTGGTTAGGTGTTTGGGAAGAAAATCCAAGAGCTATAAGTTTTTACAAGAAAAATGGTTTTGTAGAGTTTGATAAACACATCTTTAGATTAGGAGATGAAGAACAAACGGATATAATGATGAAATTAAATTTAAAAGGATAATAATTTATCTATCCTTTTTCAATTTGATCTTCCACTTGAATTTGGAATTTTTATTTGTACTTTTGCACTTCAAAACAACACACAATATTTTAAAAATTTAAAAAGATGAAATTTTTTATTGACACAGCTAATTTAGAGCAAATTAAAGAAGCACAAGAATTAGGAATTTTAGATGGTGTTACAACAAACCCATCGTTAATGGCTAAAGAAGGCATTACAGGAACAAACAATATTTTAAAACACTATGTAGATATCTGTAATATTGTTGATGGTGATGTAAGTGCTGAAGTAAATGCTTTGGATTTAGAAGGCATGATCAGAGAAGGTGAAGAATTAGCTGAATTACACGAACAAATTGTTGTTAAATTACCAATGACAAAAGAAGGTGTAAAAGCTTGTAAATATTTCTCTGATAAAGGAATTAAAACAAATGTTACTTTAGTATTCTCTGCTGGTCAAGCTTTATTAGCGGCTAAAGCAGGTGCTACTTATGTTTCTCCTTTCTTAGGAAGATTAGATGATATTTCTACTGATGGTTTAAATTTAATTGATGAAATTCGTCAAATTTATGATAACTACGGTTTTGAAACACAAATTTTAGCTGCTTCTGTACGTCACACAATGCACGTTGTAAACTGTGCTAAAATTGGTGCAGATGTTATGACAGGACCTTTATCTTCAATTACTGGATTGTTAAAACACCCATTAACAGATATCGGAATTGCTCAGTTTATTGCTGATTACGAAAAAGGGAATAAATAATTCCTAAGTTTATAAATAAAAAAGCGTTCTAAATTTAGAACGCTTTTTTTATGATTTAATATTGTATTTATTATTTCAAATTCAATTCAAAATTCACATCAAACAAATTAGCAAATCCATTTCTAATGGTTCCATCCGCATTTAAAACAATAATTCTGTGAATTTTAGTTATAACCCATTGTTTTCTGATGTTGTCAAAATCTTCGCAACGTAACTCAGTAATACCTTCAAAGTTGTATTTTTTCAATGTGTTTTCACATTTCGATTTAATGTCGTTAACATTTATGGCAATAAAATCGTAGTTTGGATATTTTGCCTGTAATTCACTTATTTTTCTATGAGAAGCAACAAAATGTGATTCTGCACCACTAGTCCAGAAGAATAAAACAGTTGGTTTTCTAACCAAATTGTTAATGTCAATTGTTTGATTTGTTTTATCAAGTAAATTAATTTTTGGCAATCTATTACCAACTTTTAAATTTTGAACAGAGCTGTAAATTTCGCTGATTTCCTTTTTGTTCTTTTCGTCGGTTGTTAATTTTAAATAACGGTCAATAAATTTTTGATTGTTATACATGTTCTGATCTTCAAGTAAATACATCATGGCTACATTGTTTAAAACAACATTTTTAACCTTCTGATTTTTAATTAAAGTATCAGTAATGTTTAGTTTTTCTATATTATTTTCAAGAGAATTTTCATTCAAATCCACATTATCTTTTTGTAAAGCAACGTTATTTAACATTACACTTACATATTTAATAAATGGAGCGTAATTAATTAGATGTGCATTTTCAAAATCTACATCTTTTCTGTGATTGTAGTAATTTGAAGGTAGTTTTGTTCTAATATTTTCTCCAGTTCTAAATTGATGCGCGTATGGATAAATTTCTTTTTTAGTTATGTGATGAAACTCTAAACTCGCTTTTGCAATTTCATCGAAGTTTTCATCCCAACCAATTTCGGCTTTTCTTTTAAGATAAAATGATTTTCTGATAGCATAACTAGAATCGATGTTTTTGATAAAACTTTTTACATCTTTATCAAAGTTCTGGTACATTAAAGAACGATCGGCTTCGTTTTTTAAATACAATTCTATTAAGAAATTGTTCTTTTCGTCACCACGACCACAAAAAACAATAGAATTGTCAAAATCAAAAGTGTTTACACGAACCATCAAACTATCGTTTTTATCAAAATAAACATATTGATATTCCGGATTGTGTTTAAAAGTGTATAAACCTGGAGTTAATGAATCGAATTTATGCATGAAACGATTGTTTTTGTCTAGATAAATAGTGTCAATCACTTCATCATCTTTTAAAAACAATACATACTTTTCTTGAGGATTTAAAACTTCACCACCAAAATACGCCACAAAATCATCTTCCTTAAAAACTTTTTTACAAGAAGTTAAAGTAGAAAAAAGTGCGATAGATAGGGGCAAAAAGTATTTTATGTAATTCTTAATCATTTAATTGATTATTAATTCTAAACAAATGTATTAGTTATAAACTAATGGTCTTGTTAACGTTCAGTTAAAATAAACCTATAATAATTCTAAATAATAACCTGAAATATAATTATTTTAACCGTTCAAAAATCTACTATTTTTACTACTTTTGCAAAAGTTTTTTAAAAAAATATAAAAATGCTAACAGTTTCAAATTTATCGGTACAATTTGGGAAACGAATTTTATTCGATGAAGTAAATACAACATTCACTCAAGGTAACTGCTACGGAATCATTGGTGCTAATGGTGCTGGGAAATCTACATTCATGAAAATTATTGCTGGCGATATGGAGCCAACTTCAGGAAGAGTAATTCTTGAGCCAGGAAAAAGAATGTCGGTTTTAAACCAAAATCACAACTTATTTGACGAATATACTGTTTTAGATACAGTATTAATGGGAAATAAAGTTCTACATGCTATTAAAGCTGAAATGGATGCTTTATATGCTGACTACACTGATGAAAATGCTAATAGAATTGGAGAATTGCAGTTGCAATTTGATGAAATGAATGGTTGGAATGCAGAAAGTGATGCTGCAACTATGTTGTCTAACTTAGAAATTGGTCCAGAACATCATTACACTTTAATGGGTGAAATGGATGGAAAATTAAAAGTTCGTGTTTTATTAGCACAAGCTTTATTTGGAAATCCTGATGTATTGATTATGGATGAGCCTACCAACGACTTGGATTTTGAAACAATTGGTTGGTTAGAAAACTTCCTTGCTAATTATGAAAATACCGTTTTAGTAGTATCGCATGACCGTCACTTTTTAGACGCAGTTTGTACGCATATTTCAGATATCGATTTTGGAAAAATCACACATTATTCAGGAAACTATACGTTTTGGTATGAGTCTTCTCAATTAGCGGCTCGTCAAAAAGCGCAACAAAACAAGAAAGCAGAAGAGAAAAAAGCAGAATTGGAAGAATTTATTCGTCGTTTTAGTGCGAATGTGGCTAAGTCTAAACAAGCTACTTCTCGTAAAAAAATGATTGAAAAATTAAATTTAGACGAGATTAAGCCTTCAAGCAGAAGATATCCAGCGATTATTTTTGAAACAGAAAGAGAAGCAGGAGATCAAATTTTAAACGTACAAAATTTAGCGGCTTCAGTTGATGGAGATGTATTGTTTAAAAATGTTGATTTAAACATGGCTAAAGGTGATAAAATTGTAGTTTTCTCAAAAGATTCGAGAGCAACAACAGCTTTTTATGAAATCTTAAACGGTAAAATGAATGCTGATGCTGGAACATTTGATTGGGGAATTACAACAACACAATCGTATTTGCCAGTTGAAAATCATGAGTTTTTTGAAGGAGTTGATTTAAATTTAGTAGATTGGTTACGTCAGTGGGCTAAAACTGAAGAAGAGCGTGACGAAGTTTACGTTCGTGGATTTTTAGGAAAAATGATTTTCTCTGGAGAAGAAGCATTAAAGAAATGTAATGTTTTATCTGGAGGAGAAAAAGTTCGTTGTATGTTATCTCGTATGATGATGATTAGAGCTAACGTTTTAATGTTAGACGAACCAACAAATCACTTAGACTTAGAATCAATTACAGCTTTCAATAATTCATTAAAGAACTTTAAAGGTTCGGTTTTATTTACAACTCACGATCACGAATTTGCTCAAACAGTTGCTAATAGAGTTTTAGAATTAACTCCAAATGGTGCAATTGATAGATACATGACATTTGATGAGTATTTAGATGATGATAAAATCAAAGAATTAAGAAAGAAAATGTATTCTTAATCGTAAAATAAAAAAAAACGCCAACTATTTAGATTGGCGTTTTTTTGTTTATAATAGTAGAGTAGTTAATCACATTCAAGTCCCAAAACAGGAGGTGTTAATTCTGAACCATTTCCGTCTTTTACAGACCAACTTCCTGTTACAACGCCACCCGAATTAGTTGAATTCCATTTAATATTGATTGTTATAGTTTCACAAGCAGCAACACTTCCTTCAACTTTAATAATTCTGTTTGAACTTCCTCCAGGTGTTGATTGACTTTGTGTTAAGTTTCCTCCAGAAACAGTAACAATTGCATCAGCTCCTGTAAAGTTTGTTAATCCACCTTGAATTTTGATATAGCTTTGATCACTATCAGAAGTAAAAGTGTAATTTGCTTCTCGGTCATAACCACATGATAACACATCACCAAAGAAACCAGTTTCACATCCCATACAAACACCAAATAAATTGTAATTTACTAAGAATTGTGCCGGAGGTCCGTTTCCACTTACGCTTAATGTAAAGCTTTCAAGGTCACAAGCTTGCCAATCTTGTCCTAATGGATAAGAATAGGTTCCCCAAACATTTGGACTTACGGCTCCACCATTCCAAGAAGAGAATCCGTTAATAATCAAATCACTCCAACCTCTTGTGCTTTTTACACGTAAAACAAAATGCGTTTCTGTGTTGTAATATTCAATATCAACAGTTTTCGAATTGTTATTTTGGTTTGGTCCGCCCCATTGAACAACAGCTTGTTGAGAGTCAATAAAGTAATTATCATCTTGAATACAATCTTCAGCACAATTTCCTCCCGAACTTATTCTTAGTGAAGGAGTAAATGATTCTGAGCTTTCAGGTCTTGATGTTTCATCTTCTTGACAACCTATATTAGTTATAAATAATAATGAAACAAATGCAATGCAAGTTAATCTAGAGAGAGTAGAATTTTTCATAATCGCACACTTTTGTTGTTAATAATTATGTTAAAATTATGAATACTTATTAAAGGTTGGTTAACATTATTAATATTTTAGTTGAAACGTAAAGTTTTAAGGATGAAAAACTTAAAATTAATTTACTAGCGCTTATATTTTATTTATTCCATAAAATAAATTAATTTTACAAACCAAACACAACACTTTATCATGGGTCAAAAAAATTTGCTCACTTCTAAAGAAGTACAGATTATTTTACATCGATTAGCTTGTCAACTAATTGAAAATCATTTAGATTTTTCCAATACTGTTTTAATAGGATTACAACCAAGAGGAAAATACTTGGCACAAAGAATCAAACAAATTTTAGAGTCTGAATATCAAATTCAAGAGATAAAATTGGGGTTTTTAGATATTACTTTTTTTCGAGATGACTTTAGAAGAGGAGAAAAACCACTTGAAGCTAATAAAACACAAATCGATTTCTTAGTTGAAGATAAAAAAGTAGTCTTTATCGATGACGTTTTATATACAGGAAGAAGTATTAATGCCGCTTTAACTGCGATACAATCTTTCGGAAGACCATCAGAAGTAGAACTTTTAACACTTATCGACAGAAGATTCAGTCGTCATTTACCGATTCAACCGGATTATAGAGGAAGACAAGTGGATGCCATAAACAATGAAAAAGTAATTGTAAAATGGCAAGAAAATGATGGAGAAGACGCTGTTTATTTGGTAACGAAATAAACTAAAAAAGAATATACAACAACACAACTACATATAAATGAAAGAATTATCAGTAAATCATTTAATCGGAATAAAACATATTACAAAAAACGATATTGATTTAATTTTTGAAACGGCAGATCATTTTAAAGAAGTTATCAATCGACCAATTAAAAAAGTACCATCATTACGAGATGTTACGATTGCCAACATTTTCTTCGAAAATAGTACAAGAACTAAATTGTCTTTTGAACTAGCTCAAAAACGTTTATCGGCCGATGTTATTAGTTTTTCTGCTGCACAATCTTCAGTAAAAAAAGGAGAAACTCTAATTGATACCGTAAACAACATTTTATCTATGAAAGTAGATATGGTAGTTATGCGTCACAGTAGTCCTGGAGCAGCTCATTTTTTATCTCAAAATGTTAGTGCTAGTATTGTAAATGCAGGAGATGGTGCTCATGAACATCCAACACAAGCATTACTGGATAGTTTTACAATAAGAGAAAAATTAGGTGATGTAGGTGGAAAGAAAATCGTAATTGTTGGTGATATTTTACACTCAAGAGTAGCATTATCCAATATCTTCGCACTACAAATGCAAGGTGCCGAAGTAAAAGTTTGCGGTCCTAAAACCTTAATTCCGAAATACATTGAATCGTTAGGAGTTACAGTTGAGCCTAATTTGAGAAAAGCTTTGGAATGGGCTGATGTAGCGAATATGTTACGTGTTCAAAATGAAAGATTAGATGTAAGTTATTTTCCAACTACAAGAGAATACACACAACAATATGGTGTAACCAAAGAATTATTAGAATCTTTAAATAAAGAAATCGTAATCATGCACCCAGGTCCAATCAATAGAGGAGTAGAGATTACATCAGATGTTGCAGATTCTGGTCAATCAGTAATATTAAACCAAGTTGAGAATGGTGTTGCCATTCGTATGGCAGTTATTTATTTATTAGCTAGTAAGATTAAGAATTAATTCTTATATTTATTACTCAAATTAAAAATTAGAATGAAAGTAGATCAAAAAGGACATACCACTATAATTAAAGATACTCACAATGATGTTGCAGCTTTTGTTAGTAAAATAACAAATGAATATCATGTTTTTCAAGGGCAAAATTTAATTTTAGATGTTTCTCAAGACAAAAGTATTTCCAATGCTGATTTAGCTCATTTTAAAGATTTGGCTAAGAGTCATAAAAAGGAAAAAAAATCAATGATAATTGTTACTGACGCCGTTAACTTTGATAAAGTTCCTAATTATTTAAATGTAGTTCCTTCTGTATTAGAAGCGCATGATATGATTGAAATGGATGAAATTGAACGCGATTTAGGATTTTAATAAAAGTTTACAGTCTCAGTTTACAGTATTCAGTAACTGCGACTGAAAACTGCGACTGAACACTAAAAAATGAAACTACAAATACTCGGCTGTTACGCAGCAACTCCTAGAACCATTACCAATCCAACTTCTCAAGTATTAGAAATGAAAAATCATTTGTTTCTAATTGATTGTGGCGAAGGTACGCAAGTTCAATTACGTAAGCATAAAATTAAGTTTTCTAGAATCAATCATATATTCATTTCCCATTTACATGGCGACCATTTTTATGGTTTAATTGGTTTGATTTCTACTTTTATGTTGTTGAATCGCGAAAACGATTTGCACGTTTATGGTCCAAAAGGAATTAAAGAAATCATTTTATTACAATTGCGAGCTTCTGGTTCCTATACCGGTTACAATTTATATTTTCATGAATTAGAATCTAAAGAAAGCGAAGTAGTTTTTGAAGATGAAACTGTAATTGTAAAAACAATTCCGCTTAATCACCGAATTTATACAAATGGTTATTTGTTCCAAGAAAAAGTAGGAAAACGTCATTTGAATATTGAAGCAGTTGCAAAATATAAAATTGAGAAAGTCTATTTCGATAAAATAAAATCGGGTGGGAGTGTAACATTAGATTCTGGAGAAGTAATTGCAAACGAATTACTTTCTTTTCCACCAGATCCAACAATGAGTTACGCATTTTGTAGTGATACGTTGTATGATGAGTCAATTGTTCCAATAATTAAAAATGTGGATGTATTATATCATGAAGCTACATTTTTAGAATCGGAAGCACAATATACCGAGAAAACAAAGCACGCAACAGCTAAAGAAGCAGCTAAAATTGCCAAATTGGCAAACGTTAAGCAATTGATTTTAGGACATTATTCTACACGATATGGTTCTATTGAACCTTTTAAAACTGAAGCTGAAACTATTTTTGAAAACGTATTTTTAGCCGATGATGGCAAAGAATTTGAATTTTAATATGATACAAACAGTAATTTTTGATATGGATGGCGTAATTGTTGATACCGAACCGGTTCATCATTTTGCTTATTACCAACATTTTAATGAGTTAAACATCGAAGTAACAGACGAAATGTACCGTTCGTTTACCGGAAATTCCACTCGAAATATTTTTCAAAAATTAAAAGCACAATTCGATTTACAAGAAGATGTTGAAGATTTAATCTTGAGAAAACGTCATTTGTTTAACGAAGCTTTCGATTTAAAAGAAGATTTGTATTTAATTGAAGGAGTTGAAGATTTAATTAAAGATTTACATGCCAACGGAATTCAATTAATAGTAGCTTCTTCTGCTTCAAAAGTTACAATCGATAGAGTGTTTAAACGTTTTCATTTACATCAATATTTCACCCATATTGTTTCTGGAGAAGATTTTCCAAAGTCGAAACCGCATCCTGCAATTTTTGAACATGCGGCTAGTTTATCAATTGCTCCAAAAGAAAATTGTATTGTGATTGAAGACAGTACTAACGGAATTCATGCGGCAGTTGCAGCAGGTATTTTTTGTGTTGGGTATGAAAGTTTTCATTCAAAAGATCAAGACTTATCAAAAGCAAATATTGTAATTCAACATTTTAATGAATTGAATTTTGAAAAAGTAAGCAATTTGAATTAATCATTTTTATCCTCTTGAAAAGTATGTTTGTCTAAAATTCGCTTGCTGTCTTTTTTGACTGTTTCTTCTTTTCGCATAGCCCAAAAAAAATCACTAGAAAATTTTCTAGCTTCTTCAAGATTAACAATAGGATAAGGATAATCTCTTCCCAATTCAAATCTATACAGCATTGATTCTATTGGGGTTAATTTCCAAGGTTCATGTATGAAAGCCACAGGAATATTAACTAATTCAGGCACCCATTTTTTAATAAATACGCCTTCTTCATCATGTTCATATGAATTTTTCACCGGATTATAAACTCGCAACGTATTTATTCCTGTTACTCCAGCTTGCATCTGAATTTGTGGATAGTGAATTCCAGGTTCAAAATCTAAAAACTGTTGTGCCAAGTGCGGACTACAGTTTTGCCAAGGTTGGAATAAATGATGTGTATAAAAGGAAACGACTAAAGCACGCATTCTAAAATTCAAATAACCTGTTGTATTCAAGCAGCGTATACAAGCATCAACAAGCGGAACACCCGTTTTTCCTGTTACCCAAGCTTTGTGATACTTTTCATTTACTTTCTGGTTTAAATTGCGATATCCTTTGTTTACTGCAATAAATTCCATTGAACTTTCCATTTCAAATTTTTGAATAAAATGAGCCTGCCAACGTAATCTTGAGGCAAAATTGGAAATTTGTCGCTTATATTTTCCTTGTTGGTGCAATTCCCAAGCTTTGGTATACACTTGTCTAATAGATAAGTTTCCCCATGCTATATAAGGTGACAATCGGCTACATCCTTTTCTGGCAAGTTCGGGCTTTGAAATGTGGTTACTATAATTTTGAACGCGATCTTCAAAAAATGAATTCATGTAACGCAATGCTGTAGGAACACCACCTTTTTGAAAATTTGGATTATGGATAGTTTTTATAGATGGAATTTCGAAATTATTTTCTAATTCTTCAATCTCAATATATTTGATAAAACTTCTTGATGTAGGTTGAAAGGGTAAACAGTCTTTATCCATATAATCATACCAATCTTCCTTCCATGTTTTTCTGTTTTTAATTCCTCTTATTACACCATTAGTAATGTATTCGTTCCAGATAATACCTTTCTTTTTAAATAATTCAGCTACTGCTAAATCTCTATCATAAGTTAATTTAATTCCCGTTTCTTGATGAGAATAAATTGCTTTAATAGTCAACAAATTGGTAAGCTTTTCAAAAACAGTGGTAGCTTCACCTTGAACAATTAATATTTGTGTATGGTATTTTTGTAGTTCTTTTTGAAGTGCTTCTAACGACTGTTTTATAAAATCGAAATGGCGTTTACTGTAATGATAATCTTTTAGTATTGATGGTTCAAAAATATAGAGCAGTAAGATTTTACCAGAAGTCGATAGGGCTTCATGTAAGGCTTCATGATCATGCAAACGCAAATCTCTTTTAAACCAAACAATCTTCATTTTTGAGTTTTATAGTTTTTTGGGCAAAAATTAATTTTATCCAACTGCTTCTTTGTAGACTTTTAAACAACGTTCTCTCGCTTCTTTATGATCTACAATTGGTTTTGGATAATATTCGGTTTCCAATTCTGGAATCCATTTTTTTATGTATTTAAAATCTTTATCAAATTTTTTAATTTGTTCTGTTGGATTAAAAATTCGAAAGTAAGGAGCGGCATCAACACCTGAACCTGCAGCCCATTGCCAATTTCCAACATTACTCGCCATTTCGTAGTCTAATAAATTTTGAGCAAAATACGCTTCACCCCAACGCCAATCGATAAGTAAATGCTTGCATAAAAAGCTTGCAACAATCATGCGTACGCGATTGTGCATGTGGCCTGTTGCGTTTAATTCCCGCATTCCGGCATCTACAAAAGGATAACCTGTTTTTCCATTGCACCATTTTTTGAAGTTTTCTTCATTATTTTTCCATTTAATAGCATCATATTTTACCTTGAAGCTATTTTTAGATGTATTTGGGAAGTGCCATAAAATTTGCATGAAAAATTCGCGCCAAATCAATTCATTCCAAAACGTTTCATTTTTCTCCGCAATGGCTTTTTGTATCATTTTTCGAATGGAAACTGCACCAAAACGAAGATAAATTCCTAAAAATGAAGTTTTATTTAATGCTGGAAAATTTCTTGTTGCTTCATAATTTTGAATAAGCGTTGCTGAAACATCAAATGGTGTTATTTTTATATCTGATTTTTCAAAACCAATATCCGATAATGATAAAAAAGGGTAGGAGTGTTTCGTAATTTTATCTAATTTTTCTTCAGAAGGATAATGAACAAGCTTAATTTTTCTGAAATTTTCTTTCCATTTTTTGGAATATGGTGTATAAACTACATAAGGACTACCGTCTTCTTTAACTACTTCGCTTTTTTCAAAAATAACTTGATCTTTAGAAGTTAAAAAGTTGATTCCTTTTGAAAGAAATAATTGATTCATTTCTTTGTCACGCTTGCGAGCATAAGGTTCGTAATCATGATTCGTATAAACAGACGTAATTTTATTTTCTGAAATTAGTTTTTCAAATATATCGACTGGTTTCCCATGAAAAACAGCTAATGATTTTCCGAGTTTATTCAACTCTGACTGCATTTTATCTAACTGTTCATGAATAAAAGTAACACGAGCATCATTTTTTGACAATTGAGATAAAATGTTTTCATCAAAAATAAATATAGGCAATACTTCTTCATTACTATTTAAAGCATGAAAAAGTCCAATATTATCATCCAATCGTAAATCGCGTCTAAACCAAAAAATAGTCATGTTTTGTATTTGTTATCCGTTTATTAATAAAGTCGACATTCCACCATCAACATGGAAAATTTGTCCTGAAATCCAACTGCTTTTATCACTTAATAAAAACGCCGCCATTTGCGCACTATCTTCTGGTTTCCCAAAACGTTTTAAAGGATGACGTTCGGCTGACTTTTCTTGCTTTGTTTCGTTGTTCAAGAATTTATCGGCTAACGGTGTATCAGTTAAAGATGGTGCAATTACATTTACTCTTATTTTTGGAGCATATTCTGCAGCTAAAGCTTTTGCAAATCCTTCGATTGCACCTTTTGAAGCGGCAACACTGGTATGAAATGGCATACCCATAGATGCAGCTACACTACTAAATACAACAATACTCGATTGTTCTGAAGCTAGTAAATTTGGTAAAACAGATTGGACTACTTTTATCAAACTTATAAAATTAATTTGTAAATCGGCTTCAAAAGCTTCAGGTTTTAATCCTTTGAAAGGTCGAAGGTTAATACTTCCTGGACAATAAACTAATCCGTCAATAACTGAAGGTAGAAGAGAAGTATCGATTGTATCAGTTGTTGCATCAAAAGGAATGTGAGTTGCTTTAATATCAGATAAATGCTCATTACTTCTTGAAGCTATAAAAATAGTATTTTCATGTTGAAGTTCTTTTGCTATTGCTAGCCCAATTCCATACGAACCGCCAATTAATAATATATTTTTCATGCTATTGCTCTTTAAATTCACCAAATAATTCAATTAATTTTTTTCTTCGATATTCAAATATTTCCTCCAATTTTGGTTTGACTAATATTGGATGTACCAATTGTCCAATAAACCCCATTGGAACTTTATAATCAACAATATCTTCCATTTCAACTCCTCCTGGAATTTCTTTTATAAAATGTTTGTGATGCCAAAGTGCATATGGTCCAAATCGTTGTTCATCTACAAAATATTGTTTATCAACAACATGGGTAATTTCTGTTACCCATTTTGTTGGTATCCCTAAAACAGGAGTAACAATATATTGAATTATTTGGCCTGGAAACATCGGTCTATCTGCACCAGAAACAATTTTGAATCCCATGTAATCTGGAGTAATTAATTGTAAGTTTTTTGGATCAGATAAAAGTTCCCAAGCTTTCTCAATTGTAATAGGTAAATTTTGTTTAGTATGTAAACGATATATTTTCATATAATTTTTCTGTAAAGATATAAATTTGTTTAATTTTTTTAAAAATAAATTAAACAAAAAATAATTCATTTAAGTTTATATTAACATTTCATTCTAATACAATTTGTAAATTTGAAAATCAAAAACGAAACCTATGAGAAAAATTATTGTTATGTTGGCTGTTGTTTTAGCCAATTTAGTAGTTGAAGCGCAAGTTAAGACGCCTCAATCGAGTCCTTTAGCAAAAGTGGAACAAGTTGTAGGATTGACCACAGTTCAAGTAGAATATTCAAGACCTAGTGCAAAAGGAAGAACTGTTTATGGAGATTTAGTACCTTTTGGAAAAATGTGGAGAACTGGTGCTAATGCAAATACTACTATTTCTTTTAGTGAAGATGTAAAAATTGGAGGTAAAGACTTGAAAAAAGGAAAATATGCCTTGTTTACAACACCAAAAGCTGATAGTTGGGATGTTATTTTTTATACGGATACAAACAACTGGGGATTACCAGAAAAATGGGATGATGCCAATGTTGCTTTAAAATTTACTGTAAAACCTGAAACTTTAAACAAGCCTATTGAATCATTATCAATATTTTTAAACAATTTAACTAATGATTCTGGTGTAATTGAATTGGCTTGGGAAAGAACAATGGTAGCTATTCCTTTTTCTGTTCCTACACAAGACATTGCAATGAAGAGTATTGAAAAAACATTAGCGGGTCCTTCTGCAAATGATTATTTTTCTTCTGCTCAATATTTTTATCAATCTAATGGTGATATGAATAAGGCTTTATCTTGGGTAAACAATGCTATTTCAAATTCTCCAAAAGATAGAGATGTACCATTTTGGTATTTGAGATTAAAATCATTAATTCAAGCAAAAATTGGAGATAAAAAAGGTGCAATTGCTACTGCAAAAGAATCTTTAGCTTTATCTGTAAAAGCTGGAAACGCTGATTATGAAAAAATGAACAAAGACAGCATTGCTGAATGGTCAAAATAAAAGTTAAAAGTTAATTCAAACAAAAAGTCCCGAAATTGCTTCGGGACTTTTTTATTTATCCATAATCCTAATATTTATAAACAAAAAAGCCTTGAATTTCTTCAAGGCTTTTTTGTTTTTCATAGCAAATGTTTCCCAATTATTAGAACGATAACTTGACAGTTAACTCGAAATCGTCATAGATAGTTTTGTCTCCTAAGTCAGAGAAGAAACTTCCTGAACCGTATTTGATATCATATTTAGTTCTGTCAACTTTTAAAGTTGTAGAAGCAGTGTTACCAGCTACAGTTAAGTCAAATTTGATTGATTCCGTTTTTCCTTTGATAGTTAAATCAGCAGTTACAGCGTAAACTCCATTTCCTTTTTCACCAATTGATTTGAAAACTAATGTAGCAGTTGGGAATTTTTCAACTCCAAAGAAATCATCAGATTTTAAGTGACCATCTAAATTTGCTTTTCCTTTTCCGTCTAAATCTGTAGTGTTGATAGTAGTCATGTCAACTGTAAAGTTTCCACCTACAACTTTTTTTCCTTTGAAGATTAAAGCACCTTCTTTTAAAGTAATTGTTCCTTCATGAGAACCTGTTACTTTTTTTCCAACCCAGTTGATAGTACTTTTAGAAGCATCTACTTTTTTTGATGTTTGAGCAGTAGTTGCGAATGATACAAAAGCTACAAGAGCTAAAGCGATTGATTTTAAATTTTTCATGTTTTTAAAAAATTGTTTAAATGTTAATTAATTGTATTAAATAGTAGTAAATAATTCTTGTTTTGGTTTTCTTACTTTTACGTAATGTTGTGTTGCATCTTCTTCATGTCTGTAACCAATTGGCGCTACTAACGAAGCGTTTAACCCTAATGCATTTAAACCTAAAATTTCGTTGTATTTTTCAGGTTCAAAACCTTCCATTGGTGTAACATCGATTTTTAATTCGGCAGCAGCATTAATTAAGTTGGCCATTGCTAAATACGTTTGTTTTGATGTCCAAACGGCTTTTTGCTCAACAGGTAACGGTACAATTTTAGATTTCATAAAGTCTGAATAACCTTTTAAATCCTCAACAGACAATCCTCTTGTAGCAGCAATATTGTTAACATATTCGTCAATATGACTTTCTTGAACATCCACAATGTTAGCAAATACGAATAGGTGAGAGGCTCTACAATTTGAGTTTGTCCCCAAGAAGCAGGTTGTAATTGTGCTCTTATTTCAGGGTTTTCAATAATGAATACTTTGTATAATTGTAATCCGTAAGAAGAAGTACTTAATTGGATAGCTTCTTTTAAGGTTTCTAAATCTGATGCAGATACTTTTTTAGTTGCATCGAATTTTTTTGTGGCATAACGCCATTTTTGATTTTCTATAAAATGACTCATAGTAAATGTTGTGATTTTAATTTCTAAATTTTTCAAGCAATTCGTTTAATACTTCTAATTCTTCAACAGTCAAATTTTTAGAGAAAGCACGTTCGTGAGCTTCTACTAAAGGATCTAGTTGCAATAATAATTCCAAACCTTTTTCAGTAATGGTAATTTCCATTTTTCTGCGATTGTTTGGACAAACTTCTCTCAGTACTAAATCTTTTAATAACAATTTGTCTACTAATCGTGTGGTGTTACTTGTTTTAGCAATCATGCGTTCTTGTATCATACACATATTAGCAGGTTTTCCTTTTTGTCCTCTTAAGATGCGTAACACATTAAATTGTTCAGTGGAAAGGTCAAATGGCTTTAATATCTCATTAAACTTTTCCGAAATGACATTTTGAGTATACATTACATTAAGTAATGTTTTTTTCTCAATTGCCATTGGTGAGTTAGGTTTTATGATTTCTTCTATTCTCATTTGATGTTGTAAAATTTGTATGTACAAATGTAGTAAATATTTTATTTGTATGTACAAATGTTTAATAAATTTTTGTTAAAGTTTTAAAATTGTATTTTTTGATAGTATTTTTGAAAAAAAAATAAAATGACAAACTTAGATCAAAACACGTGGTGGAGCCAGTTTTTGCAAGATGCAAACGGTGTAATTGTAGATGTTCGTACCGAAGATGAGTTTAATGCAGGTTATATACCAGGAGCAATAAATATTGACATATATAAAGGACAAGGATTTATATATAGGGTAGAGGAGTTGGACAAATCGAAAAATTACTATGTGTATTGTGCAGCTGGCGTGCGTAGTGCCAATGCTTGTAATGCTATGGAACAATTAGGTTTTGAAAACACTTTTAATTTAGTAGGAGGTTTTTCTAATTGGGATGGACCAGTTGAATAAATAACTAAATCCGCTGTAAGGCGGATTTTTTATTTTTATAATTCGTAAATCTCAATTGGCAAATTATCAGGATCTGAAAAAAAGGTAAATTTTTTGTTGGTGTATTCGTCAACACGAATTGGTTCTGTTGTAATGTTTCTTGAAGTTAAAAACTGTATTTCTTTTTCAATATTTTTTACACCAAAGGCAATATGTCTTAATCCTGCAGCTTCTGGCCTTGAGGTTCTTTGTGGTGGATTTGGAAAAGAAAAAAGTTCAATTACATATTGTCCTTTTAATGATAGGTCAAGTTTATAAGATTGTCTTTCTTGTCGATAAACTTCTTTTTCAATAGTAAATCCTAAAATTTCTGTATAAAATTGTTTTGACTTTTGATAGTCAGAACATATTATAGCAATGTGATGTAACTTTTCTATTTGCATTTTCTCGTTGATGAATAGTTCTTTGTTGTATACAGTTTTTATTTAAAACGTAATTTGATTTTATTTAGTAATTCAATTAGTTCTTTCTGAAAAGCTGCAACAATAAATAAGGAATAAAATATCAATACAAACCATAAACCTATATCAGAGTAAAATAAGTAAAAAAGTAAATTTTGTTTCAAAAAGTTTATTTTCTTTCCATTTTTTTCAAAATCAATTTGAACTGGAAGTTTTTTTTCAATGATATACTTTTCCCCTTTATTGATTGAAAATATTGTTTTGTCTTTATTTGGTTTTTCTGCTAAACTATATTGATTAATTACAAGATTATTTTCTGAGAAGTAAAAGTCAAAATCTAATCCTCTTCCGCCAGTTGCCTGATATGTTAAATATTTTCCGTTTTTGTCATATAAAAAAATTCGATTCCAATGACTTGAGCCTAAATAAATAGTATCGTTTTTTTCAATTAAACCTTGAAAACCAATTAGAGGTAATTCAAAATTTGAATTTTTATATTTAGTATGCAGCAGGGTGTTATTTATCAAAAATAAAATTCCGATAAAATACACTACAATTGAAATATAAAATACATTTTTACGTGTCATTTTATCAAAATTTTTGATAATGGTCCTCGGCTATAAAATTGTGGCGAAAAACCACAGACCGAGCGATACCAAATATAGAATAGTACTGAACTAGCCATTGAAGCAAACCGCTGTTATCTCTATAATAATTCCGCAAGTACCCTTTTGCACTTAAAGTACTGTATTTATTGACTTTATAAAAAATACTAAAGCAAATTTAAGCATAAAAAAGCATCAAAATACTTGATTTGTTGTACCAATTGTTGTACCTTAGTACTCCGTTGCACTAGAATGAAACACTAGTAAAATCGATACTTTCACTCGTTTGCACCGCTTTACAAATATAGTACAACATTTCTAATATTCTATAATTATGGCATCTATTAAATTAATACTACGCACCAACCAGAAAGATCAAACAGGTAAAAGCCCTTTGTACATTAGAATTATAAAAGATAGAAAAACGAAATTTATCACTGCCGGACTCAAACTTAAAGAAAGTGATTGGGATGAAGCAAAGCAGAGAGTAAAGAAAAGCTATCCTAATAGCGCGCGAATGAATGCTGCACTTGCTCAAAAAATTGCCGATGCTGAAGGACAAGTTGCCGACATGGAACGAAAAGTAAAAACCGTTTCCATTAAAAAACTAAAAGAAGCCATAAAAGGTAAAGAAGTACCAAATTTCTTCGAGTACTCACGTAAACATTGTGAACGAATCAAAAACAACGTTTCCATTTCAACCTATAAAAATTACCATGCCTATTTAGATAAGTTCGAAAAATGGGTAGGAACCAAGGAGGTTTATTTTGATGACATTACAGTTTCATTATTAATGGACTATATGAGTTATCTAAGCAACGAACTAAAAAACGGAAATACAACACAACGTTATTCGATTATGATTTTGGCGATTATGTTTAAAGAAGCTATCAAAGAAGACTTAATTCCTGAATACATGTATCCGTTTAGTAAGTTGAAATTAAAGAAAGACCCAAGCAGAAGACAGTTTTTAAAGAAAGAGCAATTCGAAGCGATTATCAATTATAAACTAGATGAAAAATCAAAAGCGAGTGTATATCGCGATATGTTTATCTTTTCAATTTTCGCTGGAGGATTACGATTCAGTGATGTATTAGAATTTCAAGTAAAACACTTCAATGAAGAAGAAAGAAGAATACAAAAAGTAATTCGCAAAACAGGAAGAATGCATCAGTTTAAAATTGGTCAGTTAGCATTGGACATCATCAACAAGTACAAAAAGGAAGATGCAGAACAAGACGACTTTATATTCCCTGTAATCACAAATAAAGAGCTGTATTTAAAGAATGATGAATACCGTTATACTTTTATTGAAAGTGCCAATAAAGCAGCTAATTTTCAATTACAGCGCATAGCAAAGAAATTAGAAATTCCAGTAAAAGTAACATTTCACATAAGCCGCCATACCTTTGCAACCAATGCTTTAAATAACGGAATGAGAATTGAGCACGTTTCAAAACTAATGGACCACCGCGATATTAGCACAACCCAGGTATATGCTAAAATCATTTCAGAAGAATTAGACAAAGCGGTTGACAACTACATCTACTAAAACAGAACGAGAGTAATTACTTCAAAAAATTACTCTCGTTTTCTTTTTCGAAGGTAAATTTTATCCTTTTTTACTCCTGAATTCCAAAAACCTAGCAAATACAAGCCCTCGCAATTTTGTTGAAAACTTGTACGAAAAACAACGCAAAGCGGTACTGAATTTGTTCTAATTTTAGGCATCCCAAATATTAAAAAAAATCCAAAATCATATTGAAATCAACTTGAAGTATACCTGAACTTCAAGCAACTATACCATTTCAAGTAGTGACATTGGAAAAAGTGTAACCAAATAACAAATAATGAACAAATTTAACACCGGCAAAAAACGTGAACTTGAAAGGGCAAAACATCAAAAAATCATTATTCTCAGAATGGAGAACTATCGACACAGCACAAAGTGCAGCTTCTATTTTTGACATTACGCACGACCAGGAACCCACACTGGAAAACTATTGTATTGCTTTACTTGAAAAAGTATTTACAATCCCACAATCCCAACTACCCGAATTCATTAACTACCAACTCCAAATTGCCCAAGACGGAAACACTTGGTTAAACAAGTTCGAAAAATTATTAGCCAACAATGAAGAACTATTCTTTAGTCAAAAGGCATTGAGTAGATTCAATAAATTGTACAACATAATCGAGAAAAAACGAACAGAGCTGCAATCTTCGAGCATAAAAGAAACCAAACAAAGTACTCCAAAAAGGTTAATCAATGCCGAATCGGAAGATCGTTATTTTTCATTTTTTGAAATCAAACAACAGGTTGAAAAAATGGAATCCTTCAATGATCAAATTTTATTTTTAAACGAAGAAATTTTCGAATACCGACAAGCCGACATCATTTCAATAAACAGTAAACTACATTCTTATGACCAACAATGCGTTCAGTTGATTGAAAAATTACAAACGCTTCGCAAAATGCGTTCGGAAATTGAGAAAGAAAAAGAACTAGAACTGGAGAAAAAACTAATAACTAAAAAACTAAAATTTAACGGAAACCTAAACCAATTAGTAGATATATTCTACCAACTAAGTCGCGAACTATTTGTTGATGGAAAATCATTTATTGATGCTTCCAATGGCGACATAGTAAATATGATCGTCAATAACTTTATCGACAAAGACAACAACGAAATAAGTCCCCAAACAGTCGAAACCATCCTCAAACCATCACGAGGCGATAAACGACCAAAGACCCACAAACGAATAGACCTCGATAACTTCCTCTAAAAAATAATAGTCCCTTGGGACCCGTTTGGGACTAAGGGACTTTTTTTTACTTCACAATTTTGCTCCATAATCTTTTAAAAACCACGAAAATGGAAGCAATTATTTTAACAAAAGACCAGTACAATGACTTAATGGCAAAATTAGATGCAATTCAAAGCCAACTAAACACCAAGCCAGACCCAAAGAAAGAAACCTTCTTAGACAATCAAGAGTTCATCATGCTGATGAAAATCTCCAAACGCACAGCACAAACCTGGAGAGATGAAGGTAAAATCTCATTCAGTCAAGTAGGAAGCAAAATCTACTACAAACTTTCTGACGTTGAAAAACTACTACAAGAACACTACAACAAATCATTCAAAGGAAAATAGTATGAAATCGCAACTTAACAACTGCTTTTTTATAAAAAAAAATCCAATAAAAATAAAGCGATTCTTTATGACAATTAAAAAATCAAATAAAAACTACCATAAAAAAAAATGTAATGGAACATGTGAGGTATGTGACTGTAAAACAGGAACAACCACTAAGACTTTTCACTAATCACTTTTCACTCAAACATGATAACAATCTTCAAAAACTTCAACGAAGTAATAGAACACAAAACAATTCCCGAAATCCTGCACGAAATCAAAACAGGAAAGTACAGACCAGGGATAACCTATTTGCGTAAATCATTAGCCGAAAACAAACTAGAAGCCTATGAAAAAGCCAAAAAATCATTACCTGCATTCACACCTTCAGGAAAATTTGTAGGTGGAAGAAAAATGGAATTTTTGGAAGCATACTCCAATTTCATAATCCTAGACATCGATAAATTAAGTCAAACCGATTTACAAAACGCAAAACATAAAGCCAATCAATCTGAATACACCTATGCAAGTTTCATAAGTCCATCAGGCAATGGATTAAAGATTTTAGTAAAAGTAAACACCACAAAAGAAGACCATAAAGAAACCTTTTTAGCCATCCAAAAACACTATGAAACCCTATTAAACCATGAAATAGACAAATCCGGAAAAGACATAACCCGACTATGTTTCTACTCATTCGACGATAACCTTTATCATAACGAAAACGCTAAAACCTTTGTCACATCGAGCGAAGTCGAGATGCATTTGAATAATAATTACTCAAATCAATCTAGTCACACTGAGCCTGTCGAAGTGCGACAAACCGACAACCAACAACCGACAACGGAAAACAGCGAAGCTGTTTATAACCACTGCGTTCGTTTCACCGAAAAAAAAGTGCAATACGTGACAGGTAGCCGAAATGTATTCGTACACCAACTCGCGTGCAACCTAAACCGAAAAGGCATTTCATTAAACGAAGCACTAAGCTTCATACTAACAGACTTTGGCTATGACGAAAAAGAAGTAACACAAACAGTACACAGCGCCTACGGAAACATTCACGAATTTGGAAAAGATGAATACTTTGAAAAGAACAGAAACACTAAAAGTAAATCAAAAAACGCTGTCATTCCGAGCTATGCCGAGGAAACTCCTTCCAAGAAGGCTAACATCGATGAAATCGATGATGACAAACCAAAACCAACCCAAATCGACCGATTAGAATTATTCCTATCCACAAGATATGTATTTCGGCACAACATGGTTTCAGGCAAGTTAGAGTTTCAATATTTCGGTAAAAAGAAATGGCATGTAATGAACGACTTTATAGAAAACTCAATGCTTCGCGAATGTTTAAAAGGAAGAATCAAAACAAACCTTTCTTCTTTGCGAAACCTATTGTATTCCGATTTCTGTGAATTATACAATCCATTCGAAGATTACTTTTACAATCTACCATCGTATGATGAAAAAACAGACTATATTTTAGAATTAGCAAACACGATAACCACTACAAAACAAGAACTTTGGCAAGAGTGTTTTAAAAAATGGATGGTAGCAATGGTCGGTTGTGTATTGGATGACAAAGTAATCAATCACACGGTAATTGTATTCAGTGGAAAACAAGGATTAGGAAAAACCACTTGGGTAGAAAAGCTAGTCCCTAGAAAATTAAAAGAGTATTTGTTCTCAGGAACCATAAACCCAAACAACAAAGACACTTTAGTACAGCTATCAGAATGTATGTTGATTAACCTGGACGAATTAGAAAATCTAAACCGTTCCGAAATTGGTAGCTTAAAAGAAATCATCACAAAGACACAAATCAGAATGAGAAAAGCCTACGGACACAACAACGAAACTATGCCAAGACGCGCATCATTTGCCGGAAGTGTCAACACAGCGCAATTCTTAAACGACAGTACAGGAAGCAGACGATTCCTTTGTTTTGAAGTGGAAAACATCCAATACCAACACGAAATCAATATTGACAATGTATTATCCCAAGCCTTGTATTTATTTAAAACAGGATTCAGACATTGGTTCGACCAAGAAGAAATCAAAAACATCACAGAAAACAACGAACAATACCAACTACGAAGCCCAGAAGAAGAGTTGCTTTTAACTTGGTTTGAACAATGTGAAAAAGAAAAGGCAAATACATTTTTAAATGCCTCACAAATAGCTGCAAAACTAGCCGAAAGAGCAAAATTCAATATTTCAGATGGAACAATTAATAAATTAGGTAAGGCATTAAAGAAACATAACTTTTTAAGACTAAAGAAAAACGGAATATTTGTATATGCCTTAATAGAAAACACATACGAGGAAGTAGATAACAGAAACAAAATTATTGGAGAATAAGAAGAAAAATCAAAATCAGTGCTAATCTTATTAATCTGTGGCTAAAATAACTTTTTAGCCACTTTTTTTATTTTAAATCAGTGCCAATTTCTCTTATTTCTCCAATCTGTGTTCCAAAAAACCTTGCACCCAAAACCCATCACCCAAAACCTTCATTTTACACCCTTTTCACAGGGTAAGCAGGGTAACCAAAAAACAACACAAACATTTTTTATTTTTTTAGGTTTCAAAATTTCGAGCAACATCTTAATATTTAAACGCAAATCAATAAAGTTATCAGTTTTGTTTGCACTCAAAAAGCCGTAAAAATCTGTTTTTTTCAAACCGAAAAAATAAAATATCTTTTTTCCAAAATTAGGGTACCAGCCTTACCCTGTTAATAATTAAACTACTTATGTTCTTTTATGTTTTATGCTTTAATGTCTTTTTTTGTAACGAAATAAACACCAATAATTAGATTTTTTGTCATATTCCATTAGTTATAAATCTTTTTCATACTATATTTTTTTTATTTAATTTGTGTTTACCTAATTAATATTTTAGTTTTGCCTAAAAATAATTATTAGAATAATGAAAACAATTTTTAAGCAAATAACAACTCTCTCGTTTTTATCGATTATGCTTATCTCGTGTGAAACAAGCTATGTAGATATTCCAGCTGACGATGAAGTTTTAGATGGAACAATTGATGGTTTATCAAATGAAGAATTAGCAAGGTTTTTAAAAGGTGATGTAGCTTTTACGGAAGTCTTTACACGACAAACGGGTTTAGGGTCAACATTTGTTGCAACAAGTTGTATTAGTTGTCATGCAGGTGATGGAAAAGGACACCCTTTTACTACACTAATTCGTTTTGGTCAAGCTGATGAATTTGGAAATACCTTTTTACATTTAGGAGGTCCACAACTACAAAATAGAGCTTTACCAGGATATACTCCTGAACAAATTCCTTTTGGAGCTACATTTTCAAAATTTACACCACCTGCAAACACAGGTTTAGGCTTTTTACAATACCTTACAGATGCTGATATTTTAGCAATGGCAGACCCAAACGATTCAGATGGTGATGGTATTTCGGGTGTACCCAATTGGATAACTATCCCAAGCTATATTAACCCTGAAAATGCAGTAAATCAAAACGGAAAATATATTGGACGATTTGGTAAAAAAGCGGCAGCTTTTAATTTATTGCATCAAACAGTAAATGCTTATAATCAAGATATGGGAATAACATCAACTTTTAATCCTATCGATGTTTACACTAATGAAGAAATTGACCCAGAAGTAGCAAATGTAACGGTTAATGATTTAGTGTTTTATCTTAAAACATTAAAAGCCCCTATTCAAAGAAATCAAAATGACACAGAAGTAATTCAGGGTAGAAATTTATTTGAACAAATTAATTGTACAGGCTGTCATAAATCAAATTTAACAACTGGATATTCACCAATAACTGGATTATCATTCAAATCATTTTCACCTTATACAGATATGCTTTTGCATGATATGGGAAGTGGTTTAGATGATGGTTACACAGAAGGTATTGCAAAAACTTATGAATGGAGAACGCCACCTTTGTGGGGATTAGGACTTTCTGCGAATTCACAGGGAGGTCAATATTTTTTAATGCACGATGGAAGAGCTCGTAGTATTGAACAAGCCATTTCTATGCATGGTGGTGAAGCAACTGGTAGTAGAACCGCATTTAATAGTCTTTCTCAAGCAGATAAAAATGCAGTACTAAAATTTTTAAAATCCTTATAAAATGAATAGAAAAGATTTTCTTAAAACATGCGGTTTTGGTTGTTTAGCAACTATTGCAGGTATTTCTTTATTAGAAAGCTGTTCCTCAGCACAAGTCTTGTCAAAAGAAATAAAAGGTTCAGATCTTTTAGTTCCAATTACTGATTTTGAAATTAATTCAAATGGAAAAATAGAATATAAAAAATACATTATCGCTCAGAATGAAATATTACAATTTCCTATTTGTATTTATCGATTCAATGAAACAGAGTATATGGCATTGTTAATGGAATGTACACATCAAGGAGCAGAACTTCAAGTTTTTGGAGATAAACTTCAATGTGCAGCTCATGGTAGTGAATTTAGCAATAAAGGAATAGTTGAAAGCGGTCCTGCAAGCACAGATTTAAGAAAATTTCCAGTACGAATAGAAAATAATATTTTAAAAGTTTCATTAAAATGAGAATCTCAATTTCCTATATAATTTTATGTTTTTTTTTAATAAGTAATACAATCAATGCACAAATAGATCCTAGCCTATTAAAAAGAGTATCAAAAGATACAACCAAAGTATTAAATATGGATGCTATATATAATCGTCCAACTTTAAATATTAATAAAACACCAATTGCTATTGGAGGTTATGTAGAAACCAATTGGCAACATCTTACTACCGATGGTGTTTCAGAAGGACATCAGTTTCAAGCTAGAAGATTATCTATATTTATGTCTTCATCAATAGGTAAACGAGTAAAGTTTTTAAGTGAGTTAGAATTTGAAGAAGGTGGCAATGAAATTGCAATCGAATTCGCTTCTGTTGATGTTGAGTTTCATCCTTTGGCAAATTTTAGAGCAGGAATTATTGTTAATCCAATCGGGGCATTTAATCAAAATCACGATGGCCCAAAATGGGAATTTACAGACAGACCAATTCCAGCAACTCAGATGTTACCAGGCACTTTTAGTAATGTTGGGGCAGGTTTATACGGTAAAAAATACCATAAAAATTGGATGTATGGATATGAGGCTTATTTTTCAGGAAGTTTTGATAATTCAATAATAGAAAACACTCAAAATAAAACCTATTTACCAGCAGCTATAGATAATCCAGATAGATTCGAAGAAATTAATAGCGGAATACCATTATTTACAGGAAAAATAGCCGTAAGAAATAGTAAAATTGGCGAAATTGGTTTGTCTTATATGGGAGGTGTTTACAATAAGTTTCAAGAAGATGGCATTATTATAGATGAAAAGCGAAGTGTAAATATTTTTGCAATCGATTTCAATACGACACTTCCAAATACAAAAACTTTTATTACTACTGAATTTGCTTGGATAAATGTTGATGTGCCTAGTACATATTCACAACAGTTTGGAAGTAAACAACAAGGTGGTTTTATAGATATCGTTCAGCCAATTTTAAATCGTACAATGTTAGGTTGGGAAAAGGCAACATTAAATGTGGCTTGTAGATTAGAATATGTAGATTGGAATGTGGGTAAATTTAACGAAACAGGTGGTAATATAGGTGAAGATTTATGGAGTGTGGTTTCTGCTATAAGTTTTAGACCAAATAGTCAAACAGTTATTCGTTTAAATTATAGATTACTAAAACAACGAGATATACTTTCGAATCCACCATCTATAACAGATGGATTCAATTTTGGGATATCAACTTATTTTTAAAATAATAGCTCAATTTGTAATTATTTTTATTTTTTGTAAAAATATACTACTTTTACAACGATGAAAATCTTAAACATCATATTATCAATATATATAATTATGCTTACTGCCTATCCTTGTGCAGATGAGCATAATGATGTTACTACTATTTCATCGCATTCACAAGCTCACTCACAACACAATCATTCGCACGATGAAGAAACAGATTTATGTTCTCCCTTTTGTGTTTGCAATTGTTGTGGTCAACAAACATTAAGCTTTTTTGAAATACAATCCTTTCAATTTTTAGTACAATTTCAAGAAATAAAAACTTCTATTTCATTTTATAAGTCAACTTCTTTTTCAAATTTTTACGGAAGTATTTGGCAACCACCTCAGTTATTATAATGAAGCCCGAGTAATTTCGGGTTAATAAGTTGTGTCTTTTAGCAACTTTAAAAAGAAAAACAGTTCTCTGTTTATTAATTCATTATACAATAAAAATGTTAGATAAAATCATTCATTTTAGTATCAATAATAAATTTATTATTGGACTTTTTACACTAGTATTAGTTATCGTTGGTAGTTATTCATTATATACTTTACCAATTGATGCGTTACCAGATATTACAAACAATCAAGTACAAATAATTACGAGTTCACCTACTTTAGCAACCCAAGAAGTAGAGCAATTTATTACCTATCCAATAGAGCAATCTGTTAAATCAATTCCTGATATTGTTGAACTTCGTTCAATAAGTCGTTTTGGATTAAGTGTTGTAACTGTAGTATTTAAAGAAGAAGTAGATATTTATTGGGCAAGAGCACAAATTACAGAACGAATAAAAGAAGCCGAAAATACCATACCAAAAGGAGTTGGTACACCTGAAATGGCTCCAGTTAGTACAGGATTGGGTGAAATATACCAATATGTTGTATTTCCAAAAAAAGGGTATGAAGAAAAATACAATGCATCGGATTTAAGAACTATTCAAGATTGGATTATAAAACCCCAATTGATTGGTACAAAAGGAGTTGCTGAAGTGAATACCCTTGGTGGAAATCTTAAACAATATGAAATTGCTGTTCAGCCAGATAAGCTGAAAAGTATGAATACTACAATTACCGAAATTTTCGATGCGTTAGAAAATAACAATGAAAATACTGGTGGTGCATATATAGACAAAAAACCTTATGCTTATTTCATTCGTGGTGTGGGTATGGTTAATGGTATTGAAGATATTAATAAAATTGTTGTAAAAAATCAAAATGGTATACCTATTCTTATTAGTGATGTTGCAAAGGTACAAATAGGTAGTAGTATCAGATATGGAGCTGTCACAAAAGATGGAAAAGGCGAAGAAGTATCAGGAATGGTAATGATGCTTAAAGGCGAAAATAGTGGCGAAGTTGTTAAAACTGTCAAAGAGAAAATGGAACAAATCAAAAAATCACTTCCTGAAGGAGTAGAAATTGAGGCGTTTATGGACAGAACAGTTTTAGTAGATAAAGCTATTAGTACAGTTCAAACCAATCTTATTGAAGGAGCATTAATTGTAATTTTCATTTTAGTATTACTTCTTGGTAATTGGAGAGCAGGTTTAGTTGTGGCTTCAGTTATTCCATTAGCTTTATTATTTGCCATTTCAATGATGAAACTTTTCGGAGTAAGTGGAAATTTAATGAGTTTAGGCGCAATTGACTTTGGGTTAATTGTAGATGGTGCTGTTATCATTGTTGAAGCTATTATACATCGACTCCAAGTCAGTAAAAAAGGTAAACTCACCACTCAAGAAATGAATGATGAAGTGTATAAAGCATCTGCGAAGATTAGAAGTAGTGCCGCTTTCGGTGAAATAATAATTTTGATCGTATATCTGCCAATTTTAGCCTTAGTAGGAATCGAAGGAAAAATGTTTGGACCAATGGCACAAACAGTATCATTTGCCATATTAGGTGCATTTATATTGTCATTAACTTATGTGCCAATGATGTCTGCTTTGGCATTAAAAAAAGAAACAGGGCATAAAAAGAATTTTAGTGATAAAATAATTGATGCTATTTACAACTTCTATACACCTATTTTAGAAAAAGCATTACGAGTTAAAGCTGCTGTTATCGGTGTAGCTATTACATTATTTATAAGTTCATTAATCTTATTTAATACGCTAGGTGGCGAGTTCATTCCTACACTTGATGAAGGTGATATTGCAACGCATTTGATTATAGCTTCGGGTAGTTCTTTATCACAAGAAGTTGATGCAACCACAAAAGCAGAACAAATTTTAAGAGCCAAATTTCCTGAAATTAAAATGATAGTTACTAAAATTGGTTCGGCTGAAATTCCTACTGACCCAATGCCTATTGAAGCTGGAGATATGATTATTCTTTTGAAAGATAAAAGTGAATGGACTTCAGCTGAAACCAAAGAAGAATTAATGGAAAAAATGGAACATGCTTTGTCTGATATTCCAGGTGCATTTACTGAGTTTTCTCAACCTATTCAAATGCGTTTTAATGAGTTAATGACAGGTGTAAGAAGTGATGTAGCAGTTAAGATTTTTGGTGAAGATATTGATATGTTAGTGAGCAAGGGTGAAGAAGTAGTTCAGCTAATCAATGGCATTGAAGGTGTGTCTGATGTGAAAGCTGAACGAGTTGCTGGATTGCCACAAATAACTATTCGATATAACAAAGACAAATTAGCACTTTACGGATTAAAAATTGGCGACTTAAACAAAGTTGTCAGAATGGGATTTGCAGGAGAAACAGCAGGTGTTGTTTATGAAGGTGAAAAACGCTTCGATTTAGTGGTTAGATTAGATAATGATAGTAGAAAAGATATTGAAAACTTAAAAGCTTTATTTGTAACCTTACCATCGGGTAATCAAATTCCATTAGAACAAATTGCCGATGTAAAATATGAAGATGGTCCAATGCAAATTTCTCGTGAAAATGGAAAACGTAGAATCGTAGTAGGTTTTAATGTACGTGGTGCAGATGTGAAAACAGTTGTAGAAACGATTCAAGCTAAATTAGACGAAAAACTTAAATTGCCTGAAGGATATTACACTACTTATGGAGGTCAATTTGAAAATCTTATCGAGGCTAACAAACGACTTTCTGTTGCCGTTCCAGTAGCATTAGGTTTAATTTTAGTATTGCTTTATTTTACTTTTAAATCAATCAAACAATCTCTATTAATATTTACTGCTATTCCATTATCTGCAATTGGCGGTATTATTGCCCTTTGGTTACGAGATATGCCATTTAGTATTTCGGCAGGTGTTGGATTTATTGCTCTTTTCGGTGTAGCTGTACTGAATGGTATTGTTTTAATTGGATATTTTAATGAACTTAAAAAACAAGGTATGGACAATGTGTATGACAGAATAAAAGAAGGTACTAAAGTAAGATTAAGACCTGTTATATTAACTGCTGCCGTTGCTTCACTTGGATTTTTACCAATGGCAATTAGTAGTAGTGCTGGTGCTGAAGTTCAAAAACCATTAGCAACTGTTGTTATAGGTGGATTAATAACAGCTACTTTACTTACTTTAATTGTCCTTCCAATTCTGTATTTATATTTTGAGAAAGGCATAAAAATTAAAAGAAAAACTATGAATAATTCGGCTTTAGTAATTACCTTTTTGTTTGGGATATTTGGAGCAAATGCACAAGAAACTCAAAAGCTTGATTTAAAACAAGCACTTGAAATGGGTTTGAAAAACAATCAAAGTATTCAAGCTTCAGAATTAGAAGTAAAAATGCAAACACAGTTGCAAAAAACAGCATTTGAGCTTCCTAAAACGGAATTGTCAGGAACATTTGGACAAATAAACTCACAAGCTCAAGATAAAAATTTTGGTATTAGTCAAAGTTTTAATCCATTTCAAATAAGTGCTAAAAGAAGTTTACTTAAAGAGTATAGTAATGCAAGTGCAACTAAATTAGGAGTTGCAAAACAAGAAATAACTTATTCTATTAGACAATCTTGGAATACATTGTTGTTTTATGAAAAACAAAATGCAGTTTTAGAAAAGCAAAATGCTGTGATGCAAAAATTTGTAAAGTCAGCCAATCTGAAATTTCAAACAGGTGAAACAAATGCTTTAGAAAAAACAATTGCATTGGCGAAACAACAAGAATTAGAGCAAAAAATAAAGCAAAATAAAACACAAATCGCCATTGAAAAATCAAAACTAAAAGCAATTTTAGATTTAAAAACAGAATTTATCGCAACGGACACTTCATTTGTGCCGTATCCCGCTATGGCGAAAGTTGATAGTTCAATGGTAAAACAAAACCCAATTGTTCAATTAGCAGATCAACAAGTTAAAATTGCAAAAGCCAATCATAAAGTAGAAAAATCAGCATTGTCTCCAGATTTTTCAATAGGTTATTTTTTGCAATCTATAACAGGTATTCAAGATGTAAGCGGAACACCAACATATTATAATAGCACACCTCAATTTCAAGGTGTTGTAGTTGGTTTGTCTGTTCCAATATTTGCAGGAAGTAGTATCGCTAGAGCAAAATCTGCAAAAACAAATATTGAACGAGAACAGAAAAATGCCGATTATATAAATCAGCAATTTAAAAGCCATTTAGAACAACAATCTGAGCAATTAGTCACGTATGCTTCTTTAATAGATTATTATAAAAATACAGCGATGCCAAACGCTAATTTAATAATTAAAAACGCTACAAAAGGGTATCAAAATGGTGATATTTCTTATGTAGAATATGTTCAAAGTTTAGAAACAGCAAGTCAAATTCAATTAAATTATAGCGAAGCGATTTATAATTACAATCAAACTATAATTACAATTCAATACAGTATCAATCAATAATAAAAAGTAAAATGAAAAAATCGAATATAATATATGCATCAATAGTAGGAGCAATAATCCTTGCTATTATTTTATATTTTTCTTTGCGTCATACTGAAGGCGATGGACACGTACATACAGATGGTGAAGCTCATACAGAAGAAAGCCATTCTGAAGAAAAAGAACCAACAACAATTAAAGAAGTTGAATTAAATGAAGCTCAGTTTAAAGCATCAAGTATAACATTAGGTACTTTTTCAGATAAAAATTTAAGCGAAGTAATTAAGGCTAACGGCTATACGAAGTTACCACCACAAAATCAAGCGGATGTATCTGTTTTTACTACAGGAATTGTAAAAACAATAAATGTAATCGAGGGACAAAGAGTAAGTAAAGGGCAAACTATTGCTACAATTGAAAGTCCTGAATTTACTAAAATTCAAGAAGCTTATCTAACTTCAAAAAGTAATTTAGAGTTTCTAAAATTAGAATTTGAAAGACAAAAAACATTAAGTGATGAAGAAGTAAATTCTAAAAAAGTTTTTCAAAAAACTAAATCAGATTATGAAATTGAAAGAGCAAGGTTTAATTCATTACAAAAGCAATTGAATACTTTACACATTAGTGGTAATGGAAACACTACGGCAACTGTTCCAGTTGTTGCTCCAATTTCAGGAAATATTACAGAAATTTATATTAAAATTGGTAGTAATGTAGAAGCAGGTAAACCCTTAATGAATATAGTCGATAATTCTAAATTACACGTAGATTTATTAGTGTACGAAAAAGATTTATTCAAAGTAAAACAAGGTCAAAATGTTCGTTTTATCCTAACTAATCAAGGTAATACAGAAATTAATGGAAAAATATTTAGTGTTGGTAAATCATTCGAAAACGAAACAAAATCGGTAGCCGTACACGCTGATATTTCAAACTTTCAACAAAAATTAATACCAGGAATGTATGTAAATGCACTTATCGATGCAGGAGCAAATACAGTTAAAGCTTTACCATCGGAAGCAATTATAAAAGCAGATGGTAGAGAATTTGTTTTTGTTTTAGAAGAAGGTCATAAAGAAGAAGTAGCTCACGATGAAAAAGACGGACATAATCACGAAGATGGAGACAAGCACGAAGAAGTAGAAGGAAAAACATTCCATTTTCAACGTATTGAGGTAAAATCAGGCACCACACAATTAGGTTATACTCAAGTTTCGTTGCTTCAAAAAATTGAACCAAACGCAAAAATTGTTTTAAAAGGAGCGTATTACATTCAAAGCCATTTAATCAAAAACGAAGGTGGTGGTGGTCACGAACATTAAAAATTATTAATTTAAGTTATAATCTAAATTCAATTAACAAATGAAAAAATCAATTTTAATTATGGCACTTGCCATAGCTTTAGGTACAACGGTTTCTTGCAATAAAAAAGATGAAACTACAAAAACAGCAACAGAACACGAAGGACACAATCATAAAGAGAGTGAAGTGCATAAAGTTGCTTATGAATGCCCAATGGATTGTGAAAAAGGTAAAACTTATGATGAAAAAGGAACTTGTCCTGTTTGTAAAATGGAATTAATAGAAGCAAAAGCTGAAAGCCACGAAGGTCATGATCATGAAACTGAAAACCATGAAGGACACGACCATTCTGAAGAAAACCATGACGGACATAATCATTAGAAAAAATAGTAGTCTAAGTTTATAAAATTAAGGTTAACTCAATTATGAAATTTAATACAATAATGCCAAAAGAATTAGTATCATTCTATCAAAATGAATTGCAATTGGCTGCTGAAAATTTAAAGTTAAACGACTTACAAATAGCTTGGCATCATTTGGAACGTGCTCACATCATCGGACAAAAATATCCTTATGAGCATTCCTTTGTTCATTGGAAAATGTTACAATTTGGTATTAAAATAAAAAGCACTAAAGAAATAGTTGGTCAAATCCCAAGATTATTGGTAGGTGGTGTAAAATCATTTGTTGGTCATATTCCTGTAGGTAATACAGGTGGAGCAAATGTACCACCTTTAAAAACAATGGAAATACCAGAGGATATTCAAGAAATTTTAAAGTTGAACGCTTAATTTATATAATATGGAACATCAACACATTTATGACAAAGAAGGAAAACAAATTTGTTGTTCATTAGAAGATAAGATTAATAATGATAGTGAACATCATTCTGATGATGACGGACATAAACATGACAATTCCAACGCAGTAAAATCCACATTTCAAATGTTTTTGCCAGCAATTATTAGCCTGGTGTTATTGATGTTTGCCATTGGATTGGATAACTATTTTACCCCATCTTGGTTTACAGGTTATATTAGAATAGGTTGGTATGTTTTAGCGTACATTCCAGTCGGTTTTCCTGTTATAAAAGATGCATTTGAAAGCATCAAAAAGGGCGATATTTTTTCAGAATTTCTATTAATGAGTATTGCTACAATCGGTGCTTTTGCAATTGCCGAATTTCCCGAAGGTGTAGCAGTAATGTTATTTTATGCCATTGGCGAAATCTTTCAAGCATTAGCCGTAAAAAGAGCTAAAGCCAATATTAAAACCTTATTAGACCAACGACCAGACGAAGTAACTATTCTCGAAAATAATGTAGCTAAAACAATCAAAGCATCAAATGCTAAAATTGGAGATATTATACAGCTAAAAGCAGGTGAAAAATTAGGTTTAGATGGCGAATTACTTTCTGATACTGCTTCTTTCAATACAGCTGCATTAACAGGCGAAAGTAAACCAGACACCAAAGCAAAAGGAGAAACTGTTTTAGCAGGAATGATAAACTTAAATTCGGTTTGTCAAGTAAAAGTTACTGTTGCTTATACGGATAGTAAATTGTCAAAAATTCTCGAATTGGTGCAAGATGCCACTGCTAAAAAAGCACCAACCGAATTGTTTATTAGAAAATTTGCAAAAATTTATACCCCAATTGTTGTGTTTTTAGCCGTTGCAATATGTGTTGTTCCAATGTTGTTTGTAGAAAATTATCAGTTTAATGACTGGTTGTATCGAGCATTAATTTTCTTAGTAATTTCCTGTCCTTGTGCTTTAGTAATTAGTATTCCATTAGGCTATTTTGGTGGAATTGGTGCAGCTTCTAAAAACGGAATACTATTCAAAGGGAGTAACTACCTTGATGTTATGGCTTCGGTTCAAAATGTTGTAATGGATAAAACAGGTACAATGACGGAAGGAGTTTTTAAAGTGCAAGAAGTTATTTTTAATTCCGATTTCAACAAAGATGAAATCTTGCAATTGGTTAATGTTTTAGAAAGTCAAAGTACACACCCTGTAGCAACTGCCATTCATCAATTTGTTGGAAATGTTGATAGTACTATAACGCTAAAAGATGTAGAAGAAATATCAGGACACGGATTAAAAGCCTATGTAAATGGTAAAGAATTATTAGTGGGTAATTTCAAACTAATGGACAAATTCTCTATTTCGTATGATATTGATCCATCAAGTATCGTTTATACATTAATTGCTGTAGCTTACGATAAAAAATTTGTTGGATATTTAACCATTGCAGATAGTATCAAAGAAGATGCACAAATCACAATTGATAAATTAAAAGCATTAGGAGTAAAAACCACAATGTTAAGTGGTGATAAAACCACAGTTGTCCAGTTTGTAGCTCAAAAACTCGGAATCACTAATGCTTTTGGAGATTTATTACCCGAAGATAAAGTAAATAAAGTAAAAGAAATCATTGCAAAAAAAGAAACAGTTGCTTTTGTTGGCGATGGTGTAAACGATGCACCAGTGGTCGCATTAAGTAATGTCGGAATAGCAATGGGTGGTTTAGGAAGCGATGCCACCATAGAAACCGCTGATGTTGTCATTCAAGATGATAAACCAAGTAAAATTGCAATGGCAATAAACATAGGTAAGAAAACAAAGAAAATTGTGTGGCAAAATATAGGCTTAGCATTTACAGTAAAAGCTGTTGTTCTGATTCTTGGGGCAGGAGGTTTAGCCACTATGTGGGAAGCCGTTTTTGCAGATGTTGGGGTGGCATTATTGGCTATTTTAAATGCTGTTAGAATACAAAGGATGAAGTTTTAAAGTTAATTATATAGTACAAAAAAGATGTTTACTATTTTAAGTAAGCATCTTTTTTTTGTATATATTCATTATCTCATTCAGCTTCACAAAAATCGTTTCTAATCCAAGTATTATTAAATCCATTGATGCCGTTTGCTTTATTTTTCTAATTAATTTATTTTAAAATAAAATAGGAACGCTACCGCTAAAGTCTTTTCGCCCACCCAGTCCAACGCTCCCCGCCGCACAAGTGGTTTTCCCCACCGCCATCAGCACTTGTTTTCCCCATAGTAAGTCAATAAAAAAAGGCTCCCTGTTTTCCCAACCCCTCGCGCACAGTCCGCCTTTTTTTATCCACTTACTGCCCAACTCAAAAAACAAGAACTGAAACCCAACGCGCAAACCACTCCCAAGCTATTATTACATAATAAACCTTATAATTCATTCCCAACACCCCACGCAGTCCCCCTGAAAGTTATAAGGGTTATTATGTAAAATATCCGCTCCCAGCCGCACCCACCCGAAGAATAATAGGAACGCTACCGCTAACGTAATTTTCATTGTTTTTTGAAGATGCTTCCCATTTCCAGTTCACGCTCTCAACTGAACACTAAAAACTGAATACTGAACACTTTCAAAGCATCCTCAAAAATCAAACTACTACAAGAGTGTGTTTTTCTTTTTTCTCATCTTCACAAAGAAACATTGTCAAACCGAGCGTAGTCGAGGTCGTATAGCAAAAAAAAGAAAACCACACCCTTGTTCAACAGTCCCGATTGAACACCCCTAAAACCCCATTTCATAAGAACATTTGGGGTAAACATTTTTACAAAAAAAAGGATAAAAAAGAAGCCAAAGGTTTGTTCCGGGTATTCAAAAAAGCAAGTTCAAGCCTTCGGTTCCGGATAAAATCTCCACCCTCATTTTCCAGTTCACTTCTTTCCTGAATACTAAAAACTGTCCACTGAACACTACTCAGTAGGGTAGTATTTTATCCGAAAAACTTGCTTTTTTGAAACCCTCCACAAGGCAAGACGGCTTTCTTTTTTTTCCTTTTTTCTTTTGCAAAAAAGTGTGTGAAATGGAGTGAAACGGAATTCACGAAATCCAATAAAAAACAATAATACATTGAGTAATCATCTCGGTTTCCATTCACATTTCGGGCAATCACGGAGGAAAGACGAAGGAAGTTAACCTGTTAAATCCTTTTACTATGGACACAATTTTTATTAAAACCCACCAACCTGGGGCGCACTATGCCAAACCGCACTTTTTCGTATTATCAAAAGGGCTGAATAGCGGAAAACCTAGCAATGAGCCTTTTACAAACAGCTTTGTACTTGTATTTCAAACCGAAGCTCAAAAAGAGGACATTTTTTGGATAGCCATGAGCCTATGGAAATCCAAATTCTGGATGCCTTTTCTTCGCGGTTCGGTTATTCCGTTCTTATCTCTCTATGAATTCAAAAAAGAATTCAATCCAAAAGCCACCCGATTGATGCGTGAACACGAGCTGCACCACAAAAACATCCAAGCACTCAAGCTGCTGCAAGAACAAGAAGCACACCACGCAAAAAACATCCACTTAATCAACGAAATCCGTAACGCCATCTTACTCCGTTACAGAAACAAATAACACAAACCTGGCCCCGATGGGCTAGGTTTTTCCATTTCATCAAATTTCCAAAAACAATCCCAATCCCGAAGCAAAACAATACATAACCGCAATATAAACGCACCAATTAAATAAAATTGGAAAAAGCGAAGCAATTGGGTATAAAACAAAAAAAAGCCCCTGAATTAGGAGCTTTTGATTGCAATTTTTAAGCAAATTTAGGTTTATTGTACCCTGTCTTCTTGTGGAACTCTCGGTTCGTCGTCATCTTGTACAGCGGTTTGCGATACTGCCGACAAAACACCACCGCCCAAAACCAAATAACCTGCAGCTGCAACTAATCCAGCCGGTAATGCAATTGGTGAAGCGATGATAGTTCCTCCAACAGTTGCCAAGGCTAAACCAATTGTTCTCAATACTTTGAAAAACTTTGGTGTTGGAGCTTTTACTCTTTGAACGATATTCATTTCATTACTTTTCATGTTCGTGATTTTTAAAGATGGATAATTCTAATTTTTGTACTCGGTGTTCTAAATAATCTACTTTTTGGTTCAGTAAATCACTGCTACTTTTAAACTCGGTTTTAATTAATAATGCCATGGTTTTTACTTCAACAAGGTCTTTTTCCATTCTTTTGAAATCTGTGTGCAATTGTTTGATAAAATAGGCTACAACCGATAATAATAAGCTTATTAAACTTCCAAAAAGTACCATTAATTGTGGAGCTTGTTCCATGGCATTACAAGTTTAAAATTGGAAATTGTTTTCGATACTAATCTTGTTTGCTTTGTTCTTTGCTAATGCAACTAGCTTAGGATAAATCATTTGGTAAGCCATAACACTTTGCGTAACTCGGTAATCGCCCTGGATAAGTTGGAACCCAAATCCACAAAGAGGACATCCAGCGGTATCTTCAATCGTATTTCCTGTATGGATATACACATAACTGAAATTTGGTAATCCTGTAATTTCAATCATACCTTGGTGAACTTTTCCAAATGCTTTTTTGTAATTGACATTTTTTGCACCCCAAGTATTAAGCTGCAGTGAATAGGTTCCAGTAGGTATGGCAGTATGTTCCTTTATTTTTTCTGTTCGTATTTTATCCTCAAGTAAATAGCATTGAAATACTCCGTTGATATATAATTGGCTTAATGTACTTTGTTTGCCCTGTGCTACGCGAATGATTTTTGTTTCCATGGGAATTGAATTAGTAAGTTAAAACAAAAAATCCCTCAGAGTTCCTGAGGGATTTGTAAGTAGGATTCTTAAAATGCGTCCTCAATTTTCAAGCAGTTACCTGTTGCAAATAAGTAATAGTTTGAACCTACTTTTTGGTAGAACTCAATTCCAATACCTTGAAGAACGGTAACATCTGTTGATGGGGTGATACCATTTGGCAAAGTTGCTGTAATGGTTGTTGCAGTTGCAGGAGCATACAAATCCAAGAAAGTGCTGAATTGAACATCACTCACTTCATTTTGTGCTGTGTCAATAGGATCATAACTATTCGTTACAGCATTGTAAGCAAAGTCACTCACAACAGAAAGCGTGTGAATCAATCTAAAGTGAGTAGCCCCTGCAGGAGCATTAATCAAATTCGCTGGATTAAACGCAGGAATTACAAAATCAGCAGTGTTTCTTGCTGGGTCATGCGTAACACTGTAAGGAGCATTGAAAATACCATTTAAGGAAGTGTTTTTGTCAAACTCAAAACCTACCAAGTAATTTCTTTGAGTGGTAATCTCAATTTTACGATACCCTCTGGCTTCGGTTTGGTCTTCCAAATTGATTTTCTTCATGATAGCTGTTAAACGTCCTGCTACTTGCGTATCAGACATTTGCTTCACGATTTGTGATAAACCAGTTCTAACGGATTTTCCTGCTTTAGCACAAGCACCAAACTCGTTCATGTTCTCACGAGTTCTTTCAAATTCTGGAGCTGATAAAACTTGCTCCCCTGAAGGTCCACCTACCATTCCGGCAAAGTACCCTTCTTGTCCTTTAATTTTAAAGTGGCGAACATCTCCAAGAGTTCCCACATACTTTAAAACGCCTTTCTGTCTAGCCATTTTGTAAAGATTTTAGAAGTTAATATTTAAGTGAAATTTTATACTCAAATATCATTCATTATCTTTGATTTACAATAACTTAAAATACTGAAAATCAATGCAATACAACGCAAAAGCACCCTATTTAGTGGAAACCCATTGGCAAATAGATGAAGTCTTAGATGGAGATAGCATAATCATTAGCAATCTTTTCACTCGTTTGCGAAAAGAGATACGACTATATGGTTTAGATGCACCAGAAGTAAAGTACAATAGAAAGATGAAAGAGGACGAACAGAAAACACGTTTAGCAGCCCAATTTTTAATCCAATTAGGATTGGAAGCCTTGCATTATGTTTTGGAAGTAGCACCGCCTAAAACGGCTGTAACGATAATTACAGAACAGGATAACTTTTACGATTATTGGAATAGACAATTAGGATATGTAATCTTGCCAGGAGGGGAGTGTTTGAATGATTTGCTTTTGATCAATGGATTTGCAAAAGCAACAGACGAATATTATTGTGGACGATTAGCAGAATTTCAAAAAATAAATCGCAAAGCACAACTTAAAAAAAGAGGTATTTACAAGCATGTAAAAAAGTTCTGATTTGTTGTACTTATGTTGTACTAATGGATGTTTGAAAACTAAAAATATCAATAAATATAGTGCTTTACAGGCGTAATGGAGCCAAACCGCTGTTAGCAGTAGGCTTTTTATTGAGTTAATATTTTTTGTTTTTCCTCACGATAAAGAAGTAAAACCAGTCCCAGAGCAAAAAGTAAACAGCTTAGTACCATAAACATTCCATTTTTCAATATAAAAAACGAAAAGCCGACAGCTGGAGCACCAATAATAACCATTAATGAACTTATAGGATTAGTTTTGATAAAATTTGATGCGTGCACTGCTAATCCTACAAAGAGTAATGATGGACCAATAATAATAAACGGCAACAAAATTGATGGAGTATTACTTATATGTTCACTTAATTGTGCTTTAGCAATATCATCATTTCCAAAACTCCACATTATAAAATCAATAGTACAAAGGCCTATGTGGGCAATAACACCCAGAGTTGTCAAAAAAGAAGCTACAGTATTAAGATTGTTTTTTGGAAATACTTTATTAAATGAAATAAGAAATACTGCGCCTATTAAGTTGAACCAATGTGCAAAATCTATTGGTTTTTGAAAATATGCTAATTTTGAACCTTGAGAAAACATAATATAACTCACAACAAAAAAGAACAATCCGATTAGACAAATGGTTTTTTGGTTCATATTTTTATAGAAAATAATTGGTTTTAATTTATTGTAATTCTAAGTTTTCGTTTTTTTTTTTTAGCTTACTGCTAACTTCACGAGTAGCGACTGCGTGAACGATTTATTTCTTGCTAAGATAAGATTTTCCAGCGGAAAATCGAACGTTGTTATTTATTGATTTATAGCTATTGTGCCAAACCGCTGTTGTGTGCTGTTTTTCTTTTTTAGTGTTTATATTTTCGGTTTAGCATAATTATTTTCAGTTTTATGTTGTCGTAAATCAAACCCAACAACAAAGTAATTCCTGCAATAAGCAAGACTTTTAGTTCAATCTTTGTGTAAAATATTCCGCCAATTATTCCACCGATAAAAAAGAAACTTATTATTGTCAATCTCAATTTAATCGACGAATATAATTTAGTTTTCTTTTCGGTTTCTCTGTAGAAAAACAATTGTGATAATTCTATTCCCAAATCGGTAAACAATCCTGTTAAATGTGTTGTTCTGACAGTTGCGTTTGATATTTTGGTTACTAATGAATTCTGTAAACCCATAGCAAACAATAAACTGCATGCAATTATATTTTGATTTTCGATTATTAAATTTCCACCAAATATTCCGATTGAGAATAATATTGAGATTTCTATTGATGTTGGAAAGACATAAATATTACGTTCGGTTTTCTGCGAAATGAGTTCTACTAAATAGCTTGAAACGAATGAACCAAGAAAAAAGAAAAATATATATATAAAGTAAACAAATCCGCCCCAAAAGTTCAATTTAAATATTTCGTCCACAAAAAATGCAAAATGTCCAGTTACGTTTGTTGTTAATTTTTGAACTGCTAAAAATCCAGCAACATTCACAATTCCCGCGACAAAAGATAATAAGGATGCGATTCGCAAATTATGGCTTAAAGTTCTTGTTTTGCCTTGATGTCTAAACATTTTTAATTGTTTTCACTTCCTTTTTCCAAAATAGCACACAACTCGTTTATATGTCTGACAAAATCATACTTAGCAACCCAATTTTGGGTGTATAGGTATGATAAACGTCAATTTTATATCTTTCAAAAATAATAAAAAATCGTACAAAATTTTCAAGTTTTTTTGTTTAACCCGCAATATTTGAATCGGAATAGTTTCCTTTTTTGTCTACGTTTATTTCAATACTATGTCCCCAAAAAATGTCATCATCATTGCAGTAAATGGTAGCCGAGCCATCGTTGTTAAAAGTTATACCTTCTACATAAATACGATTTTTAAATTCTTCCGAACTTATTTCCTTTTCTTCTTTTCCTGTTGCTTCATCAATTTCTAACCAATTATCATTTTTTAGTTCGGTCATTTTTTCAGCGGTTTCCAACAATATGTTTTCGATAAAGTTTCCGGTTAAAAAATCATTGGCATAAGCAGTTATTTTTTCCAGTTTCTTTGGCGAACAAAAAGGAATTGAAATCTCGATATTTCGGTTATTCCATGTTATTTCGCCTTCATACCATTCAAAGTCGTCGTTATATGTTAATTCATTGAAAGAAGGAAGTTGAATGGTTTTATTTTTTACTTTGTTTTTTTGCTTTTCAATAACTTCATTACATAAATTGTTATAACCTTCTTCAATTTCATTTTCTTTGAATTTTAGCCAAAGCTTTTGAGAAAGTTCGGATACATTTGTTGTAACAACAGAATAATCATTTGTAACTATTTCAACTTTGTCGTTGTTAATTCGTAACTCTTTGTAGCTGTTTTTATTAGGTAAATAGACATTGCTCATTGAAGCAGCGCCATCTTCTAATAATTTTACAATGGTTATTCCACACTGAAAATTATCATTGTCTGGATGGCAGTTTAAAACATTTCTTTCGTTCTCCCATTCTTGAACTTGGAAAAATCGAAACAACAACAAAACAGTTTTATCATCATTTACAGCCATTAATGGCGCATACGTTTTACGAAGTTTTTCTAATAGTTCGGTTTCACCATTCTTAAGTAAATCGAGAAAATTGTAATTCCATGATTCTTCGTATTTTGAATCGATGTTCTTGATTGAATTGGAGTTTTCTTTCTCTGAATTGTTTTTTTTGAAAAAATCTAAAAATCCCATTTTTTACTATTTCAATTTGATATTTATTCCTTGTCGTAAGGTATTGTGAATTTCGGCAATTTTATCTACCGATTCAACTAAATCACGAATTTGTGCTTTGGAACTTTCTTTTGCTTGTACATCTACTTCGTAAGTAATGCTTTTAGCGGGTTCACCTTCGCCACCAAATTCACCAGAAACAATAATGTCTATTGAGTCAATGTTCATGTTTCGTTTAGCAGCTTCTCTGTATAAATCGTTACAAAAGCAAGTGGCTAATGATAAAAATAACAATTCGCCTCCGTTAACCGAAGAACCAAAGCCATTTTCTTTTGAGTTAATGGTTACACTTTTTGCATTGCCATTAGTTTCAACATTTATGTTGTGCTGTTGAAAAGAACTTTTTATTGATGCAGAAATTTTCATAGTTTTCCTTTATGAAGTTTGTAATCAATTGTTCTTAGAAGGTTTAGAAACAGTTAAATATACAAATAGTTTTTTTGTTTCTGACGAAAAGTATTAATACAAATTGGAACTTGTATCGTATTATCTTTGAACAAAATACTAGTTTGTTTTTAGACTTATATTTTTAAAATTTAGAAAATTGTTTATTTAGATTTAGTATTTAGATTTGAACATATAATTATTCATGATTTTTTTTAGTTGGTGAAATAACTTGATTATCAATTAGTTTTCCGTTTTTATCAAATGTGTATAAATAAATTTCTTGATTAGAATCAATAGATAGTTCGTATTTTTTTCCTGATTTTATGATAGTTGTAAAATATGGAACCTTTTTTATGTAATCATATTTGTTTTCGATTTCAGTTCCATAAAATAAAGCTATTTGAACATCACTTTCTGAATTGTTTTTATATGAAAAAGATGATGAAAATAAATCTATTTTACCATTTGAATTATTGTTAAGTACTAAATAGTCTACAGATGTTAATCTTTTATTATTGAAAAAATGACTATTAATGATTCCATAATTTGACTCGATTTGATTTCGATAGGAACCTAAATGTGTTTGGCTTATTGTTAGTGGATCAATATTGTATTTAGTTTTAAAAATAGAAGCCATCCATTCTTTTCCATTATTTGTTGGTTTTTCCAGTATGTGATCAATTCCTGCTAGAACAATAACTTTACAATTTGGGTTGATTTTAAAGGTTTTGTCATATAAATTTTCAGCTTGACCAATTTCTCTATTTTTATCGTTATCTACATTTTCATAAGCCACGAATTTAAATCCTAATTTTTTTGCTTTTCTGATAAGATTGGCATAATTCTGTTCACTGGTATAAAAACCTGTTTCAAGAGTAGGATACGAATTGTTTGAATTCAAAATGCTATCATGTTTGTCATTTAGTGCTTCCAGAGCTAAATAATTATAACCGATTTCTTTTAGATTTTCCAATAAATCAGAAACTAATGTTCTATGATTAGGATAAAAATGATTTTCGTTTATCATTACAATTTTATGCTTTTTAGCTTCATTAATAATTGTATCAATAACATCATTATTTGTTGCAATTTTTTCTCTTATTATTGCCGAAATTGAGTCATTTTGTTTACTTCTTGATTCAAGTTTTTTTAGATTGGTTTCATAAATTTCATTCTTACCAAGAAATGATGAAAATGTAAGTGCCATTTGTAGTTTAGACCATTCTTCTTGTTTGTTATACGTTGGAAATTCATTTATTTCATTCAATGCAGTATAGAATTTGTTTGAAGATTCGTATTTTTTCACAACTTCCATAATGCTACTAATATCTTTTTTATAACCTTTACCAACTTCAAGGCTTTTGAAAATAGTATTTAAGTCAATTTCTAAAGTTTTGTTAGAGCTTTTGGTTAAAGAATTTCCGACAAATTGTATGGTTTGATTATTTATTAAAGTATCTAAAACTATTAAGTTTTTTGGATAATTTTGTTTTGAATTTTTGGAAACTGTTACAAAATACTCATAAGGTGGATCGTCTGTTTTTCCGTAAACAAGAACACTGTCTTTTAATCTGAAATTTGTATTACGGATTATTTTCTGTAACTCTTTTTTGTTAGTTGTGTATGTTATATCGGCTGGAGATTTAAAATATATTTGCAAAGAGTCATTTATAACATGAATACTATAATTTCTAATGTATTGATTGTTCTCAAATTGTTTGCTTATTTTTGGAGAGCATCCAATAAAGATTAAAAATAGTGTTATAACTAATAGCTTTTGCATAATTACTTTTAATGTTTATTTGCTTTTAAATGGAATACTTTGTATTGCCTATACTTACAAATATACCGAAAATATTGTAAGAAAAAGATTTAAAAAAATAGGTAAGAAGCAAAAACTAAAATCCTGTCTTGTTAAATCGTTTTAATTTAATGCAAGCTTATAACTTTTGTGATTTTCCATTCGCCATTTTCTTTTTTCCAAATAATTGTAAACCTACCAATTTTTGGATTTGCATTTGGCTCTTCCTTGTTGTGAAACTTGTGTAGCCCAAATTCTACAGCGCCATAATTGTTTATTGGATATACTTCAATACTACCTTTTACCAATTCTCTGGTTACTTTTCCGCAAACATGCTTTTGAGTTCCGTTTACGATTTCTTGTTTTGAATTCATAAAACCGCCATTATCGTGATAAAACTCGATATTTTCGGAATAAAACGAACTGTATTTATCGAGTTCTTTTTCGCAATTATTATACGAATCAAAAAATAAACTATCCATTTGCACAATTTCCTTGTACAATTTTGGATCATCTGGCTTGTAATTTTTTGTAAGTTGGTAGTTGTTTTTTTTAGACGAACAACTTAACAAAGTTAATACGGTAACAAAAAAGGTGAGTAGTTTGATGGTTTTCATTTTTTGGTGTTTTAAATTAGAACATATCTTAATTATATTGCTAAAACAGCGTAACAATAAGAATCGTGTTCTCCTACTAAAATATAAAAGTCTTCTTTTTTGTTTAAGCAATCAAATGCATTTTCTTTATGTAATTCATAGAAAACTTCGTGAATGGCTATCATCCCTTTTAGTCGATAACAATTTGATAGTTCTCCAGTTTCATCAATTTCGAAACTAGCAACATAAGGGTCAAAAAAACTAAGAGTAATTCCTTCTATTTGTTCAAATTCTTCAGCAAAATCATATCCAAATCCCATATCAACTTCAACATATTCAACATTTTTTTCTTCCCAATCAATTATGCCATAGGCGTTTGCTTCTAAATCAATTGTATCTGGAATATAATGTTCAAATAAAATTGCATCTAATTTTTCATCTTGGTTTATTCCGTTGTCAACATTAGTCCAATAACTTTTTAGATTGGTTTTAATTTCTTTTTTTAAATTTTCTTTATAAGAATCAAAGTTGAAATTTAAAAAGTTTTCAAATCCAGAGATTAAGTTACCGGTTTTATTTAATTCTTTAAATTCCGAAATAGCTCTGTCGAGTTCTATATTCAATTGTTCTTTAATTTCTTTGTTTGTTAACATGGTGTTTTAAATTTTGATTAAAATCTCACTAGCTTAACGAAGTTGAGACTTTTTTTATTTTGTGTGCACGGAATATAATTCCTCGCTATCGTGGTGTAATAGAGCTAAAAAGCATTTTGTAATAGTATTTATTGTAATATTTCTGTTTTTATTGTTATTACAAGTTCCCAAGCGATTTGCATTACAGCAGGATAAGCTGGAATGGTGTCAAACCAAGCCATTACTTGTAACTGCTGTTAACTGTTGTTTTTCTTTATTTCATTAAATTTTCTTTCGTATTTATGTTGTTCCAAAAATGAAAGATTCTTTTTCCATCTATGTATTCTCCTTTAAATTTTTGATACAGTGAGTTTGAATGGTCAGTTTTTGAACTCCTTTTTGTATTTTCTAAATCAAATAAATTCGTAACTGAATTGATAAATTTTTTTCTATCTCCTTCTTCAATATTTGGAATCCAATTTTTATTATTAAGTTCAATTATTAATTCTAATAATTCTTGTTGAGTTCCTAACCATTTTAAAGGTTTTATATTATTATCTATATAGGTTGTTTTGTATTCGTTTCCAATATCTTCGATTTCAACAGTCAATAATTTTAAGCGTTGCTCAATAAAGTCTATTAAAATCTCGAGTGCGATATTGGAAATATCTTTAGTCAATCTAATTCCCCAAAAAATATTTATTTGCTTTGTTTCGTCCTTCAAAACACTTTTATATCTTTTTAATAAGTTCATTAGAATTATTTTTTCGTCATCAATTCCGTCAAAGAAAAAATGGTTTTTTGTATTTTCAAGAACTGTTTTATACCTATAAACCAAATAGTGAACATATTCAACGAAGTAATGATAAATAATATCATGATTTCCATTTAAATTTTTGAATTCTTGCTTTTTTAATTCAATTTCATCAATTCTTTCTCTATCAATTTTTTCTTCATAATCAGAAAGCGAATAATAATATTCGTATAATTGGATTAAATCAAGAGAAATTCCAATCTTATTAGTTGCGGTTTCAATTGTATAAGGAAAGTTCATGAAGATTTCTTGAAAATGTTGAGTAATATCAGACTTTGTGTTTTTAAACACAATCATTTTTTCTAATAATTTCAACACCAGAATTATAGTTTTCTAATTCTTGATTAATCTTATCAAGTTTTGGCTCAAAATAATTTGAATCTGTAATCATTTTCTTTTTTTATTGCAAAGAAATATTTATTTCATGTATTTGGCAATTACTATCGAGTTACGTAATTCAAAATAACAGTTAACTCGTTTATATGTCTGATAAAATCATACTTAACATCCCAATTTTGGGTAGATATGTATGATAAACATCAGTTTTAGCTATTTCAAAAATAATAAAAAAATCTTACAATTTTGTTCAACAAAAAATCCGCCAAAAAGCGGATTCTCTTATGTTAATCGTTTTAATTTATTTTTATCTAAAAGTTTGATTTTCTTTCCAATCAACTCAATATATTCTGATTTATTTAATTCGGAAAGTAATCTAATACAACTTTCAGTTGCGGTGCCAATCATTCCAGCTAGTTCCTCTCTCGATAATTGAATGTGCAAGGTGCCATCTTCGTTTTTACCAAAAGTATCTTCTAAGTAAATTAAAGTTTCAGCTAATCGTTGGCGTACGGTTTTCTGTGCCATATTGACCATGTGATCGTCGGCTCCTTTTAAATCATCGCAAATAGTGCGCATCACATTCATTGAAAACTGATTGTTCTGAGTAAAGAATTGCATAACTTCGCTACGGGGAATAAAACATACTTCCATATCTTCTAAAGCAACAGCACTTAAATTTGCAGGTTCGTCGCTAATCATCGAACGTTGGCCTAATAATTCGCCTGGTTTTACCAATTTTACAATTTGGTCTTTTCCGTTATCACTTAGTTTTGACAATTTACAAACGCCATCTTTGATGCAGTAAATACCATTAGTTACTTCTCCTTCTTCAAAGATAGGTTCCCCTTTTTTAATAGTGTACGAAGTTTTGCATTCGGCCATGCGAAGTAATTCATCTTTATTTAAGGCTTTTAATGAACTAAATTGCCTCACAATACACTGTTCGCATTTACTCATAATAAGATTTTGTTTAATTTGTTTACAAAATTACAAAATTGTATGACAAATATCATATTTTGATTTATATTTATAAAAGAACTTTGTCACAGGTAAAATGAGCAAATTATATGGACACAGAAAATTGTTTCCATTGTGGTAATGAAATTATAAAAAAAGACGAGATTGTATTTGACGAAAAGAAGTTTTGTTGCAATGGTTGTAAAACCGTATACGAAATTTTTAGTCAAAACGACCTAACGTGTTATTATGATTTTCAGGCAGCACCCGGCGCCACTCCACAAGACATTCAGGGCAAATATGACTTTTTAGACAATGAAGAAATTGTTACTAAATTATTGGAATTCCAAGAGCGTACAACACACATTGTTTCACTCTACATTCCTCATATACACTGTAGTTCGTGTATTTGGATTCTGGAAAATCTACAAAAGCTACAACCAGGAATAAACGCTTCGCAAGTTAATTTTGGCGAAAAGAAAGTCCGAATTACGTTTAATCCCGAACAAACTTCTTTAAAAGATATCGTCTATTTATTGAGTTCGATAGGTTACGAACCTTATATTTCATTAGAAAATTTTGATGAAGGCAAGAAAAAAATCGACCGAACTTTAATCTATAAAATAGGAGTAGCGTTTTTCTGTTTTGGAAATATCATGCTGCTTTCGTTTCCCGAATATTTTGAAGTAGAAGAATATTGGATTGACCAATACCGCGGATTTTTCCGTTGGTTGATTTTCGGATTATCGCTTCCTACGTTTATTTATTCGGCTTCTGGATATTACGTTTCCGCTTGGAAAAGTATGAAATCAGGCTTGTTGAATATTGATATTCCAATTGCTTTAGGAATTGTGGTGATGTTCGTAAGAAGTACGGTCGATATTGTTTTTGATTACGGACAAGGATTCTTCGATAGTATGGCTGGGTTGATTTTCTTTATGTTATTAGGAAAGTTATTTCAGAAGAAAACTTACGATTTCCTTTCATTTGAACGCGATTACAAATCGTATTTTCCAATTGCAATTACGAAGGTTTTACCAAATGGAGAAGAAGAATCGGTTCAAGTATATGATATTCAAAAAGGAGACAGATTATTAATTCGAAATCAAGAGTTAATTCCAGTAGATGGGATTTTAATTTCCGAAAAAGCATCTATCGATTATAGTTTCGTAACAGGTGAAGCTGTTCCAATTGAGAAAAAATCAGGCGATAAAGTCTTCGCTGGCGGAAAACAAATGGGAAAAGTCATCGAAATGGAAGTGCTATTTTCGGTTTCCCAAAGTTACTTAACGCAATTATGGAGTAACGATGTCTTCCAAAAACGCGTAGAACAACAACACAAAAACATAACGGATAGAATTAGTCGCTATTTTACGCCAGCTTTATTAGCATTGGCAATAGTTTCCTTTATTTATTGGATTTTCATCGATGTTCAAACCGCTTTTAATGTTTTCACTGCGATTCTGATTGTGGCTTGTCCTTGTGCTTTGGCATTAACGGCTCCGTTTACTTTAGGAAATGTGTTGCGAATTCTAGGCAAACGAAAATTATATTTGAAGAATGCTTTAGTTGTAGAACAATTAGCCAAAGTAGATACGATTGTTTTCGACAAAACAGGAACGATTACAACCAATAAAAAAACAGCTATTACTTACGAAGGAACCGAATTAAATGCTACTGAATTAAAATTATTGAAGAACGTTTTACGTGGTTCGAATCATCCACTAAGTAGAAGATTATATGATTTCATTCCAAATCAAGAAAAAGTAGAAACTTCAAGCTTTGAAGAAACTATTGGAAAAGGAATTTTCGCAGAAATCGATGGAAATACGGTAAAATTAGGCTCGTCACAATTCCTTAAAACCATGACCGAAAACACGCATAAGAAAACCAAAGTGCATGTGGAAATCAATGGCGTTTATAAAGGAAGTTACGTATTCAATAATCAATACAGAAAAGGATTAGAAGAATTGTTTGCTGATTTGGCTAAACATTACAATTTAGTCGTCTTATCTGGTGATAATGATGGTGAAAAGAGAATTTTAGAGAAAATGTTACCAGCAAAAACTACTTTAGTTTTCAACCAAAAACCCGAGCAAAAACTACAATACATTGAACAATTGCAAAAAGAAGGTAAAAATGTGATGATGGTCGGTGATGGATTAAACGATGCTGGTGCTTTGGCACAGAGTAATTTGGGACTATCCATTTCAGAAAACGTAAATGTGTTCTCTCCCGCGTGTGATGGGATTTTAGATGCATCTCAGTTTGATAAAATTGCATTTTTCATGCGTTACTCTAAGAATGCAATGAAAACAATTTATATGAGTTTTGGACTTTCTTTATTATATAATGTTGTAGGACTAAGTTATGCTGTTACAGGTGAACTTGATCCAATTGTAGCAGCTATCATCATGCCGCTCAGCACAATAACAATTGTAAGCTTTGTTACAATTCTTACAAATTTGTATGCAGGTAAGAAATAAATTGATTAAATTTAAGAAAATTTTAATACATGATAAAAGTCATGTTTTATAAAAACGAGTGGAAGTAACTTTGTTAACACAATTTAAGGTATGAGTGTCATTTATTTATTAATCTCAATTAGTATAGTAGTTGCTATAGTCTTTTTAGGTGCTTTTATTAAAGCAGTTAAAAGTGGCCAATATGATGATGACTATACGCCATCAGTCAGAATGTTATTTGATGATGAAATAGTGAAAAAAGAAAATCCTAACAAATTAATACAAACAGAAAAACAAAAATCAATCTAAATTTATGGAGAAGCAACAATTTTATTACGACAACAAAATTGTAAGGAATTTCATCTACGCTAGTATCGTTTTCGGGGTAGTGGGGATGTTAGTAGGGCTTATTTTAGCTTTCCTATTTTTGTTTCCAAACTTAACAAGCGGCATATCGTTTTTAAGTTTTGGACGCTTAAGACCGTTACACACCAATGCGGTAATTTTTGCCTTTGTTGGTAACGCAATGTTTGCGGGTATTTATTACTCAATGCAACGTTTATTAAAAGCAAGAATGTTTAGCGACCTTTTGAGTAAAATTCACTTTTGGGGATGGCAGTTAATTATTGTAGCTGCAGCAATTTCTTTACCATTAGGTTATTCTACTTCAAAAGAATATGCAGAATTAGAATGGCCAATTGATATTGCAATTGCTCTTATTTGGGTGGTTTTTGGTATCAATATGATTGGAACCATTATTAAAAGAAGAGAACGTCATATTTATGTAGCTATTTGGTTTTACATCGCTACGTTTGTAACGGTTGCAGTACTACATATTTTTAATAGTTTAGAATTACCAGTTTCAGCAATGAAATCGTATTCGGTTTATGCTGGTGTTCAAGATGCTTTGGTACAATGGTGGTATGGTCATAATGCAGTAGCATTTTTCTTAACTACACCATTCTTAGGTATGATGTATTATTTTGTACCAAAAGTAGCAAACCGTCCTGTTTACTCATACAGATTATCTATTATTCACTTTTGGTCGTTAATCTTCATTTATATTTGGGCTGGACCTCACCACTTATTATATACTGCTTTACCTGATTGGGCTCAAAACTTAGGAGTTGTTTTCTCTGTAATGTTGATTGCGCCATCTTGGGGAGGTATGATTAATGGATTGTTAACATTAAGAGGGGTTTGGGATAAAGTACGTACTGATGCAGTATTGAAATTCTTCGTAGTAGCTATTACAGGTTATGGTATGGCAACTTTTGAAGGTCCAATGTTATCATTAAAAAACGTTAACGCTATTGCTCACTTTACGGATTGGATTATTGCTCACGTACACGTTGGAGCTTTAGCTTGGAATGGTTTCTTATCATTTGGTATGATCTATTGGTTAATCCCAAGAATGACAAAAACGAAATTATTCTCTGAAAAATTAGCAAATTTCCATTTCTGGATAGGTACTTTAGGTATTGTTTTATATTCTTTACCTTTATATGTAGCTGGTTTTACACAAGCTTCTATGTGGAAACAATTTAAACCTGATGGTGGCGCATTACAATATGGAAACTTCTTAGAAACAGTTACTGAGATTATGCCAATGTATTGGATGCGTGCAGTAGGAGGTACTTTATATTTAACTGGAGTTATCGTATTAGTTTACAATATTATCAGAACAGTTAAGCAAGGTTCACCAGTAGAAAACGAATTAGTAGAAGCTCCAGCTTTAGCTGTAATTTCTCCAAACCGTTTAAAAGGTGAAAAATTACACTCTTGGTTAGAAAGAAAACCAGTTCAATTCATGTTATTGACTACAGTTGCTATTTTAATTGGAGGTTTAATCCAAATTTTACCAACGATTTTAGTAAAATCAAATATTCCAACAATAGCAGCAGTTAAACCTTACACACCACTTGAATTAGAAGGTAGAGATTTATACATCCGTGAAGGTTGTGTGGGATGTCACTCTCAAATGGTTCGTCCGTTCCGTTCAGAAGTTGAGCGTTATGGAGACTATTCTAAAGCAGGAGAATTTGTATACGATCATCCATTCTTATGGGGTTCTAAACGTACAGGTCCAGATTTAGCTCGCGAAGGTGTTAAAGGAAAACCATTTAATGGAGGTAGAGATGATGTATGGCATTTTAACCACATGTACGATCCACAAGGATTAAATGAGAAATCAATTATGCCAAGATACCAATGGTTAATCAAAAATGAATTAGACAAATCGACTATTCAAGATAAGATGAGAACTATGGTAACATTAGGTGTACCTTATACAGAAGCTGAAATTAACAATGCTCTTAAAAATATGGACGAGCAAGCAACTAAAATTCAAACTAATTTATTAGCTAATCCAGAAATTAATAAATCATTTGGAAAAGAAACTGCATCGCCATTAAAAGACAGAGAAATTGTAGCACTTATTGCTTATTTACAACGATTAGGTACTGACACTCAAGTTAAAAAATAATAATTATGCTGAAGTTTATAAAACATAATTTAGAAACCATAACGGGAGTAGAAATTTATCCGATTATTTCGTTAACGATTTTCTTTACTGCGTTCGTATTGTTCACTCTTTGGGCATTTACTTATAGCAAAGAAAAGATTAAAGAAATTAGTGAAATGCCTTTAAACGACGAATAAACAAAAATCTATAATTATACTGAAGCTGAAACAACCATGAGGCTTTTATTAATGGTTGTTCAGATTCAAATAACACAAAAATTTCAACATATGAAAAAATTAATTCCATCATACGTAAGAGTTCCATTACTGTTTGCAATTGTTTTTGCAGCTTTGGAATATTTTATCGATTCGGGAGATAGGCCAGCCTTCATCAAGTTTCCAATGGTTGCTTTGTTTTTAGGAGTGTTCTTATTTTTACTAATTGCAATTGAAATCGTTGTTGATGCTGTTGATAAAGTAACGTATCACATTTTAACAGATGAACAAAAGAAACAATTAGAAGAAGCACAGTCGGTTTCTTTCACAGAAAGCAAATGGTACCAAAACTTGGTTAGCAAACTTACACGTTCAAAAGAAATTGAAAGTGAAAATGATATTATGCTAGAGCATGATTACGATGGTATCAAAGAGTTAGACAATGTTTTGCCACCATGGTGGGTGTATTTGTTCTACGGTACAATTGTTTTTGCATTGGTTTATATGGTTCGTTTCCATGTGATGAATGAATACGACCAAGAACAAGAATTTAAAAATGAAGTTGAATTAGCTGAATTAGAAAAGTCTAAAATGCCTAAAAGCGCAGAAGATGAGGTAAGCTATGAAACAGTTGTTGCTGTTACTGATGCTACTAAATTGGCAAAAGGGAAAGAAATCTTTACAAATGCATGTGCTGCATGTCACAAAGCAGATGGTGGAGGTTTAGTTGGACCAAACTTAACTGACGAGTATTGGATTAATGGTGGAGGTATTAAAAATATTTTCAAATTAATATCTGAAGGAAGTAAAAATAACCCTTCAATGGTAGCTTGGAATAAAAACTTGTCTTCATCTGATATTCAAAATATTGCGAGTTATATTTTAACATTACAAGGTAGTAAACCTGCTGGAGCAAAAGCTGCTGAAGGAGAAATTTGGAAAGAGACACCTGAAACTAAACCTTCTACGGAGTCTATGTCTGTAATAGAGACGAAAATAGATTCTGTTGTTACCGAATTACCAGTAAAAAAATAATGCAAGTATATAAAAGGGTTTTGGAAACAACCGAAACCCTTTTTAAACTAAAAACTTAATTATCATGTCAAATTTACCAGACGAAAGTTTTAGAGATACAATTGCGACCATTAATGCAGAAGGGAAAAGGAATTTTATACATCCTAAAAAACCTTCAGGACCTTTCTATGAAAAGAGAAAATTATTAAGCTATTTTCTATTACTGTTTTTAATTGCATCTCCATTTGTGAAAGTGAATGGAAACCAGTTCTTAATGTTCAATGTTTTAGAAAGACGCTTTAGTATTTTCGGATTTGCATTTTGGCCACAAGACTTTCATTTGTTCGTTATTTCAATGATAATTGGAGTAGTAGGGTTGACTTTATTTACGGTTGCTTTTGGTCGTATTTTTTGTGGTTGGTTTTGTCCGCAAACTATTTTTATGGAAATGGTTTTTAGACGAATTGAATATTGGATTGATGGAGATAGAGGAGCACAATTACGTTTGTCAAAACAGGAGTGGAATGCTGAAAAAATAAGAAAAAGAGTTACCAAGTGGACTATCTTTTTTATTTTTTCATTCTTCATTGCGAATGTTTTCTTGGCTTATTTAATTAGTAGCGACGAATTAATCAAAATGATTACCGAAGGTCCATTCTCAAACCTAAGTACATTAATTGCTCTATTAATATTTACTGGAGTTTTTTACTTTGTATTTGCCTGGTTTAGAGAGCAAGTTTGTATTATAGCTTGTCCATACGGTAGAATGCAAGGTGTATTATTAGACAATAAATCAATCAATGTTGCTTACGATCACGTAAGAGGAGAAGGTGCAAACGGAAGAAAGAAATGGCGTAATGGTGAAGACAGAACTGCATTAGGTCACGGTGATTGTATCGATTGTAATCAATGTGTGGTAGTTTGTCCTACAGGAATCGATATTAGAAACGGAACGCAATTAGAGTGTATCAATTGTACTGCTTGTATTGATGAATGTGACGTTATTATGGAAAAAGTAGGATTACCGAAAGGTTTAATTCGATATGCAAGTGAAGATGAGATAGTTAAAAAAGAGAAATTCAAGTTAACTACTCGTATGAAAGGTTACATTGGTGTACTAACACTTTTAGTAGCTATTTTAATTGGAATGCTGTTTTTACGAAACGATGTTGAAGCTAACTTTTTACCAATGTCGGGTCAATTGTTCCAACACAACGGCGATAATATTAGAAATTTTTACACCTACAAAGTAGTCAATAAAACTGATGAAGCTTTTGATAATGTTACGATTAAGATTGTAAATTATAAAGGTGAAATAAAATTAATTGGAAGTCCAGTTATAAAAGTACCAAAACAAGGTTTAGCGAGTGGAACAATTTATATTGATATTCCTGAAAGTTCTCTAAAAGAAGAAAAAGTACATTTAAAATTGGAATTATATAACGGAGATAAGTTGATTGAAGAAACAGCAACAAATTTCCAAGGACCAAGAAACTTTAATTAAAAAAGTATAATTATGAAATCGCCACTAAAATAAGTTTGCTTAAGCAAACACCAATAATTAAAAAGGCGATAACATATGTTACCAACAATGAATAAAATTTAAACATATGAAATTTAATTGGGGAACAGGAATAGTCATAGCTTTTGCATTATTTATGGCATTTATATTGTCGTATGTTTTTAAAGTGCAATCTAATGACAAATACGATCATGAATTAGTTGTTGAAGATTATTATAAACAAGAGGCAACTGTTCAAGGTGATATTGAAAAACAAGAAAATGCAAATGCATTAACAAATAAAGTTGTAATTGAAAGCACTGCTGAAGGACTTAAAATTCAGTTTCCTTCAGATTTTGATTTTGCAAAAATAAATGGAAAAGTGTCCTTATATAGACCGTCAAGTCAGAAATTAGATTTTGAAATTCCGATTTCACTTTCTAGTCCACATTTGCTCATACCTAAAAGTAATTTGCCTGGCGGTCTTTGGGACATTTCTATAGATTGGAATTATGATGGAGTTAATTATTTAAACAAAGATTCATTTAGAATTGAATAGTCCAATTTTGAAATTTGAATTTGATATTTATTATTGATGTTATATTCTGCTTTTATATTTGGGTTAATCAGTAGTTTTCACTGCATCGGAATGTGCGGTCCTATTGCTATGATGTTACCTTTAGATAGAAATAATGAAGCCAAAAAAGCATCACAGATTTTAACTTATCACATTGGTAAATTAACTGCTTACGGATCATTAGGTTTAATTTTTGGTTTACTAGGTAGAAGTTTTTACTTAGCAGGAATGCAACAGCAATTGTCTATTATTGTTGGTGTATTGATGATACTGATTGCAATTATTCCAGAGAAAATATTCGCAAAATATAACTTTTCAAAACCAGTCTATAGGCTAATTACTAAAGTAAAATCGAGTTTAGGCCAACAGTTTAAAAACAGAAGTTATAAATCGCTTTATACGATAGGTTTATTAAATGGTTTTTTACCATGCGGAATGGTTTATGTAGCCCTTTTTGGAGCTATAGCCATGCAAAATATTAGTTTAGGAGTTACTTATATGTTGCTTTTTGGGATTGGAACAATTCCAATGATGGTAGCAGTAAGTTATGCTTCAAATTTAATTACTTTTTCATTCAGAGGAGCGCTTCAAAAAGTAATTCCGTATGTTGCAGTAATTATAGGAATGTTGTTCATAATAAGAGGTTTAGGATTGGATATCCCATATTTATCACCAAGTAATATGAGTTTATTTGTACAATCCGAAGCCAATTGTCACTAATGTTTTTTTAGTTAATAGGTAAGAAGGGTGCTGAGGTTAGCTTTTCAGCACTCTTTTTTATTTATCAGCGTTGTTAAACGATTTTTGTAGTAACAAAGACAATCCAATAGTTAATAAAGCTCCAATAAAGTTCAACCATAAATACCCAACAACATCCAAATAAAAGATGTAGAAGATGGTTAACTGACTTAAACAAGCTCCAATGAAAACGGCTTTTCCTTTTACGTAGTTGATATAAAATCCAATTAAGAAAATTCCTAAAACAGTTCCATAAAATATAGAACCTATAATGTTTACCAATTGAATTAAGTTTTCAAAAAGCGAACTAATACACGCAAATCCTATAGCTACAATTCCCCAAAAAACAGTAAAATATTGAGTAGCATGAACATAATGTTTATCTGATTTTGAATTTACATTACGTTTATAAATGTCAATAGCAGAAGTTGCTGCTAATGAATTTAAACCAGAAGCACTTGATGACATAGCAGCACTAAAAATAACGGCTAAAAGCAAGCCTAAAAGTCCTTTTGGAAGGTAATTTAGAATGAAATACAAAAACACATAATCTTTGTCATTGGTTTCTGTTTTTCCATCTACTTTTTTAATCACATCTTTAGCGTCTTCTCTTAAATCTTTTTCTTTAAGCGAAAGGGCAACCATTTGTTTCTTTAGAATTGGATTGTCGTATTCGTTATGCTTAAGTTGTTCAATGTAAATTTGATTGACAATTTTTTTATCTGTGTTTAAAACAGCTAATTTTTGTTCTAAATTTTCATATTCTGTTTTATGTTCTGATGCTTTTACTTTCTGAACATTGGTAGGATTAAAATGCAATGGAGCATCGTTAAATTGAAAGAAAACAAAAACCAAAACTCCAGTCAATAAGATGAAAAATTGCATAGGAACTTTTAAAATACCGTTCATTATCAATCCCATTTGACTTTCTTTAATTGACTTTCCAGATAAATAACGTCCTACTTGTGATTGATCGGTTCCAAAGTAAGAAAGCATCAAAAAGAAACCTCCGGTAATTCCACTCCAAAAAGTATATCTCGTTTCAGGATTATATGAAAAATCCAAGATATCCATTTTTCCATTGGCACCAGCAATATGCAATACATTAGAAAAATCAACATCTTCTGGTAAATTGGTAAGGATATAAAAGAAAATCACAAACATTCCCAGCATGATTACAAACATCTGTTGCTTCTGAGTAATATTTACTGCTTTTGTTCCTCCAGTAACCGTATAAATGATTACTAATATTCCAATGATAACATTTAAGAAGGTTAGGTTCCAACCCAAAAGCGCTGATAAAATAATAGAAGGCGCATAAATCGTTATTCCGGTTCCAAGTCCTCTTTGTACCAAGAATAATATTGCAGCTAATGTTCTGGTTTGGATATTGAATCGTTGTTCTAGATATTCATAAGCTGTAAATACTTTTAATCGGTGGTAAATAGGAATAAAAGTATAGGCAATAACAATCATGGCTAATGGTAATCCAAAATAGAATTGAACAAATCCCATTCCGTCATGATAAGCCTGACCTGGTGTTGATAGAAATGTAATAGCACTTGCTTGAGTAGCCATAACGGAAATTCCAACGGTGAACCAAGGTGTTTGATTATTATCTAAAAGATAATCTTCTACGTTAGCGCTTCCTTTTGTTTTAATTACACCATAAATTACAATAAAAAACAGTGTTGTAGATAATACAATCCAATCTAAAATTTCCATATTAGGTGTAAATTTCCATTATTAAATAGAAAAGAAGAATATAAATAGCATTTAGTATAAGTACAATGCTATAGCTTTTTTCCCATTGATGTTTTTCGTTATCCATAATTTCTATTTATCTAATGCTATTATGTTTGCTAATAATCTAAATGCACCACTAACGCCTTCTGGCAATTCTCTAAAAAAGCTTAAACCAGTGTAAATATAATTTCCTTTTCCATGTTTAGCAATTACTAAACCTCCAGTTTTAGATGTTTCTCCTTCATCATTTGAGGCTAAAATAGGAATAAATTCATTACTCCACTTATTTGGATAGTACAAACCTTGCTCTTGAACCCAACCTTGGAAGTCTTTTTCCGTTATTTTATTTGGTTGATTCAGTACTTTATGTGTTGGATTTAAAAAAGTAATCTTTGCATTTTCATTTGTAACACGATCTCTTGAAAGCACTAATTCGTAAGGCGCAATTTCTTTAGTAACCAAATTATTTGTTGTATTGTATTGTACAATCAAATTTCCGCCATTTGCTACATAATTGAATAAGGTTTTGTTTTTGTATTTTAATTCGTCTACCACATTAAATGCTCTAATTCCTAGAAGAATAGCATCAAACTTTTTTAAGTTATCATCTGTAATTTCATTTGGATTAATAGTAGTAACTGTAAATCCTAAATTTTCTAAACTCTTATTTACTTCGTCTCCAGCGCCAATTATGTAACCAATATTTTTCCCTTTGGTTTCGATATCTAATTTTACAATTTTAGCTTCAGAAGTAACTAAAATAGTTTGTTTAGGAATATGAGGATATTGAATAGTAATTAGTTCTTTGTCTAATACTTCATTGTTTGAAGTTACTTTGGCAGTTACTTTAGTTGTTATTTCTTTTTTAGTAGGATATAAGGTAAAAGTGAACTTCTTATCTTCATTTTTAGTGGCAATTTCAAATGGAATTTCTGTTGGACTCACTTTCCAATCTGTCGGAATATCCAAAGATAATTTTCCAGAAGCATTTGCTTTGTGTGCTTTTACAACAACCGTTATTTCTTTTGCTTGTGTTGAGTTAAGAATCAATACTTTTGGTTCAATTGTAGTTGTAAATGTTGGTAGAACAGTAAAAGGAACATATGTTTCGCCATCATCAGGATTGTTGAATTTGTAACAAATGTTTTTTACAATTTCTAGTGTTTTGCCTTCAATTTCAACAGTGAAAATTACTGGGAAATTCGTTGTGATTTCAGGTAATATTCTGATTGATTTATCCGAAACTGTATACATACCTTCGGTTTGCTTTTCTTTTAACCAAAACAGGTTCGAATAATCAACATTCTTGCCAACTGATACTTCTTTAAATTGAAAATTTAGTCGCTCGTTATTTTTCAAAACGACATTTTTAGCTTCATTTTGAATGTTAACAGCATTTACTCCAATCAATTTTACATTAGATTGACTTCTGTTGATTACTTCAATATTAAGATTGAATTTACTTTCTTTAGTAGTCGTTTCTGTATCTGCAACAGCTTCTAAATATAAACCACTACAAGCTTCAATAATTTTGATGATTTGTTTTGATTTGATTTCTTTCCAATGTGAGTCTTCTAATTTTTGAATTAATTCGTAAGCTTTAATTAAATCAGGAATATGAGTTGATGGATTGCTAAAATTGAAGTTTTTTTCAATTGCAATAAGAATTTTTCCAATTTCAGCACCACCTTTTACACGATTCCATGATGTATCAATGCCTTCAAAAAGATTCGTGTTGCTTGGTAAATCTCCTCTTAAAAGTTCCAAATATTCGGTTTCATCACCACGTGTTCCTAGAGTTCCAAAACCTTGACATTTGTGTTGACTTCTACTTAAAGCGGCAATTTCGTTATTACTTTTTCCTTTTAACGGATAATAAACATTCGAATTTATAGCTAATAATTTCGATTTATCAGCAGCATCAAATGCTTCTTGACTTCCGTAAAACCACCAAGAAGTATTAAAAAACACACGTTTTGGTTTGTATTTAACTAAATCATAAGCTTCCAAACTCAACATTGCCGAAGCAGTATGATGTCCGTGAGTTGTTCCAGGTGTATTGTGTGCAAAACGATTTACAACGATATCTGGTCGAAATGTTTCAATAGCCTGAATAACATCTTCTAAAACTTGATTTTTATTCCAAATGGAAAAAGTTTCATTAGGTTCTTTTGAGAAACCAAAATCATTAGCTCTTGTAAAGAACTGTTCACCACCATCAATTCTACGTGCAGCTAAAAGTTCTTGTGTTCTTATTGCGCCTAATTTTTCTCTTAATTCAGTTCCTATTAAGTTTTGACCACCATCACCACGAGTTAACGATAAATAAGCAGTTTGTGCATGATAATGATTTGAAAAATAAGTTATAAGTTTTGTATTTTCATCATCAGGATGTGCCGCAACATACAATACTTTTCCTAGAAAATTTAACTTTTGAACTTGCTCGTAAATTTCAACAGCATTTGGTTTTTGAGGCGCTTGTCCGAATATGGTTAGTGAAATAAATAGTATAAAGATTGAAGTAATTCTTCTGCTCATTGTATTTGGTTTTGTTTCAAAAATAAGGAAATAAAAAAAAGGAAGATTTAAACCCTTCCTTTTTAACAGTTTTTTATAAATTGATTTAATCAAAAAATTCTTTTTCTTCTGTTGGTTTATAAATTACTGAAATTCCCTTTTGCATTAGTAGGTTATTTGGGTAAGTAATGAGTTCGCCATCAATAGTTTTTAAAACTACATAAAAAGCTTTGATATCATCAATTTCTCCTTCAATTGGAAAATCTTTATCATGAATTTTGATTCGATCACCAATTTTAAATGGATAAGAAAAGAAAATAATAATTCCGGCTGTAATATTACTAAGTATTGACCATTGGGCAAAAGAGGCAACACCTACAACTGCAAATACAGACGAAATAAATAATAAAATTTGGTCTTTTTTAACTCCCCAAATGATAGTAATAGAAATTAAAGCAAGTATGCTAAGTAGTAAATTGATGTACTTGATAATTAAATTTGTTCTATGCTCTAAAACTTCATTTAATCGGGCAAAACGTCTTACAATTTTAGCTATACTTATTCTAAGAATCACATATACAAGTATTACCACTAATGTGGCAATTTCTTCATGTAAATATGGATTTTCTATATGTTTAAACATAGTTTAGCAATTTTTGAAATAACATTTCGGTAGGTAAGCCTACAACATTGGTATAAGAACCTTCAATATTTGAAATTCCAATTAAACCAATCCAATCTTGAATACCGTAACTTCCGGCTTTGTCAAATGGTTTGTAATTATCTAGATAATAGGCAATGGCTTCATCTGATAAATTCGCAAAAGTCACATTCGTAACACAATGAAAAACTTCTGTTTTTTCGATTGTTTTCAAACAAACCGAAGTAATTACTTCATGGGTTTTATTTGAAAGTTCTTGTAGCATTTTAAAAGCATCTGCATAATCTTTTGGTTTACCTAATGCTTTACCATTTAACCAAACAATAGTATCACTAGTTACCAATACATCATTTGCATTCAATTCGTTTTCAAAAGCACTTGCTTTCAATTCAGCAAGAAAGTTGGTAATTTCTTCCGCTTTTAAATGCTCGGGATAGATTTCTTCAATTTCTTTTAAACGAATGGTATAATGCAAATCCATTTCTTTAAAGAATTGTTGTCTTCTTGGCGAACCCGAAGCTAAAATAATGTTGATTGTATTTAGTTTTTCTTTAAGCATTGATCAATTTTAAATTGTAAACGATTACTGCAACTGATAATATACCAAAAAACAAGATAATTTTTAAAACCAAACTCAAATGATGAAATTCTTTCTTAGTTGCCGCATTTAATAATTTTACTCCAAAATAAATCAGAGGACCAACAATTAAAACCATTGCATAATACACCACATAATCCAATTCAAAAAAGTTAGCATTTACGTAATAGGCTAATAAAGCAATTGAAATTACCGTTAAAACGCCAACAATTATTTTGGTTTTTTTAATTCCAATGGCAATAGGTAAGGTGTTAATTCCTGATTGATAATCGCCATCTATATCTTCTAAATCTTTTACAATTTCGCGAATTAAATTAATGATAAAGGCAAAAATGGCATAGTGAGTTAAAATACCAAAAGCCTCTTTCATTCGGAATCGATTATCAATATCTATTGCAGGTAAAATATCAAACAAACCAATAATTACAATACTTGTAGATAGCATTAAAGCTACCACAACATTTCCTAAAACCGGAATTTGTTTAAAACTTGTTGCATACATGTAAAGTAAAGTCGCTACTAAAATAAACATCGAAGCAAAAGTAGGTTTGTAAATGACATTAGAAAGATAAAACCCAATTCCAACACCAACAATGGTTAACCCAATGTACCAATTATACGCCACCGTTTCTGAGATTGAAACACCAACCACACGATTTTGCGGTTTTGCAATTTCATCGGTGTCCTGATCCATAATATTATTAATTACATAACCACCAGCGGCAATACAAATCGTTGCAATAACTAGTAAAATGTAATTAAAATCGGTTAAGGCTAAATCAACATAAGATTGTTTTAAAAGTAAATAACGAAAAACCAATTGCATAAAAGCAAGCATCAATAAATTTTGGTATCGAATTAATTTTAAGTATTTCATGTTTTGTGTTTATCTTTTTTAATTTATGGTTTATAATTAATCAAATTTTGCATCAAAATGTTCCATCCATTTGCCTTGCACTTTCATAACTTGTTCAATTACATCACGAACAGCACCTTTTCCACCTTCAACATGTGAAACATATTTCGAAATTCCTTTAATTTCGGGAACTGCGTTTTGTGGACAAGTTGGTAATCCCACCAATTGCATTACATGATAATCTGGAATATCATCTCCCATGTATAACACATTTTCAGGTTGAATATTGTAAATATCAGTGAATTCTTTAAACGTTTCTACTTTGTTTGGTACGCCTAAGTGAATATCAGTGATTCCTAAATTTCGTAAACGAACACGAACGCCTTCATTACTTCCTCCAGAAATAATGCAAACCGTATAACCATTTTCAACAGCTGCTTTCATAGCATAGCCGTCTCTAATGTTCATATTACGAAGCATTTCTCCTGTTGGTGTTACGTGAATAGTTCCGTCGGTTAACACTCCATCTACGTCGAAGACAAAAGTGTTGATTTGGTTCATGAGTTCTTTATAACTTTTTGACATGTTGTATCGATTGTGTAAGTAATTGATATAGGTTTTTATATTCTTGATTTTCTAAGAAATCCAAATGTTTTTCAATGGTTTTGGTGTCATTTCGCAAAGCTGGTCCCGTTTGTGCTTCTCTAGGCGAAAGTTCTGTGATTTTGTGTGCTGTTTCCTGAATTAAAGGATGTAATACTTCAAAAGGAACATTGTTTTCTTCGCAAATTTCATTGCCAATTTGGTACAAATGATTTACAAAATTACAAACAAAAACAGCGGCTACATGCAAACTTTTTCGTTGTTCCGATGAAATGTGAACTACCTTTTGTGATATGCAATTGCCTAATTTTTCTAATAGTTCATAATCGGCCTCATTTTCAGCTTCCAAGCAAATAGGAATAGGAGTAAAGTCGATATCTTTTCCTTTAGTGAAGGTTTGTAACGGATAAAAAACACCTTTTCTATTCTTCTCATTTAAAACGGAAATATTTGACGAACCCGAAGTATGCACGACCAAACGATTTTCAAATGGTAATTGTGACGAAACTTCCGCAATAGCATTATCTGTAACCGAAATTATATACAAATCCGCTTCCGTTATTTTTTGATAATCTGATGTGATTTTAGTTGAAGGAAGTAAATGCGATAAATGACTTGGATTACGAGCAAATGCTTGTACCAAATCCACTTCTTTACTTTGTAACAGCACCTGAATTAAGTGTTGTGCAACATTACCTGAACCAATAAGTACGACTTTTATCATGTGGCTAAATTAGTGAATTTTGAGGAAATTTTGTAATGAAAATTGGATAAGATTATAGCTTTTTATTTAAGCATTTATCTTATTTTTGCTTCATTAATTTCTTACAAATGAAAAAACTTTACTTTTTGTCCTTTTTGATAATTGGTTTTTTAGGTAATGCTCAAATTGTGAATATACCTGATGCTAATTTTAAAGCGAAGTTGTTGAGTGCGAGCCCGAGTAATCAGATTGCGTCAACAAGTTCATTAGTTTACAATTCGATGAATGGTACTTGGGGTGTTTATAGTTACAATGTTATTGATTCAAATAATGATGGTGAGATACAAGTGAGTGAGGCTCAGGCTATAAAATGGCTAGATGTTTCAAATTCAAATATTTCAAATATTTCAGGAATAGAAGCATTTATTAATTTGGAACATTTATCTTGTTTAAGTAATCAATTAACTTCAATAAACATTCAAAATTTGACTAATTTAGTACAGTTTAATTGTTCTAACAATCAATTAACTTCATTAAATTTACAATCTTTAACTAATCTAAAATCTGTATGGTGTTCTGATAATCAAATTTCAAACTTAAATCTTCAAGGATTACTAAATCTACGATTATTAAACGCAAATAATAACCAATTAGCACAGATTAATATAGAAGATTTAGAAAGTTTGGAAATCCTTTTTATTCAAAATAATTTACTAACGAATTTTAGTGCTCATGATTTAACCAATTTGAACTCTATAATATGTAGTTATAATCAAATTAATTCTATTTCTGTTCAAGGATTGTTAAATTTAGAATATTTTAGATGCAATTCAAATCAATTAACATCATTAAATGTTGATGAATTAACAAAACTTAAAGAATTGGATTGTGATTCAAATTTTATTACAACTTTAAATATTGAAAACTTGTCAAAGTTAGAATATTTAAAATGTAGTTCAAATCAATTACTAAGTTTATTTTTAAAAAATGGAAATGAAAGTTCGTGTACTTTAGATTTTTTTAGTAACCCAAACTTAAATTTTATTTGTGCAGATGCTGAAGAAATTGATTATGTGCAACAACAATGTTTATATTCATTTATTCCTGATTGCAACGTAAACGATTACTGCTCTTTCACACCAGGAGGAACATTCTATGAAATTTCAGGCAATACAAAACTCGATTCAAACAACAATGGTTGTGATGCTTCGGATATCAATTATTCCAATTTAAATTTTTCAATTACTGATGGAACTAATGCTGGTTCTTTAATTGTAAACCAAACAGGAAATTATAATATACCAGTTTCCGCAGGAAATCATACTATAACTCCAAACCTTGAAAACCCTAGCTATTTTAATATTTTCCCAACTAGTTTTACTGTTGATTTTCCAACACAAACAAGTCCGTTTACGCAAGATTTTTGTGTAACAGCTAATGGAGTTCATCATGACGTTGAAGTAGTGTTGATTCCAACAGTTCCAGCTCGTCCAGGTTTTGATGCTAATTATAAACTGATTTATCGTAACAAAGGAAATCAAATTGAAAATGGAAGTATTTCATTTACTTTTGATGATACAAGATTGGATTATGTTTTGTCTAATCCAGTTTTTAATAGTTCAGCAGTAAATAATTTCACATGGAATTATACTAATTTACAACCTTTCGAAACTAGAGAGATTGGAATTGTTTTTAATGTAAATTCTCCAATGGAAACACCCGCAGTTAATATCGGTGATCAATTGGATTTTCTTGCTCAAATTACGCCTTTTACAAATGATGAAGTGCAAAACGATAATATTTCTGCTTTAAAACAAATTGTAGTTGGTTCATACGATCCAAACGACAAAACGTGTTTACAAGGAGAAACAATTACGCCAAGTGAAGTTGGGAAATATGTGCATTATTTAATTCGTTTTGAAAACACGGGTACTTATCCTGCTGAAAATATTGTAGTAAAAGACATGATTGATTTGAATAAGTTTGATATTGCTACTTTAATTCCATTAAAAAGTAGTCATGATTTTTTTACCAGAATTAATGGAAATAAAGTAGAGTTCATTTTTGAAAACATCAATTTAGATTTTAATGATGCAACTAATGATGGTTATGTGTTATTTAAAATTAAAACGAAACCAACTTTAGTTTTAGGTGATACTTTCACTAACAATGCTAACATTTACTTTGATTATAATTTCCCAATTACAACAAATACATATACAACAACAGTTGCTGCTTTAAGCTCTCAAGATTTTGATTTTGGAACTTATTTTACTTTATATCCTAATCCAGCAAAAGACGTTTTAAATATTCAAGCAAAACAAGGTATTCAATTGAATTCAATCGAAATCTATAATCAATTAGGACAAATTGTAATGGCGGTTACTAATAATGTAAATGCAATTGATGTTGCAAATTTAGCTTCAGGAACGTATTTTGTCAAGGTGAACTCTGAAAAGGGTAGTGCTAATGCGAAGTTTGTTAAAGAATAGTTTCGACAAACTCAGCGTGACATTCATAAAAATAAAAAAACGCCCGATTCATTTGAATCAGGCGTTTTTTATACTGTAAACTGCGACTGTAAACAGAGTACTATCTCAAGCTCGCTCCTAACTGACTTTCAAAATTACTTTGAAGTTTACTCATAATTTTATCAATTTGAGTATCCGTTAATGTTTTAGAGTTATCTTGAAGAATGAAACTTACAGCATACGATTTTTTTCCTTCTGGTAAGTTTTTCCCTTGATAAACGTCAAACAAATTCACGTCTTTTATTAAGCCTTTTTCTGTTAGTTTTGCAATCGTATAGATTTGCTCAAAAGCTACACTTTCGTCTAATAATAATGCTAAATCTCTACGAACTTCAGGATATTTAGGGATATCAGTAAATTTAATTTTGTTTGAAACGTATTTCTGAATTTTATCCCAAGCAAAATCTGCATATAACACTTCTTGTTTGATGTCGAAATGTTTTAAAACCGATTTTTTAACGGTACCAAATTCTACAATGATTTCTTTTCCAACCGCTAAAGCTAATCCTTCTGCAAATACATCATTTTCAAACGGTAAAGAAGTTACTTTTTTGTCTAATCCTAAACGACTTAAAACAGTGTTGATATAACCTTTGAATAAGAAAAAGTCTGATTTTGATTGTGGATTTGTCCAACTTTCGTTTTGACGATTTCCAGTTACTAAAAGGGTTAAGTGTTTGTTTTCATCGTAACCGCCAGGTAATTTGTGGTAGCTTTTTCCGAATTCAAAGAATTTTAAATCGCTTCTTTTTCTGTTGATGTTAAAAGAAACAGCTTCTAATCCAGAAAATAATAATGACTGACGCATTGCAGACAAATCACTACTTAATGGATTTAACATCATTACATTGAATTCTTCTTTTAAATTCTCAGAAAGTTTAACGTAATCTGGGGTTGTTAAAGAATTCGCCATCATTTCGTTAAATCCTAACGAACACAATTGGTTAGCAATAATATTTTGAACTTTAAACTCTTCTGTTCTAGAAGAATAAGCTGTTGTAGCATTTACTTTTGATGGAATTTTAATGTTGTTATAACCGTAAACACGTAAAATTTCTTCAATAACATCAATTTCACGAGTAACATCAACACGGTAAGAAGGAATAGTTAAACCTAAACCAGCTTCGGTAATGCTATTAACTTTGATATCTAAAGAAGCCAAAATCTTTTTAATCGTTTCTGGTTTAATATCTTCTCCAATGATTTTATTCACCTTATTAAAATGAATGAAAACACTAAAATCTTCAATCTTTTTAGGATAAATATCTATAATATCCGAGGTAATTTCACCACCTGCCACTTCTTGAATCAATAAAGCCGCACGTTTTAAAGCATATTCGGTAATACTTGGATCGATACCTCTTTCAAAACGGAAAGAAGCATCAGTACTTAACGTATGTCTTTTTGCTGTTTTTCTAACAGAAACCGGATTAAAATAAGCACTTTCCAAGAAAATAGCTTGTGTACTTTCAGAAACTCCTGAAGATTTCCCTCCGAAAACACCCGCAATACACATTGGACCATTTTCATCGCAAATCATTAAATCTTCTTCATGAAGCGTACGTTCAATATCATCTAATGTTACAAATTTAGTACCTGCAGGAACTGTTTTTACAATTACTTTGCTTCCTTTAATTTGAGCCGCATCAAAAGCGTGTAAAGGTTGTCCTAATTCGTGTAAAACATAATTTGTAACGTCAACTACGTTATTTTTTGGAGTTAATCCAATGGCTTTTAAACGGTTTTGTAACCAAGAAGGTGAAGGTTTTACTTCAATTCCTGAAATAGTTACACCGCAATATCTTGGCGCTAATTTTTCGTTTTCAACTTTTACATCGATTTTTAAAGTACGTTTTTCTACTTTAAATTTACTTACCGATGGCGTAATTAATTCCGAAGAAGTTCCTTTTTGTAATAATCCTGCACGTAAATCGCGAGCTACACCCATATGAGACATAGCATCAGCACGATTTGGTGTTAAACCAATTTCGAATACTTCGTCGTTTTCAATTTGGAATACTTTTGAAGCTAAAGTTCCTGGTTTTAAATCTTCAGCCAAAATCATAATTCCGTCATGACTTTCCCCAAGACCTAATTCGTCTTCAGCACAAATCATTCCGTGACTTTCTTGACCGCGAATTTTTCCTTTTTTAATTTCGAATGCGTTTCCTTCTTTGTCAAAAAGTTTTGTACCAATCGTTGCTACAGGAACTTTTTGTCCAGCTGCTACATTTGGAGCACCACAAACAATTTGAACAGGAGCGTTTCCATCTCCTAAATCAACTGTAGTGATTTTTAATTTATCGGCATCAGGATGTTTTTCGCATGTAAGTACATGTCCAACAACAACTCCTTGTAAACCACCTTTTAAGCTTTCATATTTATCTACACCTTCAACTTCTAAACCTAAATCGGTAAGGATGTCAGCAATTTCTTCAGATTTTAAATCGGTTTTAATGAACTGTTTTAACCAATTGTAAGATATACGCATTTTGTATCGAATTTTAAACCGCAAAGATACTTTTAAAAATTAGAAATTAGAAATAAGCAATTAGAATTTTTAAACATCTCATTGTGGAAATTTATTTCAGTTTTAATTATCAAATTGATAAAATTAGAATCTAAAATATGTTAAATGTTAATTTTTTTAGCGTTAAAATTTTATTAATATCAATTTTGTGCTATCATATGAAATAATTGTGCTACTTTATGAAGTGAAATGAAATTAATTTTGAGAAACAAACCTAAAAATCAAAATTATGAGTAATTTAGTTCAAAGACCTCAATTAAAAGAAAAGTACGATAATTACATTAATGGAAAATGGACTGCTCCTTCAACAGGACAGTATTTTGAAGTATTATCTCCAGTTGACGGGAAATTAATGTCGAAAGCAGCACATTCTGCAAAATTAGACGTAGAAATGGCTGTAAATGCTGCAGATGAAGCATTCAAATCATTTAGCCAAACTTCAGCTACGGAGCGTAGTATCATGCTTAATAAAATTGCCGATAGAATTGAGGCAAACTTAGAATATATTGCAGCAGTTGAAACTTTAGACAATGGAAAAGCAATTCGTGAAACTATGGCTGCGGATATTCCACTTGCTATTGATCATTTCCGATATTTTGCGAGTGTAATTCGTGCTGAAGAAGGTTCAATTACAGAACTAGATAAAGACACTGTTTCTATCATTGTTCATGAGCCAATAGGAGTTATAGCTCAAATTATTCCTTGGAACTTCCCAATCTTAATGGCCGTTTGGAAATTGGCTCCAGCTTTAGCTGCAGGTAATTGTGTTGTGTTAAAACCTGCTGAAAGCACACCAATTTCGATTATGGTATTAATGGAAATTATTGGAGATTTAATTCCTGCTGGTGTAGTGAATGTTGTTAACGGATTTGGTGCCGAGTTAGGAAGAACTTTGGTTACAAATCCAAAAGTTTCAAAAGCTGCCTTTACAGGTTCTACTGCAACTGGAAGAATGGTAATGCAATATGCTACAGAAAACATTATTCCAGTAACGTTAGAGTTAGGAGGAAAATCACCTAATATATTCTTCCCATCAGTTATGGATGCTGATGATGAGTTTTTAGACAAAGCCTTAGAAGGTGCTGTTCTTTTTGCCTTAAATCAAGGAGAGATTTGTACTTGTCCTTCCAGATTGATTATTCATGAATCTATTTATGATAAATTCATTGAAAGAGTATTAGAACGCGTTAAAGCAATTAAAACAGGAAACCCGTTAGATCCAACAGTAATGATGGGTGCTCAGGCTTCTCAAATTCAAAAAGATAAAATCCTTTCTTATATTCAACTAGGTAAAGAAGAAGGAGCCCAGTTATTATGTGGTGGTGATGTGAATCATTTAGGTGACGATTTAGATGGAGGTTACTACATTCAACCAACATTGTTTAAAGGACACAACAAAATGCGTATTTTCCAAGAAGAAATTTTTGGACCAGTATTAGCAGTTACTACTTTTAAAACTACTGAAGAAGCTTTAGAAATTGCAAATGATACTATGTATGGTTTAGGAGCTGGTGTTTGGACACGTGATGCTCACGAATTATATCAAGTACCAAGAGCTATTCAAGCGGGTCGTGTTTGGGTAAATCAATATCATGCTTATCCTGCTGGAGCGCCTTTCGGAGGTTACAAACAATCGGGTATTGGTAGAGAAAACCACAAAATGATGTTAGACCATTATCGTCAAACAAAAAACATGTTGATTTCTTACAATAAAAACAAATTAGGTTTCTTTTAATGGATAATAAACGAACCCAGTGTAATGCTGGGTTTGTTTTTATATACGATTTGAACTTTTGTGGACTTAATTATTTTATAACATATAAGTCATAAAAGCTTACATTACGTTTTGCGCAATTATTTTAAGAGCATTTAAGAAGTATGCTACGAGGATAAAACTTATATGACTTATATGTTTAAATTTTAGATATGGAAAAAATAAAACGATTAGATGCTACCGAAAAAGCACTTGAACTAATTACCATGCTTTCTGAAAAGTTTGGGGATTTGATGTTTTATCAAGCTGGTGGTTGTTGTGAAGGAACCCAACCGCAATGTTTTGAAAAAGGCGGATTTTATTTGCGTTATGGCGATGTTTGTATTGGAACAATTCAGGGTTTTGAATTTTGGGTAGACAAAGATTTGTTCGAATATTGGAAACACGCACATTTTACGTTGGATGTTACCGATGGAATAGGAGCAGGAGGTTTTTCTTTAGAAACCCCTTACGGAAAAACATTCAAAGTAAATTACAGATTATTTACGGAAGAAGAAGCAGATAACTTAGAAGAAATTCGATTAAATGAATAATACTGTTCACTAATTACTATTCACTAATTACTATTCACTAATCACTTTTTACCCATTATAATTCATCAATTGATACTGTTTCGGTGTAACGCCTTCGTATTTTTTGAATAATCGAATAAAGTAATTGCAATCTTCAAAACCAGTAGCATAAGAAACTTCGTTTACCTGAATGTTTGGATTGCTCAATAGTTTTTTAGCGTATTTTATCTTTTCATTCAAAATATACTCAATTGGGCTCATGCCTAATTCTCTTTTGAAATAGCGATAAAAAGAAGTGGTACTCATACAAGCTTTATCGCTTAAATCTTTCAAATTGATAGTTTCTCTAATATTATTTTTAATGTATTCTATTGATGGCGTAATCGGACTATTGTTATCAATGAATGTTTCACTTTCAAAACGTTTGGTAGTTTGTGTTTGAATAATTCGAATAATCAATTCCTGTAACGTTAAATCGGCAAGTGCATCTTTTGTTATCGAATTGCCCATACATTCTTTAATCAATTTATTAATGGTTCCGGCTAATTCTACATTGTTATAAAAGAAATAGTTTTCGTGGTCTAGTTTCCATAAATTGTTTTTTCCTTCTTTTGGATATTTTTCGTTTAAGAAATCCAATGTATTGGTGATAATTTGATTGTCAATTGCTAAAGCAAT